>DATIWK010000217.1:0-10727 GCA_035519395.1 Anaeromyxobacteraceae bacterium | reverse complement strand
GTCCACCTCGTTGAGCTCGAAGTAGCCGGCGAGCGTCATGGCGGGGCGCAGGAACAGCACGGCCTGCTTGCTCGACTGGTTGTTGCTCACGGTGAGGATGGCCGGCCGCCCGGTGGCGGGGACGTCGTTGATCTGGGTCGGCACCGGGAAGATGAGCAGCTCGTCGGTGGTGCCCGTCATGAACCCGCCGACCGCGAACCGGTCCACGAACACGCGCACCAGCCCCTGCGAATACTGGAAGTTCTTGCCCTGGACCTGCAGCGTGTCCCCGACCTTGACGTTGCCGTCCACCGGGATGAGGCCGGTGATGACGACGTCTCCCGACTGGCCGATGCTCCCCTCCAGGAAGGCGACGCGGGCCTGGAGGTCGGCGAGCTGGGCCAGGATCCAGTTCACGAGGTCGGAGGTGATGAGGTCTCCGGGGCGCACCTGCTGCGGCCCGGTGCCGGAGAGCAGCGCGCTGAGCAGCGCGTCGATGTCCGCCTGCGCGAGCTTGGACTTCAGGAGGTCGACGATCTGGCTGATGGGGACCACGATGTCGCCGGACTTCGCGACGGTGATCGGGGGTGCGAGCGAGGCCATGGGTCTTCTCCTTCAGGCGTAGTTGGCGTAGTCCCACCGCGCGGCGTCGTAGCGCGCGTCGCCGAGGTACGGCACGTGGCCATTCACGAATAGGCGATAGGCCTGGGGCGAGCCCGAGCCCGAGTCGATCGCGAAGGCGTTCTCGCGGACGCGGTAGATCCAGACCAGTTCGGAGGTCGCCGCGTCGAACGCGGGCGCGCCGAGCGCTGCGCGGAAGAGCAGCTTCAGCCGGGCCCCCTCGACGAAGATTGGCCCGCGCGTGGTGAGCCCCGCGAAGAACGCGTCCGGCGCGAACCCGGCCTGGCCGGCCGTCTCCGCGGTGGGCAGGAACCCGATGGGCGGCAGGCGCACGAACAGGTCGGCGGCCTTGGCGGTGACCGGCGCCCCTTCGGACGACCAGAGGTCCTGCAGGTGGTCCTGGAACTGGAGGAACCTCGCCTCCGCCTCCGCGCTCTCCCGCGCCGCGGCCAGCGAAGGCCAGTCCACGGACCGCGGCGCCGGCACCGGCCGCCGCCGCACCGACCAGAGGTCCAGGAACGCGACGCCCCCCTCGTTCCACAGGAGGAGCGCGAGCGGCACGTCGCAGCCGCCGAGCCGGCCCACGGCGCGCAGGTCGTCGAGCACGCCGTGGTCGAGGACCGCGGACGCGCCAGCGGCGCGCGCGAACGGGTCCGCCGCGAAGGCCGGCTGCGGGTCCCCGAGGCACAGGTGCGCCACGAGGTTCCGCAGGAGGGACCGGCTCGCCGGCGTCCCGGTGTCCTGGAGGAGCGACACGATCTGCGCCCTCACGTCCGACCCGGCGCTGACCATGGACTCGGGCCGCAGCGGCTCGAGCCGGAACCTCACGCCGTCCACCGCCCAACGGCTGCCGCAGCCGATGATCTTCCCCTCGCTCCCCAGGCCGCTCTTCTCGGCCCGTCCCCGGTAGCCGGACGCGGGCGACATCACCAGGATCCAGAGCCCGACGCCCACCGGGACGGTGGGCTGCGGCGTCGCCGCGTCGGCGCAACGCGCGAAGAGCGTGGCCGGCGCCTCCGGGATCTGGGTAGGAGGGACGACGTCGGCGGTCAGGTCCTGCTGCAGGCGGAGCAGGTTCCCCTCGCCGTCGAGGGCGAGGCCCTTCTCGATGGTGACGGTCTGGAGGAGCCCCGCGGTCAGGTCCGGCTCGAGCCGCACCCGGAGCCCCTGCGCGACGCCCGCGCCCACGGCCGTGGCGAGCAGCTTCTGCCGCCCGGTCTGCGCCTGCTGTGCGTCCCGGAGCGCGTCGGCCGTGAGGAGGCGCCCCTCGAAGAAGTTCGCGTCGAAGATTCCCTGGTCGATGACCGGGTCGAAGATCGAGCGGGCGGTCACGGCGTGCTCCCCTGGCCCGCGTACTGCAGCTCGGTGCAGTAGAGGAGCAGCCCCGCGACCGCCGCCTGCACGGTCACGGAGACGAGGGCCGCGCCGGGAGGCGGCGAGACCCCGAGCGCCACCAGCCCGCTCACCGCGACCGTTGCCTTGGCGGGCCAGCCGGCCGGCGCAGGGACGTTCACCGTCTGCGAGCTCGAGACCCCGGAGACGCCGTCGCCCGAGGCGATGAAGCGCACCGTGACGGTAAAGAGGGTGCCGGACGACGGCGTCGTGGAGGTCGTGCCCCAGTTCAACCGCACCGCGAGCGGCCCGCCGGGCGCCAGGTCACGCGGGAGGGTGGCGACGTTCACCGCGGAGCTGCCGGCGCTGAAGCTGAGCGCCGGGAGCGCATTGTTCACGAGGACCGGGCTGGTGGGAGCCACGGGGGTGGCCGCGCCGGCCGGGAGGCTGAGGCTCGCCGCGTACGTCGCGCCGCCGGTCGCCACTCCTCCGCCCACCTCGGCCGTCCCGGTGGACGGCGCCAGCAGCTCCTGCAGCAGCCGCGTCTCGACGAGCACCGGCCGCTGCGAGTCGTCCACCGCGACGGGGCCGTCCACGAGCGGGACGCCGCTCACCAGCTTCACGCCGAAGTCGAGGCGCGCCAGGAGGACGCAGGACGGATCGCGGGGTCCGCCCAGGCAACCACCGCCCTCGGGGACGAGCTGGGGCCGCACCTCGGTCACCCAGACGCGGAACGCCTCGCGGAGGATCGCGCCGGCGTGGCCGGGGTCGAGCGCCAGGTCGGCCGGCGGAGAGGCGGGCGCCACCGGCGGCGAAGCCTCGAGGAGCCCGCGGATCTCCGCCAGGAGGGGCCCGGCGTCCGTGAGCGCGCCGGGCCCGGCCTCGACGCGGACGTGCCCGAGCACGTCACCCAGGATCCGGATGGCGGTCTCCTCGACCTGGGGCGGCGGAGCGTCCACGATGGCCAGCTCGAACGCGTCCTGGATCCGGGACGGCGCCGTGCTCCGGTCGAGCGAGAGGCACGGGCCCGCCGGGACCGGGACCCGCTCCGTCTCGCACTCGCGGTAGCAGAGGACCACGTAGGCCGTCATCGGCCCGGGCGGCGAGAGCCCGAGCGGCGGGGAGAGGTCGCCGTCGGCCAGCCGCTGCGCGAGCCAGTCCTCCAGGCGCGCGCACTGCGGCTCGGGCACGCAGATCTCGCGCCCCTGCGGGTCGAGCGCGAGGCCGGGGGAGACCCGCACCTCGGAGCCCAGCGCGGAGACCGCGAGGCCGGACACCGTGCCGTAGCCGTGGAGCGCCCGCGCGTGGCCGCGGTGCTTCCCGAGGAAGTATCCCTGCTCGGTGCGGAACTCGGCGACGCCGAGCACGAGACCGTAGCTGTAGTCCACGCGCTTCTTCGCGTCGGTCGGGGAAGGGGTCGCGCAGCAGTCGGAGGCCATGGTCGTCACCCCTGCAGGCGGTCGCGCCCGACCACCGGGCGCGCGCTGGTCCACGGATGGCCCTCGGCGAGCCAGCCCTCGCCGAGGTACCCGGCGTCGAGCACCATCGCGACGAACCGCCCGCTGTCGCCGAGGACGCTGTCCACGCCGAGCCGCGCCAGGCCGACGCGGAACAGCGCCCAGAACTGCTTCACCTCGAAGTCCGTGTGGGCCGGCCGCTCGCGCCGAACCACCGCGTCCACCTGGGCGGCGCGCAGCGCGCGCGTCTCCGGCGCCTCCTGGGGGAGGCCGGGGACCAGCACCGTGAACCGGTGGGCGTTGCGCCGGATGGGGAGCGCCAGCGAGGCGAACGCCGCCCAGTCGGCGAGCGGCGCGCCGTCGGCGGGCAGCGCGTCCTCCGCGGGCAGCGCCACCGCCTTGAAGGAGGAGAATCGCGCCCCGCCCGCGAGCCCCCACGCGTCGGAGAGGGCGTCGGCGTGGCCGTAGCGCCGGGCGAGGAAGTCCTGCCAGGCGGGGGTGTCGCCCGCCACCGCGGGTGCCCAGGCGGCGACCGGGACGCTGGTGGCGAAGTCGCGCCAGTCCGCCGCCTTTCCTTCGGAGGCGGGGAGCACCGGCGAGAACATTGCGGCGGCGAACGAGGGCGGGGGCGGCGCGGGATCCCACGCTGCCGCGAGGCGGGCCAGCGCGGGGCCGTCCCCCGCGTCGCCGGTCGCGGCGTAGCGCGCCCGGAGGAACGCGCCCCAGCGCGCGTCGAGCGCGGTGCCGCCCTGGCCTGGCGTCCACCGGGCGTCGAGCGGGACGACCGCCGGCCCTCCGGCGACGTCCTCGGTCTCGATCAGGAGCCCCGGCACGCTGCGCAGCTCGAACCCCTCCACGATCCGGAGCCGGCTTCCCCCGTAGCCGTCCGCGGCCGAGCCCTGGCCGTCGCGCAGCGGGTCGAAGAGGGAGTCGTCGGGGCAGGGATCGGTCGCGAGCCGGACGAGGGCCAGGAGGCCCAGCGGCGTTCCCCGCCAGCGGAAGAGGAGCCAGGCGTTCCGGACGAAGAGCCGCTGCCGCGCCTCGTCCCACGAGGCGTCGATCGAGGCGCCGAGCCAGCCCGCGAGCCAGGGCAGGAACTCGGGCGGCGAGAGGCGAGGGTCGAGCAGGGCCTCGGCGGCGGCCACGCGCCCCTCGAGCGCCGTGAAGATGCCCTCCGGGTTGGCGAGGTAGCGCTCGAGGAAGCCCGCCGAGGCGGGATCCTCGCGGTAGACCGCCGGCAGGTACTGGCGCAGGTACGAGAAGCGGGGGTACCAGGCGCGCAGGGCACGGACCCGCGGGCTGGCGCGGCCGTCGCCGCGCAGCACCAGGCGCAGCTCCAGCCACCGGCCCACCGCGGACTGGAGCAGCGTCTCGAAGGTGCCGAAGCGCGGGTCCCCGCCGGTGTCGCCGAAGGGCCGGTCGAACGGCAGCTCCGAGCCGTCGGCGCGGCGGTACGGGCGCGGCTGCTCCTCCCAGCCGACGCCGTCGAGATCGGCGGGGTCGTCCGCGGCGCGCGCCAGGACGTCCACCTCGGTGCCGGGCGGGACGCAGGCGTCGAGCGCCAGGCGGTGCCAGACGCACTGCGGGACCTTGCCGTCGAATCGCAGGGGCGCCCCGTCCGCCCAGGCCTCGCGGAAGTAGCGGGCCCGGGGCTGCTCGGCGAGCGCGATCCAGCGATCGCCCATGTCGTAGCGGACGTCGCCGCCGACGGACACGAGCGCCTTCCCGCCGAAGGCCTGGAGCGGGAGGAGCCGGGGCAGGAGGTCGAGCCGGAACAGGTCGCCCTCGGCGAGGAGGTCGAAGGCGAACACCTGCGCGGCGTCGCGGAGCGCGAGCAGGAGCTGGCCTCGGACGGCGCCCGCGGGCGCGTCCGGCGCCGGGAGGAAGGCGAAGGCGTGGCCGCCGGCGAGCCCTTCCCCGAGGTGCGGCTGCACGGCCGCGGCGTCGAGGGCCACCGCGGCGGAGAGCGCGCCGCCGCGGTACCGCAGGACGCGGGCGGGCCCGCCGGCCCCTCCCGCGTCGAGCACGAGGATCGATCCGTCGGGGAGGACCGTCACGTCCACCGGCGCGACCGCGTCGATGGGCGAGGCGAGGTCGAGGTCCACGGGTCCGGCGAAGAGGGCGGCCGGGCGCGTGCCCGGAGCCCTCGCCTGCGGGTGGAACACCTCCGGCCGGGCCGCGGAGAGCACCAGCGGCGCGCCCAGGTCCACGGGGCACAGCGTCGCGTCGAGCCGCCAGAGGCGCGGGGGTCCGCCGTCGGGGAGGTCGAGGATCGCGATGCCGCCGTCGGGCGCCGGCGCGAGCGCGAACGGCGAGAAGCCGACCGCCTCGGGCCAGCGCCACAGCGAGGCGTCGGCGATCGCGTCGAGGTCCTGCACGACCAGGCCGCCGGGGCCGAGCGTCCCGGCGACGAGGAGGTGCGCCGCGTTCACGGCGAGCCCGCGCAGCGAGAGGCCCGGCGGCGCCGGCGGCGGGCCGGCCGGGTGGAAGGGGCCGCGCGCGGGGACCCGGCGGGGGCCGAGCGCGTCGGTGCGCCACCACTCCGAGGCGGCGTCGAGCCCGGCGGGGAGGACGCGGATGCGGACGCGATCGCCGTCGATCCAGAAGAGGTTCCCGAACGCGTCCGCGCAGGCGCCGCGCCGGTCGCCGGCGGCGAGCGGGCGGGTGCCCGCGGCAGGGCGCAGGAGCGGGAGCCGGCGCACCAGGGCGACCGCGCCGAGCGCCTCGTCCCACTCGAGCGGGAGGAGGGCCGCCGCGGCGGCCTCGCGGTCCGCGGGCGCCACGCCGGCGGCGTCGAGCCAGCGGCCGACGTCGCCGGCGCCGCCCGCCGAGGCCTCGATGACCGGTTGCCAGTCGCGGCGTCCGAGCAGGAGGTGGAAGTGGGTGCCGTTGACGTCCATCAGCATTCCTCGGGGACGACGGGCACCGGCACGGCGGGGGGTGCGTCGGCGGGCGGGGTGCCGCCGGCCAGATCGGCCGCGGAGGGTGGCGCGCCGGAGGTGACGACGCAGGCGGCGACGCGCGGGAGCTGCAGGCCGGTGAGCGGTTGCCCGTTCGGGAGGGGCTGGCCCGCCGAGTCGAGGAGGAGGAGCCCGGTCACCTTGGCGACGCCCGTCACCCGCGCCGCCGCGGCCGACAGCTCCGCCGGGTCGACGGCCTTGCCGAGCGGCCAGCCCGTCCCGTCGAAGCCGCCCCGGAGCGGCGAGAGGAAGCCGAGGAGCGCGGCGCGGACGCTGTCGCGGAGAGGGCCCTCGGGCTCGGTGGGGACGGCCTGGATCCCGACGCCCACCGCGATGGGCACGTAGGCGGGGCCGCGGACGTGCAGCTCGACGGTCACGATGCGCCGCGGCGAGAGGTACCGGCAGATCGTGTCGAGGAAGAGCTGGTCGGGCTCCGGGGCGTCCGGCTGGTTCGGATCCGTCGCCGGGATGACCATCACCGTGACCACGCCGTCCGACGTCTGCTCCGGCTGGTCCGGGTGGAAGAGGGGCAGCACCACCACGCGCCCGACGGCGACGCCGGGTGTCTCGCGGGTGATCCGGTCGTAGTCGTCCTGCGTGGCGAGCACGTTCCGGTGGCGCCAGGTGGCGGGGATCCGCTCCTCCGCCCCGGCCACGGTCTCCGCGTCGGCGGCGTCCCAGGTCGGCACCGGGTTCGAGACCTGGACGCCCGGGAGCGTGGTCGTCTTGGAGATGGCGCCGATGCCCACCATGCCGCTCAGGCCGTCGCAGTGGTCGTAGGTGCAGGTGACGAGCGCGCCGGCGGGCGGCCGCATCCCGCGGGCGCCGTCCCCGAAGGCGACCTCGCCGGTGGCCGCGTCGAGCGTGTAGGCCTTGGGGGGCGCGGGCGGCGGCGCGTAGACGGGCGCGGCGGTCCGCGGCGACACCGGGGGGATCTCCGGCCCGGCGTCGGCGAGGTCGTCCACCTGCTGCCAGGGCTCGCCGTTCACCGCGAGCTGGACCGAGGAGGCGATGACGGGCGGCCGCGCCAGCACCGCCGACTGATCCGGCTCGCCGGTGCCGTCGGGCAGCCGCTCGCCCTGGACGTGCGTCCGCTGCACGACGGTGGTGGCGTTCGGCCCGATCCAGGAGAGCGCCGCGCTGGTCTGGGCGCCGCCGTCCACCTCCTCGGCCGACCTGGGCACGCGGATCCGGATCCAGGTGACCAGCCGGTCCAGGTCATCGGCGTTGTCGAGCGCCGGCGGGTAGCCGCCCACGCCCACGTCGAGCGGCCCGAGCGCGTCCCAGGTCTGGAGGCCGTCCACCCCGGGGAGCCGCAGCTCGACGACGCCCGACGTGGAGAGGACGTCGTCCGAGTAGGCGACGTCGATGGGAAGGTAGGCCGGGCCCGCCTGGGTCAGGTCCGGCCGCTCGAAGACCAGCTGCGGGCCGGCGTTCGCGGCCGATGGCGAGGCGGGGAGGAGGACGCGGCCCTCCACGTCGGCGGCCGGGACGACGCCCAGGGTGAGGATCCCGCCGGCGAGCATGGCGCGCGCCGCGGCCCTGGCGGCGTCGCCGCGGTCCAGCGCGAAGAGCGCGAGCCAGAGGCTCCGGTCCACCGTCCCGGTGAGGTCCACCGCAGGCAGCGGCGCGCCCGGCACCGGCGCGGCGAGCGGCAGCGTCTCGTAGAAGTCGAGCGCCTGGAGTGGCTGCCGGATCGAGGCGTACAGCTTCTCGTAGACGGCCTGGATCTGCGAGCGGCGCGGCTCCTCGACCCGCGATTTCGAGTAGACGCGCCCCTCGATCGGATACGCCACCAGGCCGCGCTCCGGGACGAAGGGGAGGCTCCCGGCGTACAGCTCCTCCGAGACGCCGACGACGGTGGGGGCGGCGCCCTTCTGCAGCGCGAAGGCGACGACGGTGCGCGCGGGGCGGGCGGGCTGGAGCGGGATCCCGAGGAGCCGGAGGAACTCGCGGCGGTTCCGGTCCGGGATGAGGTTGGCCCGGTAGATCACGCTCTCCGCCATGAAGGCGAAGACCTGGAGGACGGTGACGCCCGGATCGGAGTCGTTGAAGTTGTTCCACTCCGGGTTGTGGACCGGGACCCGGGCCAGCGCCTCGGCGACGATGTCGCGGTAGCTGCGCGAGTCGATGGGAGGCGCGGGGAGCGGCATCGATCAGGTCCCGGTGGAGAGCTGCACGCGGACCCGGAGCTGCTCCTCCAGGCCGCTGGTGACGAGGGCGTAGCGCAGGGTCGCGACGGCGGCGGCGGGGTCGTCGTCGGCGGGCGCCACGTCGACGGCGGAGAGCCGCACCCGCGGCTCCCAGCGCTGGACGGCGTCCGCGATCGCCGCCTCGATCCGGCGGTGCGTGGCGGCGACGTTGGGCTGGTGGAGGAACGCCCGCAGCCCCCCGCCGAACGCCGGGAGCATCACGCGCTCGCCCGGCGCGGTGAGGAGGACCACCCGCAGCGCCTCCCGCACGTTCTCGGGGCCGCTCGACCAGGCCATCCGGCCGTCCGGCCCGACGCGCGGCGGGAATGCCATCCCGCGGCCGAAGAGGTCGCCCTCGTCCACCGGCGCCGTGGCAGCGATCCCGTTCACGTCCGCCTCCCGATGCGCGGCAGGCACAGCACGAAGAACGGCAGCCACCAGAAGACGATGTTGAGGAGGCTGACGATGATGATGAGGAGCATGAGCGCGACGATGGTGATGATCGGGATGGAGAGCGAGCAGACCAGCCCGAGGTCGAAGCCCTGCGCGTCCTTGAGCTTGCCCTTCCCGAGGTCGTCGAGGCTGATCCCCCGCACGCGCTCGATCTGCGCGCGCAGCTCCTTGGAGAGGGAGATCTTCACGCCCTGTGGCGCGCGCCGGAGCGCCTTGAGGGTCACGTCGGGCATGAGGATCCGGGTGGGCCGCACCGGCGCGTCCGCGTCGAAGAAGGACGCGAGCTGGAAGGGCGCGGTCGGATCGCTCAACACGGCGTCGGCGAACCCCTTGCAGCGCGGACGCTCGTAGACGCAGCGGATGACGTAGGCGGCGTCGGCGGGCGCCACCCCGGGTGCCGCCGCTCCTGCGGCGGCCGCGACCGGTGCCGGGGTGGACGGCGCCGGAAGGGCGGCGAGCGCCGCGGCCACACGATCGGGGAGGGAGCCCGCCACCGCGGCGGCCGAGGCCGCGATCGCGGCGGCGGTGAGCCGGAGCGCCACGACCTGGACGGCCGGCGTGACCCGGTCGCCGAGCACGTCGAGCCGGTGGGCGTCGGCGTCGGCGAGGAGGGCGCGCCAGTCGCTGGTGCCGAGCTTCGCGCCGGAGAAAAGATCGTAGAGCGCGCGGCCCGCGCCGGAGAGCCCGGCGGGATCGCCCGCCGCGATCGCCGTCCAGACCGCGGGCAGCTCGGCGCCGAGGAAGTCGGCGAGCGCGAGGAGGGCCGCGAGCAGCGCGTCCTGCGCCGCGTCGTCGGAGAGCCCCGGCGCCGAGGCGGCCGCGAGCGGGTCGCCTACCGCGGCCTGGAGGACCTCCGCGCGTGGGTCGGCGAGGGCGCCGCGGAGGAGGTCGCCCAGGCCCTGCCACAGATCGCGCACCAGCACGCGCAGCGCCCACCGGCCGGGCGAGGCGCCGCCCATCAGCCCGTCCACGAAGGCCGCGTCCGGATCCCCGTCGGTGAGCGTCGCCTCGTCCTTCGCCAGCGCCACCAGGATGGCCCCGTAGCTGACGCCGGTCCCGGTGGCGGTCGCGTTCAGCCGGCCGAGCAGCGCCAGCGGGCCGGCGCCGGTCGGGGGGGCTCCCCCGGGCTGGAGGGCCTGCCACACCGGCTGGCACCGCTGCTGCAGGAACTCGACGAGCAGCAGCAGCGCGTGCGCGACGGCGACCTTCTCCTGGGCGAGCTGCGCCGCCTCGACCGCGCTCGAGGCCGAGGGCGCCGGCACGATGGTGCCGGGATCCGCGAACGCCTCCAGCGCCGGGAGGACCTGCTCCGCCGCCACCGCCACGTCCTCGGTGGCGAAGGGATCCCCCGCCGACGCGCCGGCGCTGGCGGGCGCCGCCGCCTTCGCCGCGCCTGCCTCGTACACGTCGCGGCGCGCGACCGGGACGAGCCCGGTGAGCATGCGCCGCGGCCGGCCGTCCTGGTCGAACCGGGAGGGGAAGAGCGGGATCCGCTCCTCCCGCGGGGCGAGCTCGCCCCGCACCGGGACGGGCCGCCACTCGCCGTCCTGCGCGGTGCCGATCCAGCCGTACTCGTCGTAGGTGGCGTCGTCGCGCGGGTCGAAGACCGCGTCCGCGCGCGGGAAGAGGCGCCGGATGACGAAGGAGACCGCCTCGCCGCGCGAGGCGTCGACGCGCCGGTCGGGGAGCCCCGGCTGCTGGCAGACGAGCGACGCGGACACGAGGTAGAAGCG
>DATIWK010000216.1:0-17402 GCA_035519395.1 Anaeromyxobacteraceae bacterium | reverse complement strand
GGCCGCGACCGCGTTCTCCGCCATGAGGGCGATGCCGTTCGAGGACGAGGTGGTGAAGGTCCGCGCCCCGCCCGCGGCCGCCCCGATGCAGACCGCCATGGCGCTGTGCTCGCTCTCCACCCGCACCACGCTGCCCTTCTCGATCTCCTGGTTGCAGAGCAGCTCCATGCACTCGGTGGAGGGGGTGATGGGGTAGACGCCGCTGCAGAACCCGCGGGCGCCGCGGTTGGCGCGCCCGGCCAGCGCGGCCGCCAGGGCCGCCGCGTGGTTCGCGCTGAGGAGCTCTACCGCCATGGCGTCACCTCACCGCCGCATCGGCGGTCATCTCCATCGCCCGCCGCGGGCACTCGGCCACGCACATGCCGCAGCCCTTGCAGTAGTCGCCGTCGATCCGGTAGCCGTCGCCGTCGCGGCGGATGATCCCCTCCGGGCAGTAGAGGAGGCAGGTGTCGCAGCGCGTGCAGCTCCCGCAGGAGAAGCAGCGGGACGCCTCCTCCGGCCCGTCGAGCCCGCGGTTCACCTCCGCGAACCCGCGCCGCTCCTCGGGCCGCAGGTGGCGCTCCCGGCCCGGCGGCGACACCTCGAAGTGGCCGAAGCGGACGTGCGCCGGGGAGACGAGCGCCTCCGGCCGCGCCGGCGCGGGCGCCGGGTCGGGCCGGCCGTCGAGCGCCGCGAGGGCGCGGCCGGCGACGCGCCGGCCGTGTCCCACCGCATGGGTCACGGTCCCGTCGCCGGTGACGACGTCGCCGGCGAGCCAGACGTGGGTTGGGCACCCGCCGTCCAGCACGCGCCCGTCCTGCACGGTCCAGCCGTGCGGGAGGATCGAGAGGTCGGCGCCCTGTCCCAGGGCGAGCAGCACCGCGTCGCAGGGGACGACGCTGGTGCGGCCGGTGACGATGGGCCGGCGCCGGCCGCTCGCGTCCGGCTCGCCCAGCTCCACCTCGGCGAGCTCCACCCCGGTGACGGACTCGCTCCCCACGAACCGCACCGGCTGCCGGTGGGTGAGGAGCTCCACCCCCTCGCCGAGCGCCTCGTCGATCTCCGCGGCGATGGCCGGCATCTCGGTGCGCCCGCGGCGGTAGGCGAGCGTCACCCGCGCGGCGCCGCCGCGGAGCGCCGTCCGCGCGCAGTCGATGGCGGTGTTCCCGCCGCCGAGCACCACCACGCGCCCGGCGAGCCGGGGGACCTGGCCGTCCTTCGCCTGCGCGAGGTAGCGGAGGCCCTGCGTCACGCCCTGGAGGTGGAGCCCCGGCGCGTCGAGGCCTCCCGCCCGCGCCAGCCCGGTCGCCAGGATGACCGCGTCGTGTCCGGCGGCGAGCATCTGGAGGCCGTCGCCGTCGAGGAACACGCCGCAGCGGGCCTTCACCCCGAGCGCGAGGATGCGGTCGAGGTCGCGGTCGAGGACGTCGTCGGGCAGCCGGTAGCCGGGGATGCCGGTCCGGAGGACTCCCCCGAGCCTGCGGCCGCCCTCGAGGAGCGCGACCTCGTGCCCCTGCTGCGCGAGCGCGAAGGCGGCGGCGAGGCCGGCCGGTCCGCTGCCGACGACGGCGACGCGGCGAGGGGTGGCGGCGCGCCCGGGGGGATCGGGCGCGCCGCCGGCGTGGTCGCCGATCCAGCGCTCCAGGCCGCGGATGTTCACGGCGCCGTCGTAGGCGTCGCGGTTGCACGCGGCCATGCAGGGCGCCGGGCAGACGCGCCCGCAGACCGACGGGAGCGGCTGCGTCCGGAGGAGCACGCGGGCCGCCGCCTCGACGCCGCCCGCGGCGAGCGCCTGGACGAAGCCGACCACGTCGTTCCCGGCCGGGCAGCCGGCGTTGCACGGCGCCAGGTGCGTCCGGTAGCGCGGCACCTGCGTCCGCCACGAGCCGGTCTTGAGCGGGGTGGGGAGGTCGAGCACCTGCTCCGGGATCCCGGGGACGGGCGCCGCCGCGCCCGACGCCGCGCGTGCGGGTGGGGCGCGGCCGGGGATCGGCTCGCGCACCTCGACGGAGCGGTGCGCCTCCTCCGCCGCGCCGAGGTCGTCCTCCAGCCCCTGCGCCGCGAACGCGCGGGCGACAGCCTCCCAGGGCAGACCCAGCAAGCGGGCGTAGGCGCCGGCCAGCGTGGTGTTGACGATGACGAGGGCGCTCGTCCCGATGCCGTGGCGGCGGGCGATGGCGGTCGCGTCGACGGTGGCGAAGCGGAACCCGGCGAAGCGGTCGCCGAAGGCGGCGGCGCCGCGGGAGGTGTTGAGGAGGAGGAGGGCGCCCGGGCCGGCGCCGTCGAGGACGTCGTCCCCGAGGAGGCCCGCGTCCAGGACGAGGAGGTGGTGGGGCTGGTAGACCTTGTTCCGGTTGGCGATGGGCGCGGTGTCCACCCGGGTGAAGGCGCGCACCGGCGCGCCGGCCCGCTCCGAGCCGTAGTCGCCGAAGGTCTGCACGCGCAGGCCGAGCTCGCCGTAGATGCAGGCGAGGAGCTTCGCGCAGGTCACGCCGCCCTGGCCCCCGCGGCCGTGGACGCGGATCTCGAGCGGCACGGCGACGCCGGGGAGGACCGCCGCCTGGCCCGGCGTCGATGGGGGCATTCCCCTGAACCCAGCAAGGTGCGCGCCGCCGCGCCGGGGGCGTCTCGGGCCGCGAAAACAGAGGGCGGCAATTACTCTGGGTCAGGCGACATGAAGACTTTTTCATGCCTATGATTTCAGCCCCGACTCGGAGACCCGGCATGGCCATCGCCGCCACGATGACGCTCGAGCAGCTGAACGCGATCCTCGACTCGGCGATCGAGGGGCTCATCGCCGTCGATCCGTCCGGCCGGATCGTCCTCTTCAACCAGCGGGCGGGCGAGATCATGAGGCGGCCGGTGGCGGACGTCCTCGGCCGGCCAGTCCGGGAGGTGGTGCCGAACAGCCGGCTGCCGGACGTCCTCGAGTCGGGCCGGGACGAGCTCAACCGCCACCAGGACGTCGGCGCCACCACCATCATCACGAGCCGCAGAGTGGTGCGCAGCCCGGACGGCCGCCCCGAGGGCGCGGTGGCGATCTTCCGCGACATCGGCGAGGTGCAGGCGCTCGCCGCCGAGGTGCGGGCGCTCCAGGATCTCCGCGAGCTTTCCGAAGCGATCGTCCGCTGCTCGCAGGAGGCCATCTCGGTGGCGGACGAGAAGGGCAACACCGTGATGGTGAACCCGGCGTACACCGCGCTCATGGGACTCTCCGAGGAGCAGGTGCTGAACCGGCCGGTGACGGTGGACATCGCCGAGGGGGAGAGCGTCCACCTGCGGGTCCTCCGCACCCGCAAGCCCATCAAGGCGGCGCGCCTCAAGGTGGGTCCCCGGCAGCGCGAGGTGGTCGTGAACGCGGCGCCGCTCGTGGTGGCAGGCAAGCTCCGCGGCAGCGTGGGCGTCATCCACGACGTCTCCGAGCTGCGGCGGCTCACCGAGGAGCTGGCCTCGGCGCGCCTGGCGCTCCGCCGGCTGGAGTCGCGCCACGGCTTCGAGGACATCGTGGGCTCGAGCCCGGCCATCGAGCGCACCAAGGACCTGGCGAGGCGGGTGGCGCGCACGCCGGCCACGGTGCTCCTCCTCGGGGAGAGCGGCACCGGCAAGGAGCTCTTCGCCCACGCCATCCACGGCGCCAGCGAGCGGCGGCACGGCCCCTTCATCCGCGTGAACTGCGCGGCCATCCCCGAGGGCCTCCTGGAGTCCTCGCTCTTCGGCTACGAGGGCGGCGCGTTCACCGGCGCCCGCGCCAGCGGGCAGAAGGGCCACTTCGAGGCCGCCGACGGCGGCACGCTCTTCCTCGACGAGATCGCCGAGGCCCCGCTCTCGCTCCAGGCGAAGCTCCTCCGCGCGCTCCAGGAGCGGGAGATCAACCGGGTCGGCTCCAGCCGGCCCATTCCGGTGGACGTGCGGCTGCTCGCCGCCACCAACGCGGACCTCGACGGCCTGGTGGCGCGCGGGCGCTTTCGCCAGGACCTCTTCTACCGGCTGAGCGTCATGCCCATCCGCGTCCCCGCCCTCCGGGAGCGGACCGAGGACGTGGCGCCGCTCTCGCGCGCGCTCCTGGCGCGCATCTGCGGCGAGTACCGCGTGGCGCCGCTCGACCTCGCGCCGGAGGCGCTGGCGTACCTCGAGCGCCACCCCTGGCGGGGGAACGTACGCGAGCTGGACAACTTCCTGCGGCGCGCCGTCATCAACGTGCAGCCCGGCGACGAGCAGCTCCGGCTCGCGCACCTCGAGGCCCCGCCGGCGGCGCGCGGCCTGGGGGCACCAGCGCCCTCCGACGGCCCGCGGCGGCCCTTCGCGGAGCAGAAGATCGAGTGGGAGCGGCAGCTCCTCCAGACCGAGCTGGCGCGGTGCGCCGGGAACCGCGAGGCGACGGCACGGAGCCTCGGCATCACGGTTAGAAACCTTTACTACAAGCTGAGGAGGCTGGGAGTCGGCTAGGACCGAGCGGCCGCGGTCGCGAGCAGCGCTGCGCCGCGAACCCTGCCGGCGCGCGCGGTGCCCCGTCGAGGCACGCGGGCGTCCCAGCTCCGCCCCGGCCAGGTCGGCGAATCGGGGTACGGACCATGTGCCGATGGTCCGGCGTGCCGGACGCGAATACTCGTCCAAACGCCAAATCATGAAAGGCAACGACATGAAGATCATGGGAGCGCTCGCCGGCCTGTTCGTGCTCGCCGGGCCGGTCCTCGCCGCGGACAGGCCGAACATCGTCGTCATCTGGGGTGACGACATCGGCCAGTCCAACGTCAGCGCCTACTCGATGGGCCTGATGGGCTATCGCACCCCCAACATCGACCGCGTCGCCAAGGAAGGGATGATCTTCACCGACTACTACGGCGAGCAGAGCTGCACGGCCGGCCGGGCGTCGTTCATCACCGGCCAGTCCGGTCTGCGCACCGGCATGACCAAGGTCGGCCTGCCGGGCGCGAAGACCGGGCTGCAGAAGGAGGACCCGACCATCGCCGAGCTGCTCAAGCCGCTCGGCTACGCCACCGGCCAGTTCGGCAAGAACCACCTCGGAGACCGCAACGAGTTCCTGCCCACGGTGCACGGCTTCGACGAGTTCTACGGCAACCTCTACCACCTGAACGCCGAGGAGGAGCCGGAGCTGCCCGACTACCCGAAGAACCCGGAGTTCCGCGCCAGGTTCGGCCCGCGCGGGGTGATGGACTGCAAGGCGTCGAGCAACGACGATCAGACCGTGGACCCGCGCTTCGGCAGGGTCGGCAAGCAGGTGTGCAAGGACACCGGCCCCCTCGACAGGAAGCGGATGGTGACCATCGACGACGACATCGCCGCCCGGGCCGTGGACTTCATCACGCGGCAGAAGAACGCCGGCAAGCCGATCTTCGTCTGGGTGAACTTCACCCACATGCACTTCCGCACCCACACCAAGCCCGAGAGCCTCGGCCAGTCGGGACGCTGGCAGAGCCCGTACCACGACACCATGATCGACCACGACAAGGACGTCGGTCAGGTCCTCAAGGCGCTCGACGATCTGGGCATCGCCGACAACACCTTCGTGATGTACAGCACCGACAACGGCCCGCACGAGAACAGCTGGCCGGATGCGGGGACGACGCCGTTCCGCAACGAGAAGAACTCGAACTGGGAAGGCGCCTACCGCGTGCCGGCCATGGTCCGCTGGCCGGGCAAGATCAAGCCGGGCAGCGTGTCCAACGAGATGGTCGCCCACCACGACTGGCTGCCCACGCTCCTGGACATGGCCGGCGACGCGCAGGTGACCGGGAAGCTGCTCAAGGGCTACAAGGTCGGCGACATGACCTACAAGGTCCACCTCGACGGCTACGACCTCGTGCCCTACCTGACCGGGAAGGCCGAGAAGAGCCCGCGGGAGTCGTTCATCTACGTCGACGACGACCAGCAGGTGACCGGCCTGCGCTACGACAACTGGAAGTTCGTGTTCATGGAGCAGCGCGTCCAGGGGACGCTGCGCATCTGGGCGGAGCCGCTCGTCAGCCTGCGGGTTCCCAAGATCTTCAACCTCCGCACCGACCCCTACGAGCACGCGGACGTCACCTCCAACACCTACTACGACTGGCTGCTCGACCACGCCTTCCAGCTCGTGCCGGTGCAGGCGTACGTGGGCCAGTTCCTGATGAGCTTCAAGGACTACCCGCAGCGGCAGAAGGCGGCCTCCTTCAACCTCGACAAGGTGATGGAGCAGCTGCAGGAGAACCACGGGTCGAGGTAGCGGCCGGCGCGCCGCTCAGCGGCGCGCATCGGCGCCGCGGCGGATCTCGACGGGCGTCCTCCCCGTCCACGCCCGGAACGCCCGGGCGAAGCTCTTCTCGCTCTCGAAGCCGGCCGCCCGGGCCACCTGCTTGACCGACCGGTCGGTGCGGAGGAGCAGCTCGACGGCGAGGTCGCGCCGCGCCTCGTCCTTGAGCGCCTGGAGCGACGCCCCCTCCTCGCGGATCTGCCGGTGCAGGGTCCGCACCGAGACGTGGAGGCGGTGCGCCAGGTCCCCGGCGGTGCGGAGGTGCTCCGCCTCGGTGCGGAGGAGCTGCCTCACCCGGCGTACCAGGAGCCGGTCGCGCCGGTACTGGAGGACGGTGAGCGGCAGCGCCCGCTGGAGCATCACCTGGAGGGCGCGCTCGTCGCGCCGCAGCGGCAGCGCCAGGTAGTGCGCGTCGAAGCGGAGGCCGGCCTGCGCGGCGCCGAACCGGACCGGCCCCGGGAAGAGCAGCGGGTACACGGCGGCGTGGGACGGCGCCTCGAACGGGAAGGTCGCCTCCAGCAGGGGAATGCGCGAGTCCACCGCCCAGCAGGCGAACCCGTGCACGTAGCGCAGGAGCGTCACCAGGCAGAACTCCCGGAGCGCGCCGAGGCGGCGGTTCTCGGAGATGGTCAGCGTGGCGACCGACCCGCTGGTCGCGAGCGCGAGGACGGCGTCCTCGGTGAGCAGCCGGTGGTGCCGGCACCAGCGCTTGAGCGCCACCCCCAGGTCGGGCGAGGTGAGCGAGGCGCGGCACAGCATCCCGTAGCTGCCCCAGGGCAGCCGGCGCGAGAACCAGCCGAGCGCCTCGTCGTCGAGCTGCTGCATGGCCGTCCCGGCCAGGATCTCCATCTGCCGCGCGGTGATCCGGGCGGCCGGGTCGGCCACCTGCGCTGGCGCGATCTGCGCCGCGCGCAGCGCCTCGGCCGGATCGGCGCCCCAGCGCTCGTACCCGAGGAGGATCGCGCGGACGAACGCCATCGGCGTCGCCGCCTGCGCGCTGCGCTGCGCCGATGCTGTCGCCCGCCGGAAGGCCACCACCCCGAGGATCCTGGCCCGACCGTGGCAGGATCTGCAACCTTTCTGGCGCCCCCTGCGACGCGAGGGCCCTTAGGCTTCGGGGCGGGCAAGGGCCCCGGAGGAGTCCCGCATGGAACCGATCGGCCTCGAGACGGGCAGCACCCAGCCGCAGGGCGGCACGAACGGGCACGCGGCGCCGCGCGGCGGGGACGCGGTGGTGGCGCCGCTCCGCTACCCGGGGCTCGACCACGATCTGGGCGAGACGGCGGACCTCCTGCGCGCGACGGTGCGCGAGTTCGCGGCCGAGGAGATCGCGCCGCGCGCCGCGGACATCGACCGCCAGAACCACTTCCCCATGGACCTGTGGCGGAAGATGGGCGCGCTCGGGCTGCTGGGCGTGACGGTGGACCCGGAGTACGGCGGGGCGGGGATGGGGTACCTCGAGCACGTGGTGGCGGTGGAGGAGGTGAGCCGCGCGTCGGCCGCGGTGGGGCTCGCCTACGGCGCCCACTCGAACCTGTGCGTGAACCAGATCCACCGGAACGGGAGCGAGGCGCAGAAGCGCCGGTACCTGCCGAGGCTGGTGTCGGGCGAGCACGTCGGGGCCCTCGCCATGAGCGAGCCGGGCGCCGGGTCCGACGTGGTGGGCATGAGGCTCCGCGCCGAGCGGCGGGGCGACCGGTGGGTCCTGAACGGCAGCAAGATGTGGATCACCAACGGCCCGCACGCCGACGTGGCCGTGGTCTACGCCAAGACCGACCCCGCCGCCGGGCCGCGTGGCATCACCGCCTTCATCGTGGAGAAGGAGTTCCCCGGCTACTCCACCGCGCAGAAGCTCGACAAGCTCGGGATGCGCGGGTCCGACACCTGCGAGCTGCTCTTCGAGGACTGCGAGGTGCCGGAGGAGAACGTGCTCGGCGCCGTGGGCCGCGGCGTGAACGTGCTGATGAGCGGCCTCGACTACGAGCGGCTGGTGCTCGCCGGCGGCCCGCTCGGCATCATGCAGGCCTGCCTCGACCTGGTCCTCCCCTACGTCCACGAGCGCAAGCAGTTCGGCCAGGCCATCGGCGAGTTCCAGCTCATGCAGGGGAAGCTCGCGGACATGTACGTGGCGCTCTCGGCCTGCCGGTCGTACGTGTACGCGGTGGCGCGCCAGTGCGCGGCGGGCAAGACCGCGCGCAAGGACGCGGCGGGCGCGATCCTCTTCGCCTCCGAGCGCGCCACCTGGATGGCCCTCGAGGCGATCCAGTGCCTGGGCGGCAACGGCTACATCAACGACTTCCCGGCCGGCCGGCTCCTGCGGGACGCGAAGCTCTACGAGATCGGCGCGGGAACGAGCGAGATCCGGCGTATGCTCATCGGCCGCGAGCTGTTCGCCGAGACGGCCTGAGAGAGCCGCCGGCCGGCGGCCGCGAGGGCGTCCATGAGCGTGCTCGACACCGCGGTGAACCCCCAGTCCGCCGCCTTCCGCGAGAACGCGGCGGCCATGGGCGCGCTGGTCGCCGATCTGCGGGCCCGGGTCGCGGCGGTGGAGCTGGGCGGCGGCGAGCGGGCGCGGGCGAGGCACACGGAGCGCGGGAAGCTCCTGCCCCGCGACCGCATCCGCCAGCTCCTCGACGTGGGGGCGCCGTTTCTGGAATTGTCCCAGCTCGCGGCCCACGGGATGTACGGCGGCGAGGTCCCGGCCGCGGGGATCCTCACCGGCATCGGCCGGGTGAGCGGGCGCGAGTGCGTGGTGGTCGTGAACGACGCCACCGTGAAGGGCGGCACCTACTACCCGGTCACCGTGAAGAAGCACCTGCGCGCGCAGGAGATCGCCCGCGAGAACCGGCTCCCCTGCATCTACCTGGTGGACTCCGGCGGCGCGAACCTGCCGCAGCAGGACGAGGTGTTCCCGGACCGCGATCACTTCGGCCGGATCTTCTACAACCAGGCCACCCTCTCCGCCGCGGGGGTCCCGCAGATCGCGGTGGTGATGGGGTCCTGCACCGCGGGCGGCGCCTACGTCCCGGCGATGTCCGACGAGAGCGTCATCGTCCGCAAGCAGGGGACGATCTTCCTGGGCGGGCCGCCGCTGGTGAAGGCGGCCACCGGCGAGGTGGTCACCGCCGAGGACCTGGGCGGCGCCGACGTCCACAGCCGGACCTCGGGCGTCACCGACCACTACGCCACGGACGACGCCCACGCCCTGCGCATCACCCGGCGCATCGTGGCGAACCTGAACGCGGTGAAGCGGCCGCAGCTGGCGCTGCGTTGCCCGGTCGAGCCGCGCCAGGATCCCGCCGAGCTGCACGGCGTCGTCCCCGCCGACGCCCGCAAGCCCTACGACGTCCGCGAGGTGATCGCGCGGATCGTGGACGGGTCCGACCTGGACGAGTTCAAGCGGCTCTACGGCACGACGCTGGTCTGCGGGTTCGCGCACGTCTGGGGCTACCCGGTGGGCATCGTCGCCAACAACGGGATCCTCTTCTCCGAGTCGGCCCTCAAGGGCGCGCACTTCATCGAGCTGTGCGCGCAGCGCGGGATCCCGCTCGTCTTCCTCCAGAACATCACCGGCTTCATGGTGGGCTCGAGGTACGAGGCGGGGGGCATCGCCAAGGACGGCGCGAAGATGGTGACCGCGGTCGCCTGCGCCCGCGTGCCGAAGTTCACCTTCATCGTCGGCGGGAGCTTCGGCGCCGGGAACTACGCCATGTGCGGCCGGGGCTACTCGCCGCGCTTCCTCTGGACCTGGCCCAACGCGCGCATCTCGGTGATGGGCGGCGAGCAGGCGGCGAGCGTCCTCGCCCAGGTGAAGCGCGACGCCATGGAGGCCCGCGGCGAGCGCTGGGCGAAGGAGGAGGAGGACGCCTTCAAGGCGCCCATCCGCGAGCAGTACGAGACCCAGGGCCACCCTTACTACGCGAGCGCGCGGCTGTGGGACGACGGGATCATCGACCCCGCGGAGACGCGCACGGTGCTCGCGCTCGGCCTCTCCGCCGCCCTGAACGCGCCGATCGAGGCCACCACCTTCGGCGTCTTCCGCATGTGACCCGGAGCGCGCCGCCCATGTTCGACAAGATCCTGGTCGCCAACCGCGGGGAGATCGCCTGCCGGGTGATGCGGACCGCCCGCCGGCTCGGCGTGCGGACCGTGGCGGTCTACTCCGACGCCGACGCGGGCGCCCGGCACGTGGCGATGGCGGACGAGGCCTACCGGATCGGCCCGGCGCCGGCGCGCGACAGCTACCTGCGGGGCGACGCCATCGTCGAGGCGGCGCGGCGGAGCGGCGCGCGCGCGGTGCACCCCGGGTACGGCTTCCTCTCCGAGAACGCCGACTTCGCCGAGGCGTGCGCGGCGGCGGGGTTGACCTTCATCGGCCCGCCCGCGCCGGCGATCCGCGCCATGGGCTCGAAGAGCGCCGCCAAGCGGCTCATGGAGCGGGCCGGCGTGCCGCTCGTCCCCGGCTACCACGGCGAGGACCAGGCGCCGGCGCGCCTGGCCGAGGAGGCGGCGCGGATCGGCTGGCCGGTGCTGGTGAAGGCGAGCGCCGGCGGCGGCGGCAAGGGGATGCGGGCGGTGGGAGACCCGGCCGCGTTCCAGGACGCGCTCGCCGGCGCGAAGCGCGAGGCGCTCTCCGCCTTCGGCGACGACCGCGTGCTGCTCGAGAGGTACCTGGCGCGCCCGCGCCACGTCGAGATCCAGGTGTTCGCGGACGGGAAGGGCCAGACCGTCCACCTCTTCGAGCGCGACTGCTCGATCCAGCGCCGCCACCAGAAGGTGCTCGAGGAGGCGCCCGCGCCCGGGCTCTCGCCGGCGCTGCGCGCCGAGATGGGGCGCGCGGCGGTGGCGGCGGCGAGGGCCATCGGGTACGCGGGCGCGGGGACGGTCGAGTTCCTCCTCGACCAGGACGGCCGCTTCTACTTCATGGAGATGAACACCCGGCTGCAGGTCGAGCACCCGGTGACCGAGCTGATCACCGGGCTCGACCTGGTGGAGTGGCAGCTCCGGGTCGCGGCCGGAGAGCCGCTCCCGGCGCGGCAGGAGGACCTGGCCATCAGCGGCCACGCCATCGAGGCGCGCGTCTACGCCGAGGACCCCTCCCGCGACTTCCTCCCCTCGATCGGCGTCCTGGGCCACCTGCGGGCGCCGGCCGAGTCGGCCCACGTCCGGATCGACACCGGCGTGCGCGAGGGGGATGCGGTCACCATCCACTACGACCCGATGATCGCGAAGCTGGTGGTCTGGGACACGGACCGCGCCGGCGCCCTGCGGCGGCTCCGCACCGCGCTGGCCGAGTACCAGGTGGTGGGCGTCACGACCAACCTGGCCTTCCTCGGCGCGGTCGCCGCCCACCCGGCCTACGCCGCGGCGGAGCTGGACACCGGGTTCATCGAGCGGCACCGCTCCAGCCTCGTGGGCGACGCGGCGCCGGCCCCCGACGCGGTGCTCGCCCTCGCCACGCTCGACGTCCTCCTCCGCCGCGAGGCGGAGGCGGAGGAGGCGGCCCGAGCCTCCGGCGACCCGCACTCGCCCTGGCACCGCACCGACGGCTGGAGGCTCAACGTGGACGACCACCACGCGGTCACCTTCGTGGACGGCGGGAAGCTCGTCCGCGCCGTGGCGCACTACCGCAAGAGCGGCCTGGTGCTGGAGCTGCCCGGCGGGCGCGTCGAGGTCCGCGGGGAGCGGAGCGGCGCCGACGACCTGGTCGCGGACGTGGGCGGCGCCCGGATCCGCGCCACGGTGGTCCGGAGCGGCGACGACCTGGTGGTGATGGCCCAGGGGCGCGGCCACCGGCTCACGCTGCACGACCCCGACGCCGCGGCGGAGCGCGACGCCGCCGGCGGCAGCCTCGTCGCTCCCATGCCGGGCCGGGTCATCGCGGTGATGGTGGAACCGGGCGCGGCGGTGAAGAAGGGCGCGCCCCTCCTCGTCCTCGAGGCGATGAAGATGGAGCACACCATCACCTCGCCGCGCGACGGCCGGGTTGCGGAGGTCCACTTCGGCGTCGGTGCGCTGGTGAGCGAGGGAGCACAGCTCCTCGCGCTCGAGCCGGAGAGCGACCTCCGGCGGTGACGCGGCGCCGGGAGGCGAAGGGGGTCGTCGAGGCGTGAGGGCGCCCGCCTCCCCGCCGCTATCCGCCGCTGCCCAGGGCAGTCATCGCGTGCTAGCCTCCTTTCACGCGGTGGCCGTCTCGACGGAGGCACCTCTTCGTCCGCCAGGAGGCCCGGTTCATGTCGGACGTGCCAGGCACGGGAAGCATCTCCGCTTCGGCGTCCGCCTCCTCGGTGGCGGCGGGTGGATCGGCGCGCGCGTGGTCCCCAGGCTGGGCGATCGGCGTGGCGGGCGCCACGGGTGCGATCATCGGCGGCGCGTACCTCGCGGCGTGGATGGGGGGCCTCGCCCGGCGGTGGTCGGCGACCGGCGTCCTCACGATGAAGACGAACATGTCGCTCTCGCTCGTGCTGGCGGGGGGGGCGCTGCTGCTCCTGGACCCCGCGCGGGTCACCGCGAAGCGCCGGGCGTGGGGAGCGGTGGCCGCGGCGCTCGTGCTGCTGATCGGCGCGCTGACGCTGAGCGAGCACCTCCTCCAGCTGGACCTCGGGATCGACCAGCTCCTGGCGACCGAGGCTCCGGGCGCGATCGGCACGGCGAGCCCCAACCGCGTCGGGCCGCCCGGCTCCACCTGCCTGGTGCTGCTCGGAGCGGGGCTGCTCGCCCTGGCCTGGCGAAGGCGGGCCGCGTTCTACCCGGGGCTCCTCGCGTCGCTCACCGTCCTCGTCCCGGCGGTGGGATTCCTGTACGGGATCACCCGGTTCTACGGCGGCGCCCTGACCGGCATCGCCTGGCCCACGGTGCTCGCCCTCCTGTCGCTCAGCGGGGGGCTCATGCTCGCGGACGCGGAGCGGGGCCCGCTGGCGGTCCTGTGGCGGAGCGACCCCGGGGGCGTGCTCCTCCGCCGCCTGCTGCTCCCCTCCGTGGCGATCCCGCTCGTGCTCGGCTGGCTGCGCATTCAAGGGGAGCGGCACGGCCTGTATGGCTTCGCGACGGGCACCGGCCTGTTCGCGATCTCCGTGGTCCTGGTCATGTCCGTGCTCCTCTGGCGAAGCGCCGAGCAGCTCAGCGCGGCTGCGGCCCAGCGGCAGCGCGCCGTGGAGCAGCTCGCCGACGAGAAGGAGCGGCTGGCGGTCACCCTGCGCAGCATCGGGGACGCGGTGATCGCGACCGACGAGGCGGCCCGGGTCACGGTCTTCAACGCGGTGGCCGAGGCGCTCACCGGCTGGAGGTCCGAGGAGGCCGTCGGCCGGCCTCTTCACGAGGTGTTCCAGATCGTGAACGAGGTGACCCGGCGGCCCGCGCCCAGCCCGGTGGAGCGCGTGCTGCGCGAGGGCGTCGTGGTCGGGCTCGCCAACCACACGGCGCTCGTGGCCCGGGACGGGACCGAGCGCCCCATCGCCGACAGCGGCGCTCCCATCCGAGACGCCGGCGGTCGCATCTCGGGCGTGGTGCTCGTCTTCCGGGATCAGACGGAGGCGCGCCGCGCCGAGGAGGCGCTGAAGGTCAGCGAGGGACGCTACCGCAACCTCTTCGACAACATGACCGAGGAGGTTCACTTCTGGAGAGTGGTCCGGGACGCCGCCGGGCGGATCGAGACGTGGCGGCTCGTCGACGCCAACCCGCCGGCCCTGAGCACCTGGGGCCGGAAGACGCTCGACGAGATCAGGGGCAAGACCACCGACGAGATCTTCGGGCCGGGCGCGACGGAGCACTACATGGGCGTCGTGCGCAAGGTGATGGAGGAGGGCGTCCCGCTGGGTTTCGAGGACTACTTCCCGAACCTCGACAGGTACTTCCGCTTCACCACCATCCCGCTCGGCGAGCACTTCATCACCACCGGCGCGGACATCACCGCGATCAAGAAGGCGCAGCTCGTGCTGGAGGAGCACAACGCGGAGCTCCGGGAGGCCGCCCGGCGCAAGGACGAGTTCCTGGGGATGCTCTCGCACGAGCTCCGGAACCCGCTCGCGCCCATCCGCAACTCGGTCTACATCCTGGAGCACGCCAATCCGGCCGGGGAGCAGGCGGCGCGGGCGCGGCAGGTCATCCAGCGCCAGACGGAGCACCTCACCCGGCTGGTGGACGACCTCCTCGACGTGACGCGCATCGCGCGCGGCAAGATCGAGCTGCGGCGGGAGCGGGTGGACCTGCGGGAGATCGCGCTCCGCACCGCCGAGGATCTGCGCTCCACGATCGAGAGCCGCGGGGTGGCCTTCAGCGTCGAGATGCCCGAGGCGCGGACATGGGCCGATGGAGACGAGACCCGGATCGCGCAGGTCATCGGAAACCTCCTCCAGAACGCCGCGAAGTTCACGCGCCGCGGGGACGCCGTCGCGCTCTCCCTCCGCACGGCCGGTGGCGAGGCGGAGATCTCGGTCAAGGACAGCGGCGCGGGCATCGACCCCCGGTTGCTCCCCGACCTCTTCCAGCCGTTCGTCCAGGGCGATCGGACGCTGGCGCGATCGGAGGGCGGGCTCGGGCTGGGTCTCGCGCTCGTCAAGGCGATCACCGGGCTGCACGGCGGGACGGTGCGCGCCGAGAGCGCGGGGACGGGGAAGGGCGCGGAGTTCGTCATCCGGCTGCCCCTCGTGGCGGCGGCTCGCCCCGACGGCGCAGTCGTGGCCAGCGAGCGCCGGGGGCGCGCGCCGCGCCGCGTCCTCGTCGTGGACGACAACCACGACGCGGCTGACTCGCTGGCGGCGATCGTGGAGGCGTTCGGCCACACCGTGGAGGTCGCCTACGACGGACCGAGCGCGGTCGAGAGGGCGCGCGCCACTTCGCCGGACATCGTCCTCTGCGACATCGGCCTGCCCGGGATGAGCGGGTACGAGGTCGCCCGGACGCTCCGCGCCGGGGGCGTGCGCACGCAGCTCATCGCCGTGAGCGGGTACGCGCAGGCAGACGACGTCAGGAAGGCGCTCGAGGCCGGATTCGACCAGCACGTCGCGAAGCCGCCCGACCTGGCGGAGCTGGAGCGGCTGCTCGCCTGACGGCCCACTCGGGGCGAGGGGGCCGCGGTTAACCTTTCCGCCGCCCGCGGGTCGATCGTCGGCCCGGGAGAGCGCCCTGGTGTTCGCGCGGCTGGCTTTCGCCCATTCCGCCTCTGCCGAACATCCTGCTCTCCCGGGCGTTTTCCTCCGCCCGGAGATCGCCTTCGAAGGTCCCGCCACTTCCCGTTCGATCGCTGCCGATGACCGCGCCGACCGCTCCGACCGCGCTGACCCCGTTGCTCCGATCCGCCCGCAGGGAGGGTGCGGCGCCGATCGCGAGCCGGGGGACCGTGGCTCGTCGCATCGTCGACGTCTTCCTCCGGCGCGCCGTCCCCCGGCTGCTGGTGGCGGCGGCGCTCCTGGTGATCGGCGGGACGATCCTCTCTCGCTACCTGAGCGGCCTCGTGACGGAGCCGGTCGAGGTGGCCCCGGGCGTCGTCGGGGAGCGGGGAGGGGGCGCCTGGCTGTACGCGTTGCGAACCGGCGCGGGCGTCGTGCTGGTCGACGCCGGGAGCGATCGGAAGGGGCGCCCGATCGACGCTGCCCTGGCGACGCTCGGCTCGACCCGCGCCGCGGTGACGGACGTGCTGCTCACGCACGGACATCCCGACGAGACGGGTGGTCTCGCGGCCGTGCCGCGCGCCCGGGTGCACGCCGGCGCCGGAGACGTGGACATCATCGCGGGGCGCGAGCGGCCGGGGCGAGGGCTCGACCGCGCCGTCGGCCTGGTGCTCCCGCGGACCACGGCGCGCGTGGGCGACCCGATCCGCGGCGAGGAGGAGATCGACGTCGGAGGGCAGCGGGTCCTCGCGATCCCCGTCCCCGGGCACAGCCTCGGCTCCACCGCCTACCTGGTGGGCGACCTGCTCTTCGTGGGGGACGCCGCCTCGGTCCGCGACGGCAAGCTCGTTCCCGGACCGCGGTTCATGAGCGCCGATCCGCGCCGCGCCGAGCGCGCCCTGGTGCGCCTCGCCCTGCGCCTCGCCGGTGTGGACGTGAGCCGCATCTGCACGGCCCACGGCGGATGCTCCCCGGCCGGGAGCGCGAGGGGGCTGATCGAGGGCGCGGCCCGGCTGGCGGGCCCGGACGGCGGGTCGCGCGCCGGTCCGCCCTGAGCGGCTTCTCGTCCGGCTGAGACGACGGGCGGTGTGGTATACCGCCTGCCGGGCTGCGTCCGGTATCGCCTCACCGTCTTCCCGTGGAAGCGCAGCCGAAGCGTACTGGCCCCGTAGCTCAGCTGGACAGAGCGGCGGTTTCCTAAACCGTAGGCCGTGGGTTCGAGTCCCGCCGGGGCCACTATAAACAGCATTAAAATCGGCTGATTGTAGCGTAGCCTGGATTTCGTCCACCACGTCGCGTAGCCTCCTCCTGTAGCCCTCCACCACCTCGCGAGGGGATAGGGCATGGCGAAGGACAGCAAGGCGCAGCAGACGACGTGGGCCGGCGGCTACGTCCGCTACGACTCGAAGGGCAAGGCGACGTTCTACATCCGCGCGATGCGCGGGGGCGTCCGGTACGACCTCTCGACGCGCGCGCACGACGAGCGCAGCGCGCACGACCACCTCCGGCGGTTCGACTCGGACCCCGTGGAGTACGCGGCTTGGCTGCGCGGAGAGGGCGGCGCCTCGAGCGAGACGCCCATCTACCTGGACCAGGCGCTGCGCGACGAGTTCATCGCCTGGAGCGCGGCGCCGAAGAACGAGGGCGGCAAGGAGAACACGCCCGAGTGGCAGAAGTACCAACGCCACGAGCTGGAGTGGTGGGCCGTCCGGCTCGCCGACGCCAAGGGCCACGCGCTCGACCTGCGGAAGGTCGCGCGCGAGGATGTGTTCCGGGTGCTCGACGGCCCGCCGAAGGTTGGCGGCGTGCGCAAGAAGCAGGCGGTGCTCAAGTCGCTGTACGGCTGGCTGCGCCGGCACCGCCGGGGCGTCCGCATCGACGCCAGCGAGGACCCGCTGGCCGAGGTGCCGAACCTGCCGGGCGGCGTCGCGCAGGCGAACGGCGTGGACAAGTACGTCCCGCCCGCGAACGTCCACGCCGTGATCGACGACCTGGTGGCGCGCGGCTCCGTCTACGGCCACGCGCTGTGCGTCCAGGCGGGCACGGGCTGGCACGTCAAGGAGCTGCTC
>DATIWK010000215.1:0-6642 GCA_035519395.1 Anaeromyxobacteraceae bacterium | reverse complement strand
CTCCACCTGCTTCGTGGCCGGCAACCGGGATGGGGTGGTCTTCGAGGACGAGCCCATCCTGGGGTTCTTCCCACGGCGCGCCGGCGCCGCGCCCCGGGCCAAGGCGCCGGAGCTGGAGCCGGACGAGTTCGGCGTCGCCTCGGAGCTGGCCGACGCGGAGCAGCGGCTGGCCGAGATCCGGGCCCGGGCCGACGACCGCGCCGTGCAGTCGGCCTTCCGCGCACGGGCGCGCGAGCGGCTGATCGAGTCGGGCCGCCCGCCGGACGACGAGAGGGCGCTCCGCCTGGCCATGGGCCGCGAGAAGCGGGTCTGGCTCTCCGAGCGGTCGGTGGAGCTGGGGATGGAGCGCGCCCGCCACTGGGGCTGGCCCAACACCTACACCTACACCAAGTCGCTGGGCGAGCAGGCCATCGCCGCGAGCGGCGTCGCCTGGGCCATCGTCCGCCCGTCGATCGTGGAGAGCGCGCTGCGCTTCCCCTTCCCCGGCTGGAACGAGGGGTTCACCACCAGCGCGCCGCTGGCGTTCATGGGGCTCAAGGGCCACCGCGCCTTCCCCATGGCCGAGAAGTCCATCCTCGACGTGGTGCCGGTGGACCTCGTCGCCGCCGCCGTCGTGGCGGCCACCGCCGAGCTGCTCGAGCGCGCCGCCTCGGGCGGCCCGGGAGGCCGCGTCTTCCACCTCGCCTCCGGCGACGTGAACCCGTTCTGGGTCCGCCGCTCGGTGGAGCTGACGGCGCTCTACCGCCGCCGCTTCTACAAGGAGCGCGGCGAGGGCAGCCACGCGGTGAACGAGCTCCTGGCGCGGTTCGAGCCCTACTCGGTCTCGCGCCGCCACTACCAGCTGTTCTCCACGCCCGCCTTCTCGGCGGCGGTGAAGGGCGCGCGGCGCCTGCTGCAGGAGGCGACGCCGCGCTGGGGCGCGCCGCGGCTCTCCGCGCTCGCCCACGGCCTGGGCGAGCGGCTCGACGAGGTGGAGGCGCAGCTGGAGCGGACCGAGGCGATCTGGCAGCTCTACCTGCCGTTCACCTGGGAGAACCGCTACGTCTTCCACTGCGCCAACATCCGCGAGGTGCGGGCGCGGCTCGCGCCCGCCGACCGCGAGAAGCTGCCCTGGGACCCGGAGGCGCTCGACTGGCGGCGGTACTGGCTGGACGTCCACATGAAGGGGATGGAGGAGTGGGTCTTCCCCGGCCTGGAGGAGGAGGCGGAGCGGAAGGTCCACGTGCCGCGCCCGCACCGCGACCTGGTGGAGCTGCTCGACTCCGCCGCCGAGCGGTTCGGCCGCCGCGTGGCCCTGCGCATGACCGGCGAGCGCAAGGACCGGTTCACCTACGCCGAGCTGCGCGCCTTCGCGGACCGCGCCGCCGCGGCGCTCGCGGCGGCGGGCGTGGCGAAGGGCGATCGGGTCCTCCTCGCCTCCGAGAACCGGCCCGAGTGGGCGGCGGCCTACTTCGGGATCCTCCGCGCCGGCGCGGTCGCGGTCCCGGTGGACGCCCAGCTCTCCGAGGCGGAGCTGCGCAATCTGTGGCGGAGCGCGGGCGCGCGGATCGCGATCCTCTCCGACGCGGTGGCCGACCGGGTGCCGTCGCTCGCGGTGCGCGGCGAGGCGGGCGGGCGGGCCGCGGCGCTCTCCGAGATCCTGGCCGGCGGTCCGCCGGCCGCGCGCCACCGCCCCGCCCCGGAGGACGTCGCCTCGCTCATCTTCACCAGCGGCACCACCGGAAAGCCCAAGGGCGTCCTCCTCACCCACCGGAACTTCGCGAGCCTGGTGGCGAAGCTCGCCGCCACCTTCGACCTCGGGCCGGGCGACGGGCTGCTCTCGGTCCTCCCCCTCCACCACACCTTCGAGTTCACCTGCGGCCTGCTCGTGCCCCTCTCCCGCGGCGCCGAGATCGAGTACCTCGACGAGCTGACCGCCGACACGCTCGGGGACGCGCTGGAGTCGGGGCGGGTGACCGCCATGATCGGCGTGCCGGCGCTCTGGTCGCTCCTGCACCGGCGCATCACCCAGGAGATCGCGGCGCGCCCGGGCGTGGTCGAGCAGGCCTTCGAGGCGCTGCGCAGGGGAAACGCGGCGCTGCGCGGCTCGCGGCTGGGCTGGAACCTCGGGAAGCTCCTCTTCTGGCCGGTGCACCGCAAGCTGGGCGGCCGGCTGCGCATCCTGGTCTCCGGCGGCTCGGCGCTCGACCCCGCGGTGCAGAAGGCCTTCCGCGATCTCGGCTTCGACCTCTACGAGGGCTACGGCCTCACCGAGGCCGCGCCGGTCATCGCCGTCTCCAAGCCGGACCTGCCGGCGCCGCCCGGCTCCGTGGGCCCGCCGCTCCCCGGCATCGAGCTGCGCATCGACCGCCCCGACGCGAGCGGCGTGGGCGAGGTGCTGGCGCGCGGGCCCAACGTGATGCTCGGCTACTGGCGCGGCGGCGAGGCGCCGGGCGTGGACCCCGCGCTCACCGGCGAGGTGCTGGAGGACGGGTGGCTGCGCACGGGCGACCTCGGCCGGATCGACGCGGGCGGGAACCTGACCCTCGTCGGCCGCAAGAAGGACGTGATCATCGACGCCACCGGCCGGAACGTCTACCCGGACGAGGTCGAGGACCTCCACCGCGCGCCGGCGCTCATGAAGGAGCTGTCGGCGGTGGGGCTCCCCGACGGCACCGGCGAGAAGGTGGCGCTGCTGGTGGTGCCCGACTACGGCGCGCGCGACCGCGCCGTGGTCCGGGCCGAGATCGAGGCGCACCTGCGGCGCGTCTCGGCCGCGCTCCCGCTCCACAAGCGGGTCAAGGTGTGGCACGCGACCGATTCCGAGCTGCCCAAGACCTCCACGCGAAAGGTGAAGCGCGCCTGGGTCCGCGAGGAGCTGGCCCGTCTCGAGGCGGCCGCGCAGAAGGGGCGCCGCGCCCGCGAGTCGGCGCGGCAGGGCGGGGGCGACGACGCCTGGCTCGTGGACCTCCTCGCCGAGGTGTCGCGCCGGCCGCGCGCCGACATCGCGCCCGCGTCGAGCCTGACCGCCGACCTCGGCCTCGACTCGCTCATGCTCACCGAGCTGACCGCGGCGCTGGAGGAGGCGGGCGTGCCCGCCGCGCTGGCGGAGGACCTGCACCGCGTCCAGACGGTCGGCGACCTGTCGCGCCTGGTGGCGGGCTCGGTCCACCGCCGCACCGACGAGGCCCGGCCGCGGCCCTCGCCGGCCGCCGCGGCCGGCGAGGGCCGCGCCGCGGAGATCGCCGTCCCGCCCCTGCTCGCCGCGCTGGGGCGGCAGCTGCTCGCCGCCGGGCAGCGCGCGCTCTACCACGGCGTGTACGACGCCAGGGTGGTGGGCGAGGCGTTCATCCCGCGCGACCGCAACGTGCTCGTCGTCGCGAACCACGCCAGCCACCTCGACATGGGCCTCGTCAAGGTGGCGCTCGGCGACGCCGGCCAGCGGCTCGCCGCGCTCGCGGCGCGGGACTACTTCTTCGACACGCCGCTCAAGCGCGCCTACTTCGAGAACTTCACGAACCTCATCCCCATGGACCGGGAGGGCTCGCTCAAGCGCAGCCTGCGCGCCGCCGCCGAGGCCCTGCGGCGCGGGTACAACCTCCTCATCTTCCCGGAGGGGACCCGGAGCCGCGACGGGGCGCTCGCGCCGTTCCACCCGACGGCCGGCTACCTCGCGCTCCACTGCGGGGTGGACGTGCTGCCGCTCCACCTCGCCGGCACCCACGACGCGCTCCCCCCCGGCCGCGCGCTGCCGCGCTCCGCCGACCTCGAGGTCCGGATCGGGCGCGTCATCCCGGTGGCGGAGCTGCGCGCGCTGACCGAGGCGCTCTCGCGAAGGGAGGCGTACGACACCGCCACGAGCGTCATGGAGGACGCCGTGCGCCGGCTGCGCGCCGAGTCGCTCGCGGCGCGGGGGGCCGAGGCGATCCCGACGGCGACGGCGACCCCGACCCCGACCGCGACCGCGACCCCGACCCCGACCCCGACCGCGACCCCGACCGCGACTCCGACCCCGACCGCGACCGGGGCCGCGACCGCGACCCCGCCCCCTACCGCGACCGCGACCGCGACCGCGAATCCCCCCGTTCGTCCCGAGCGTAGCGCTCGCGAGGCGAGCGCGAAGTCGAGGGACGCCACCACGAAGAAGGACGGTCCGGAGCCCGACCCGGTTCCCACCCTCTCCGCGACCCCCCCGGACGACGGATGAGGATCCTCGTCACCGGCGCCACCGGCTTCCTCGGCGGCGCGCTCGTCCCGCTCCTCGCCCGGGAAGGCCACGCCCTGAGGGTGCTCACCCGCGGTGAAGCACCCGCCGCCGAGGCGCTCGGCGCCGAGGTGGTCCGCGCCGCGCTCGACGACGACGCCGCGGTGCGCCGCGCGGTGGCCGGCGTCGAGGCCGTCTACCACCTCGCCGGCGAGGTGGACTTCGACCCCGCGGACCCGTCGCGCCTCTACGCCCTGCACGTCGAGGGCACCCGCCGGCTGCTCGAGGCCTGCGCCGCGGCGGGCGTCGGCCGCGTGGTCCTGGCGTCGTCGTCGGGCACCATCGCCGTGTCCCGGGAGGAGCGCGTCGCGACCGAGGCGGACGACTACCCCATCGCGCTGGTCGGCCAGTGGGACTACTACCTGTCCAAGATCTACCAGGAGAAGGCCGCGCTCCGGATCCACCGGGACACCGCCCTGCCGATCGTCGTCCTCAATCCGTCGCTCCTGCTCGGCCCCGGCGATCACCGGCTCTCGTCCACCGACGTCGTCTTCAAGTTCCTGGAGCGCCGCATCCCGGCGATGCCGTCGGGAGGCCTCTCCTTCGTGGACGTCCGCGACGCGGCGCAGGCCTTCGCGGCCGCGCTCCGGAGGGGCCGCCCCGGGGAGCGGTACCTGCTCGGCGGCGCCAACATGAAGTTCGCGGACTTCTTCGGCCGCCTGGAGCGGCTCTCCGGGGTCCGTGCGCCGCGCGCGAGGCTCCCCTCCGCGGCCAACGTCGCAGGCGCGAGGCTCCTCGAGAAGTTCCACGCGTGGCGCGGCAGCGAGCCGCCCATCGACGCGCGCTCGGTCGAGATGGGCGAGCACTTCTGGTGGTGCGACGCGTCGAAGGCGTCCCGCGAGCTGGGGTTCTCGCCGCGCGATCCGCAGGAGACGCTCCACGAGACGGTGAGGTTCCTCGACGCGCATTTCCGCGCGAAGGGCCGGCCCGGGACCGTGGACGCGCTCGGGCGGGCGCGCTGACGGGCCGGGCGCTCCGGTGGAGCTCCGGGCGTGAGGCGAAGGTCGCGGCGCCCGCCGGCGCCGCCCCGTCACATCATCCCGCCGCTCACGTCGCGGACCTTCCGGATGCCCGCGACGCCGCAGCGCTCGCCGCAGGCGGTGCAGACCTCGTAGGCCATCTCCTTCACCACCAGCACGTCGGGGTGGTGCTCCGGGTCGGGGATGGCGGCCCCGCACAATGGGCAGCGCAGCTCCGCCACGCGCTCGCGGCGCGCGAGCATGAGCAGCCGCCGCCCCTCCGGCGCGCACCGGCTGCACTCCACGCCGTAGAGCCAGCCGATCTCCTGGCCGGGGGGCGTCTCCTCGAGGTCGACGCCGCAGTACTGGCACACCTCCGTGGCCACGGGCGGAGAGGTAACGGACGGCGGCGCCGCGCACCACCGCTCCGGAGGCGACCCGTTACAATCCCCCGATGATCCGCCCCGCGACCGCCGAGGACCTCCCGCGCATCGTCGACATCTACAACGCCTCGATCCCGGGCCGGCTCGCCACCGCGGACACCGCGCCGGTCTCCGTGGAGCAGCGGCGGGCGTGGTTCGACGCGCACGGGCCGCGGAGGCCGATCTGGGTCTACCTCCGCGGCGGGACGGTGGCCGGGTGGGCGAGCCTCGGCGACTTCTACGGTCGGCCGGCCTACGCGGCCACTGCCGAGCTGTCGGTCTACGTGGCGCCCGAGGCCCACCGGCTCGGCGTCGCCCGCGCCCTCGTCGAGCGCGCCCTCGCCGACGCGCCGGGCATGGGCGTCACGACGCTGCTCGGGTTCGTCTTCGGTCACAACGCCCCGAGCCTCGCGCTCATGGCCGCGTACGGGTTCGAGCGCTGGGGACACCTCCCGCGCGTCGCCGTCCTGGACGGCGTGGACCGCGACCTCGTCATCTTCGGGCGGCGCGTCGCGTGAGGGGCCGCCTCACCGGGGTGCCCGTCGGCCAAAGGTCCCATTCCCCTCCGCCGCTAGGGGCGCGACATGGGAGGTGCGCACACCGCACCCCCGCTGGAGCGTCGGAAGGCGAATGTCCATCGCCGAGGAGACGGCCATGACCAGAGATCCGATCCTGTCGCAGCCGCGTCGCACCCGCGGACCGTTCCTCCGCGGAGGCGTGGTGCTCCTGGCGGTGGCAGCCGCGTGCGCCACCACGTCCTCGGGGACGCCCGTGCCGATGCGCGAGCCTTCGGGCCCGGCGCCGCAGGGCGCTGCCTTCACGGCGCTCGGCGAGCTGATCTTCTCCGGCGGCCGCAGCGCCTCGTACGACGGCAACCGCGTGACCGGACCGAGGGTGAATATCGCCTACAGCGGAAACGGGACCTGGGCCGGCGACATCGAGGGGCGGACCGTCATGGTGACCGCCGAGGCCGGCAAGATCAAAGGGCCCGGCGGCACGCTGTACGTGTCCCAGGAAG
>DATIWK010000214.1:0-2730 GCA_035519395.1 Anaeromyxobacteraceae bacterium | reverse complement strand
AAGGAACGCGCTCTTGGCCGCGCGGGTCGCCTGATCGCGAAGCTCGGCATCGGCGATCCCGGCCCCGTGGACCAGGGCCGCCAGCTCGCGAGCCACCCGGTAACAATCGAGCTTCTGGAATGGAAGAACGTTCTCGGTGTGACGCGAACGAGGTAACAGACAAGAGCGACTGAGGTCGGGGTCGGGGAACATCATGCTGCAGGCCCCGTGACGCGCGAAGCGCGGCGCGGGCCTGCGTCCAAGTCAGGTCGAGGTCGCGGTCGAAATCGCGGTCGCGGTCGCGGTCGCGGTCGCGGTCGAGGTCGCGGTCGGGGTCGCGGTCGCGGTCGCGGTCGAGGTCGAGGTCGCGGTCGAGGTCGAGGTCGCGGTCGAGGTCGAGGTCGAGGTCGCGGTCGCGGTCGAGGTCGCGGTCGAAGTCGCGGTCGGGGTCGAGGTCGCGGTCGGGCCCGTCCCTCGACTTCGCTCGTTCCGCGAGCGCCACGCTCGGGACGAACGGAGGAGGTCGGTCACACGATCCACCGCGCCCGGTAGATCTCCGCCACCCGGGCTTGCTGCCGCGCGATGGCGGCGAAGGCGTCCCTGAGCTGCGCCCGCTCCGCCGGCGGGAGGTCGCCGGGACGCACCCGGTTGTCGAGCGCCAGTCCGCGCCCCAGGAGCTCCGCCTGGTGCCGCGCGCGCATCGCCGACACGAAGCCGAAGGCGTCCTCCAGGTCTGCAGCGCCGCTGCGGGAGAGCGAGCCACGCTCCGCGGCGGCGCGGAGCCGGTCCACGGTGCCGAGGGCGTCTGCGCCGGCCGCCAGCGCGTGGATGCGCGCCAGCTTGACCACGGGGAGGATCCCGCCGCTCTTGAGGTCCACGGTCGCCGGATGCTCGCCGCCGCGGTCCACCACCAGGCGGCGGAAGATCCCGAGGGGCGGCCGCTCCTGAAGGGAGTTGGCGGTGAGGTGCGCGACGAAGACGACGCTGCCCTCCACCTTGCGGCGGACGTGCTCCAGCACCGGCGCCAGCAGCGTCGCGTCGCCCGCCACCGCGCGCAGGTCGAGGAAGATGTTGGCGCGCATCATCGCCCAGCGCGAGGGGCGCTCGATCCAGGAGTCGAAGTGCTCCCGCCAGCCGCGCCCCGTCCGCCGCCACTCCGGGTTCCTGGCCATCGACTCGCCCGGGCAGAGCGGGAAGCCGCAGGCGTCGAGCCCGTCGTTCACGCGCCGCGCCAGCGCCGCGAACCAGGCGTCGTGTGCGTCGCCGGCCTCGTCGGACAGCAGGAGGGCGTTGTCCTGGTCGGAGAGGACGGTCTGCTCCCGCCGCGCCTGCGAGCCGCACGCCAGCCACGCGTAGGGGACCGGCGGTGGGCCCAGGTCCGCCTCGGCCGCCTCCAGCAGCCGCCGGGTGACGGCGTCGGTGACCGCCGTCACCGCCAGGCCGAGGTCGCGCGGCGTGGCGCCGGACGCGACCATCCGGATCTGCAGCTCCGGCAGGCGCGCCGCGGCCTGCCGGAGCGCCGCCACCGATCCGGCCGCGCCCACGGCAGACACCAGACCGACGCTGTCCGCGCCGACGTCCACTCCCCCTCCGGCGCGGACGGAAAGAGCCGCGCGGACGCGATGGTCCCCTGGCGGACGGCGGGCTGCAAGCGGTACGGCGGTCGCGGGCCGAGGGCGTAGCCTGGAAGAGGGCCGCCTGTGGCGCCGGGCGGTGGCGCGCCGCGGCGCCCGGAGGTCAGAACACCGAGTACTTCACGTGAACCTTGAGCGTCGCGTCCACCGTGAAGTTCACCGGCGCCGCGTTCGCCGTGCCGTGCGCCACCAGCGAGAACTTCCCGCTCCCCTTGAGCGCGCCCTCGAGGAGGCCGCTCGCCGCCGGCATGTTCGTGCCGTCGACGGTGTACGTCGTGCCCGGCGAGATCGCGGCGTTGGAGATGCTGCCGATCTCGACGTCCTCGGACCCGTCCGTCGGCCCGCCGTCCGGCCGCAGGGCCAGCGAGCCGCTCCCAGTGGACGCGGCGTTCCCGGCGTCCACCGTCGCGATCGTCCCCTGGACGGACGCCGCGTCGATCGAGAGCGACTTGATGTGTTTGCGGTTGTCCCAGGCCGTCTTGTACTGGCTCAGATCGACCTGGAACGGGCCGTCGTAGCTCGTGGTGGACGAGTCCACGGTGAGCAGCTCGTTCACCGTGAAATCGGTGGAGCCGTTGCAGGCGGGGAGGGCGAGGGCGGCGAGGAGGGCGAGGACGCTGCGGTGCGCGGCGCGGGGCATGGGGTCTCCGGGGCTGTGTGAGGCGGAGACTTAGCGAACGGGCGGGTGGCCACAGCGCCATCGATTCTCCGGCCCCCAGCGGGATCCAGCCGCCGGTCCGTGTCACGCGGGCACGGGACGCGCCCGGCGCGCCCGAATCCCGGGATCCTGGCGGAGCGCAGGGCGAGGCGGATGAGCCTCGCCCGGAGCGACCAGGGGTCTGGGGGGCGGAACGCCCCCCAGCAAGATCAGACGTCGGCCCCGAGGTAGCTCGCCTGGACGCGGGGATCGTCCGCCAGCTCGCGCGCCGGGCCGTCGAGCACCAGCCGCCCCAGGCCGAGCACGTAGGCGTGGTCCGAGATGCGCAGCGCCCGCTTGGCGTTCTGCTCCACGAGCAGGATGGTCGTGCCCTCGCGGTGGATCGCCTGCACGATGTCGAAGATCTGCTCGACGAGGATGGGCGCGAGCCCCATCGACGGCTCGTCGAGGAGGAGGATG
>DATIWK010000213.1:0-9242 GCA_035519395.1 Anaeromyxobacteraceae bacterium | reverse complement strand
CGATCTTCTCGGTCAGGCGCCGGATGGCGCCGCCCTTCCCCGCCGCGTCGAACCCCTCGAAGGCGATGACGGCGCGGCCGCCGGTGTGGAAGAGGCCCTGCTGGATGCGGAGCATGCGCTGCTGGAGGTCCTCCTGGCGCCGCTCGTACGCGCCCTTCGAGGCGACGGCGGGGAACCGGCCGCTGCGGAGGAGCTTCGACAGCGAGGGATGACCCATGGGACCTCCCGGCCGGGCGCCGGCCGACCTCGTCACCCTGCCCGGGTGAAGTACAGGTTGACCGCCGCGCCGCAGCGGGCGCAGGCGTGCCGCGCGACGCCCACCTCTCCGCCTCCATAGCGCACCACCTCGCGGGCCGCCGGCTCGGGGACGAGGCGGCCGCCGCAGGCGCAGCGCCGCCGCGCGACGTGCCGGGCGGCGTCCTCCGGGCGCTGGATGGGGAGCGGCGCCTCCGGCGTCTCGCCCGGCACCATCCGGAACTTCGAGGCGAAGGCCCGGCGCCGGCGCCAGAGCCGGAGGTTCCGCAGGTCCCGGCGAAGGCCGCCCTCGGCCGCGCGGAGCACGAGCGCGGCCGCCAGCACCACCCCGGCGATCGTGCCGAGGAGCCACCCCCATCCGCCGCCGCCTTCCCGGGCGGACGGCCGCGGCGCGAGCACCGCGAGCGGGATCCCCACGCCGGCGAGGTCGCGCATCCTCCGCAGCGAGGCGAGGTGGTCCGGGACCGCGGCGGGCTCGAGCCGCTCGCGGAGGGTCGCGTAGGTCCAGTCGATGGCGATGGCGCGGCCCTTCACGCCGATGGTGCGCGCGAGCCGGGCCGCGGGGGTGGCGACCACCCCCTCGCTGGCGCGGAGGTCGGGCGGTCCGGGCAGCTCGATCCGCACCGCCTCGTGGATGCGGACCGGGTGATCGACGCCGAGCGGCATCTTGCGCAGCGGCGTGGACGGGTCCCGCAGCTCCGGGTCGATGGCCGTGGCGAGGAAGTCGCGTTCCTCGTCCGCCGAGAAGGGCGGCAGCTCGTAGGTCTCCACCAGCGTGAGGTCGTCCGCGTCCGGCGCGTCCGCCACCCGCAGCGGGGCCGCGACCCGGATGCGGGGGTGCGCGTGGGCGTAGTAGCCGAGGTAGTCCTTCTGGAGATCGGCGAGCGGCTGGCTCGCGAGCGTGTGCCGCATGGCGACCGCGCGCCGGCCGGTCAGGTGCGTCGTCACCTCGAGCTGCACCGGCCCGCCGAACCGCTCGACGCGGTACCTGTTCAGGACGTCCAGCTCGCCCGGCGCGGGATCCGGGATGGCGACCAGCCCGCGCGTCCCCGGGCGGACGATCAGCGCCCGCCGGTACGCGGGGGGCGGCACGTCCGCGATGCGGCCGTGCTCGAGCGACCTGGTCGGCTCGAGCCAGCGCTCCACGCCGTCGACGCGCGCGTGGACGATCACGTGGTCGAAGGCGAACGGCGAGGGGAGCCGCTCGTCCACCGCCGCGCGCAGGCGCGTGCTCGCCAGCGCCGGAGCGGCCTCGACGCCGAGCGCGCGGAGGGCGGTGACCAGCAGGAACGACTTGTCCTTGCAGTCGCCGAAGCGGCGCGCGAAGACCTCGCCGGGCGGGTGCGGGCGGTGCGAGCTCGGCCCCATCTCCATCCCGAGGTAGCGGACCTCGTCCTGCACGAACCGGAGCGCGGCCCGGGCGCGGGCCTCCTCCGTCGGCAGCCGCTCCCAGGCCGCCACCTGGCGCGCCAGCGCGGCGGAGCGGGGGGCGGCGGCGTAGAGCGCGGCCGCCCACTCCGCGACCGCGCTCCAGCTCGGCCACTCGGACAGCTCCACCCACGGGAACGGATCGAAGCCCTCGGGGAGGTCGCCCTCGGGCGCGACCGCGGGGACCGCCGCGCGCTCCCAGACCCGCTCCACCAGCCCGCCCGCCCGGGCCAGGCGCGGGGCGAGATCCATCCCGTGGACCTTCACCTGGAGCGGGCGCCCCTCGGGCCACAGGAGGCGCGCGCGGATCCGGCCGGCCGGGCTGGTGTAGGCGAGGTCGAAGGCGTGGGCGAAGCGCCCCGCGAAGACCGGGTTGACGCCGCGGATGGTGTAGGCGAACTCGATCGCGTCGCCTGCCCGCACGTCCTGCAGGAAGACGACCGCCGTGAGCGTCCCGTCGAAGAGCCGCCGGTCGAGCTCGCGCTCGCGCTGGACGATCCGCACCTCGTCGGCGCGGAGCGCCGGCAGGCGGCGGCCGCCGCGGTGGATCCAGACGCCATGGAGCGCGAGCCGCTCGTAGGCGGGATCGAAGTCGACCCGGATCTCCGAGCCGTCCTGGACGCCCTGGACCGTGCGCAGGCGGCGCACCACCCGCCGGTACCGCTCCGGCGCGGTCCCGGCGGCGCGAACCTGCTCGTCCACGAGGACCAGCTCGACGCCGGCGTCCGCCTGGCCCTGCTCCGCTCCTCGGGCGTCGATCGCCACGGGCTCCACCCACGCCGGCGTGGGCGCGAGCTCGAAGGGGCCGGGCGCGGCGGCCACGGCCGCGGCCATCGCGATGGCGAGGGCGTGCGGCATGCGCAGCCAGGATACCCGGTGCCCGCCGCCGGAGGCGCGACGCCGATGACGCACCGTGTATGCGCGTGTGCGCGGCGCCGGCGCACGGACCGCCCGCGGCGGCACGCCGCGCCCTCCCCGGCTACACTCCAGCCGCCGGCCCCATGGACCCCCTCCCCATCGACCCGCTCCTCCCCCAGATCGTGGCCGCGCTCCGCGCCGGGCCGTCGCTGGTCGTCGAGGCGCCGCCCGGCGCCGGCAAGACCACCCGCGTCCCGGCCGCCCTCCACGACGCCGGGATCGCCGGCGGGGGCGAGGTGGTGGTGCTGGAGCCGAGGCGCCTCGCCGCCCGGCTCGCCGCGCGCCGCGTGGCCGAGGAGCGGGGCGAGCGGCCCGGCGAGACCGTGGGCTGGCAGGTGCGGTTCGAGGAGGTGGCCGGGCCGCGCACCCGCATCCGCTACGTCACCGAGGGTCTCCTCACGCGGCGCCTCCTCTCCGCGCCTTCCCTCCCCGGCGTGGGCGCGGTGGTCCTCGACGAGTTCCACGAGCGGCACCTTCCCGGCGACCTCGCCCTCGCGTTCCTGCGCCGCCTGCAGCGGACCACCCGCCCCGATCTCAAGCTGGTGGCGATGTCGGCCACCCTCGACGCCGCGCCGGTGGCGCGCTTCCTCGACGCCCCGTCGCTCCGCTCGGAGGGGCGCCGCTTCGAGGTGGCCGTCGAGCACCTCTCGCCCGAGGAGGCGGCGCGGCCGGAGGCGCGGCTGGAGGCGCTGGTGGTGCGCGCGGTGCGCCGCCTGGCGCGGGAGGGGCTCGAGGGCGACGTGCTGGTGTTCCTCCCCGGCGCCGCGGAGATCCGTCGCGCCGGCGACGCGCTGGCGGAGTTCGCGGCCGGCGCCGGCGTCGACCTGCGGCCGCTCCACGGCGATCTGCCGCCGGACGAGCAGGACCGCGCCGTGCGGCCCGGTCCGCGCCGCAAGGTGATCCTCTCCACCAACGTCGCGGAGACGTCGGTCACCATCGAGGGCGTCGTGGCGGTGATCGACTCCGGGCTGGCGCGGGTCGCCTCCCACTCGCCGTGGTCCGGGCTGCCCACGCTGGAGGTGCGCAAGGTCAGCCGCGCCTCGGCGGCGCAGCGGGCCGGGCGGGCCGGACGGACGCGGGCGGGGCGCGCGCTCCGCCTCTACACGCGCCACGACCACGACGCCCGCCCGCAGTTCGACGTCCCGGAGGTGCTGCGCGAGGACCTGGCCGAGACCGTGCTCTCGCTGGCGGGCCTGGGCGTGCTGGAGGGCTTCGAGTGGTTCGAGGCGCCACCCCCCGCGGCGCTCTCCGCCGCGCGGACGCTCCTCGCCCGCCTGGGCGCGATCGACGCCGGAGCCCGGCCGACGGCGCTCGGGCGGCGGTTGCTGCGCTATCCGCTCCACCCCCGGCTCGGGCGGCTCGTGGACGAGGCCGCGGCGCGCGGGGCCGGCGAGGAGGGCGCGCTCCTCGCCGCCATCCTCGGCGAGCGCGACCTCCGCGACCGCCGCGCCCTGGAGGACGGCGCCGTCCCGCCGACCGGTCCGTCGGATCTGCTCGAGATCGCGCATGCGTTCGAGGAGGCAGCGCGCGCGCGGTTCGACCCGGACCGGCTGCGGCGCATGGGGATCGTGCCCGGTGCCGCGCAGGCCGTGGACCGGACGCGGCGGCAGATCGCGAGGCTGGCGGCGAGGGCGACCGCGACGCCGTCCGCGACCGCGACCCCGACCTCGAGCTCGGCCGCGACTCCGCCCGCGACCGAGATGGCCCTCCTCGCCGCCACCCTCGCCGCCTACCCGGACCGCGTCGCCCGGCGCCGTGCGCCCGGGTCCGGCGAGATCGTCCTCGCGGGCGGGGGCAGCGCCCGGCTCGACCCCGCGAGCGTCGTCCGCGAGGCGCCGCTCCTGGTGGCGGTCGACGCGGAGGAGCGCCGGGGCGATGGCCGCGGCGCCGCCGGCCGCCCGGAGGCGCGGGTCCGGATCGCGAGCGCCGTCACGCAGGAGCTCCTGCTCGACCTGTTCCCGGACGCGCTCCGCTACGAGGAGGCCGTCGCCTGGAACGCCGGCGCCGAGCGCGTCGACGCGGTGGAACGGCTCCGGTACGACGATCTCGTCCTCGAGGAGACCCGGGCCGCGAAGGCCGACCCGGAACGGGTCGCGGCGCTCCTCGCCGAGCAGGCGCTGGCGCGGGGGCCGCGCGCCTTCGCGGCCGAGGGCGAGCTGGACCGTCTCCTCGCCAGGCTCGCGTTCGCCTCCGGGCAGGCACCCGACGCGGGGATCGCCGCGCCGTCCGAGGACGACCTCGCGGCGGCGCTCCGCGACGCCTGCGCCGGCCGCCGCAGCTTCGCCGAGCTGCGCGAGGCCGACCTGGGGGCCGCGCTGCTGGCGCGCCTCGACCCCCGTGCCCGGGCCGCGCTGGAGCGGCTCGCGCCCGACCGCGTCACCCTCCCCGGCGGCCGGAGCGTGCGAGTCCAGTACGACGCGGGGAAGCCGCCCTGGATCGAGAGCCGGCTGCAGGACTTCTTCGGCATGGCGCAGGGGCCGGCCGCCGCAGGCGGTCGCGTGCCGCTCGTCCTCCACCTGCTCGCCCCCAACCAGCGCGCCGTCCAGGTGACGACGGACCTCGCGGGCTTCTGGGACCGCCACTACCCCGCGCTCCGGCGCGAGCTGTCCCGCCGCTACCCGCGCCACGCCTGGCCCGAGGATCCCCGGACGGCGCAGCCACCGCCGCCGCGCGCGCCGCGGCGGAGGTGAGCTCCGCCTCCCCGGCCCCCTACACCTCGATGAGCATCCGCTCCGGGTCCTCGATGCACTCCTTCACCTTCACGAGGAACGACACCGCCTCGCGGCCGTCGACGATGCGGTGATCGTACGAGAGCGCGAGGTACATCATCGGCCGCACCTCGACCCGGTCGCCCTCGCCCACCACCGCGCGCTTCTGGATCTTGTGGAGGCCCAGGATGCCGGACTGGGGAGGGTTGAGGATGGGGGTGGAGAGGAGCGAGCCGTAGATGCCGCCGTTCGAGATGGTGAAGGTCCCGCCGGAGAGGTCCTCCATGGTGATGCGGTTGTCGCGCGCCTTCTTCGCCAGCTCCCCCACGGTCTTCTCGATCTCCGCGAACGAGAGCTGGTCGGCGTCGCGGATCACGGGGACCACCAGGCCCTTCCCGCCGCCGACGGCGACGCCGACGTCGTAGTGGTCCTTGTAGACGATGGCGTCCCCGCGGACCTCGGCGTTCACCGCGGGGAAGGCCCGCAGCGCCTCGATCGACGCCTTCACGAAGAACGACATGAAGCCCAGCTTGACGCCGTGCCGGGCCTGGAACGCCTCGCCGTGCTTCTCGCGGAGCGCGAGGACGGCGGACATGTCCACCTCGTTGAAGGTGGTGAGGATGGCGGCGTTCTGCTGCGCCTCCAGGAGCCGGCGCGCCACGGTCCTGCGCAGCGGCGTCATGGCGACGAGGCGCTCGCGCGGGCCGGGCGCCGGCGCGCCCCTCGACTCCGCGCCGCCCGGCGGTGGCGCCGCACCCGGGGTGACCGGCGGCCGCGGCGCCTCGAGCGCGCGGAGGACGTCCTCCTTGCGCACCGCTCCGCCGGCGGCCGCGGCGGCGCCTGCGAGCCCGTGCTCGGCCGCGAGCCGGCGGGCGGCGGGGGTGAGGTGCCGGGGCGCCCCCTCTCCCCGGCCGTCTGCCTCGCTCCGCGGGGGAGAGGGAGAGGCTTCCACGTCACGCTTCGTCGCTGTTCCCTCACCCTGGCCCTCTCCGCTCCGCGGGGAAGAGGGGGAGGTGCTCCCGGTGCTCGCTCCGTTCCCCCCGGCTGCGGCCCGCGGCGCCGCGGCCGGGGCGCCGCCCTCCTCCAGCTCCGCGATCACCTCGCCGATCGCGACCGTCTCGCCCGTCCTCCGCAGCACCCTCCGCAGCACGCCGGTGGCCGGCGCCGGGACCGCCACCGTCGCCTTCTCGCTCTCCACCTCGACGAGGGGCTCGTCGGCGGCGACCGGCTCCCCCTCCCGCTTCAACCAGGCGCCGATCGTCGCCTGGGTGATGGACTCGCCGAGAGACGGGACCTTGAGCTCGATGGCCATGGTCGAGTGGCTCCTGCTCCTACGGCGCCGCGCGTGCGTCCGCGGGCGCGGTGCGGACCGCGGGCGCGCCGAGCGCCTCGCGGACCAGCTGCTCCTGCTCGAGCTTGTGGCGCGTCGCGGAACCCGCCGCCGGGGACGCCGACGGCGGCCGCGAGACGAGCCGCAGCGGGCCGGGGAGCTGCGGCGCCAGCTTCTGCGCCACGAAGTCCCACGCGCCCATGTTGCTCGGCTCTTCCTGGGCCCAGACGATCTCGGCCCCCGGGAACCGCCTCAGCTCCGCCGCCACCTCCGGCGCGCGCAGGGGATAGAGCTGCTCGAGGCGGACCAGCGCCGTGGAGCTCGCGCCCGCCGCCTCGCGCCCCGCGAGGAGATCGTAGTAGAGCTTGCCGGAGCACAGCACCACGCGCGTCACCCGCGCCGGGTCCGCGTCCACATCGCCGATCACCGGACGGAACCGCGCGTCGCTGAGGTCGGAGAGCGGCGAGACGCAGCGCGGGTGGCGCAGCAGGCTCTTGGGCGACATCACCACCAGCGGCTTGCGCCACGGCGACGCCACCTGCCGCCGCAGCGCGTGGAAGTACTGCGCGGGCGTGGTGAGGTTCACCACCCGCCAGTTGTCCTCCACCGACAGCTCCAGGAACCGCTCCAGGCGAGCCGAGGAGTGCTCCGGCCCCTGCCCCTCCATGCCGTGAGGCAGCAGCAGGACCAGCCCGGAGAGCCGGTTCCACTTCGCCTCCCCCGAGGAGAGGAACTGGTCGACGATCACCTGCGCGCAGTTGACGAAGTCGCCGAACTGCGCCTCCCAGACCACGAGCGCATCCGGCATCTCCAGGCTGTAGCCGTACTCGAACCCGAGCGCGCCCGCCTCGGAGAGCAGGCTGTCGCGGATCTCGACGGCGCCCTGCCCCTCGCGAAGGTTGGCGATGGGGGTGTACGGCGTCCCGGTCTGGAAGTCGTGGAGGACGGCGTGGCGATGGGAGAAGGTGCCGCGCCGGGTGTCCTGGCCCACCATCCGGACGCGCGTCCCCTCCCAGCCGAGCGTGCCGAGCGCGAGCGCCTCCGCCATCCCCCAGTCCAGCGGCCGCTCCCCGCGCCCCATCTCCGCCCGGGCCTCCAGCACCTTCGCGAGCTTGGGGTGGACGGTGAACCCCTTCGGCAGCGAGACGAGCCCCCTCGCCACCTCGGCGAGCTCCTCGCGCGACACCGCCGTCGGCGGCGGCGGCGCGGCGCCCACCGGGCCGCCGCGGTACCTCGTCCAGAAGCCGGAGGTCGCCTGCGGTCCCGGCTGGACGGCGATCCGCGCCGACGCCTGGAACGCCTCGTCGAGCCCGGCCCGGTACGCGCGGGCCATGGCCTCGACGTCCCCGGGCGCGACCACGCCCTCGCGCACCAGCTGGTCGGCGTACTCCTGGCGCAGCGTGGGCTTGCGCGCGATGGCCCGGTACATCACCGGCTGCGTGAACGAGGGCTCGTCCCCCTCGTTGTGGCCGTGGCGGCGGTAGCACCACAGGTCGATGACGGCGTCGCGGTGGAACCGCTGCCGGAAGTCCACGGCGAGCAGGACCGCCTGCGCCACCGCCTCGACGTCCTCGCCGTTCACGTGGAAGATCGGCACCTGGAGGATCTTGGCGGGCGCCGTCGGGTACACCGACGACCGGGCGTCGCGAGGCGCGGTGGTGAAGCCGATCTGGTTGTTCACCACCACGTGCACCGTCCCGCCCACGTCGTACGCGTCCAGCTCCGACATCTGGAGCGACTCCTCCACGATCCCCTGCCCCGCGAACGCGGCGTCACCGTGGATCAGCACGGACACCGCCCGCAACCGCTCGAAGTCGCGGTAGCGGTCCTGCTTGGCCCGGACGCGCCCCTGCACCACCGTGTCGATCCACTCGAGGTGGCTCGGGTTGAAGGAGAGGGAGAGGTGGACGAGCACCCCGTCGGGCGTCTCGCGGTCCGACGAGTAGCCGAGGTGGTACTTCACGTCCCCGCCGCTGGCGTTCACGATGGCGGTGTCGCGGAACTCCGCGAAGATGTCGCGGATGGGCTTGCCCACGATGTTGGCGAGCACGTTGAGCCGGCCGCGGTGCGCCATGCCGATGACGACGTTGCGGACGCCGTGGCCGACCGCGCGGTCCACCAGGAACTCGAAGAGCGCGAGGAGCCCCTCGGCGCCCTCGATGCTGAAGCGCTTGGCGCCCAGGAAGCGCGTCCCCACGAACTGCTCGAACATCTCCGCCTGGAGGATCTTCTCGAGGAGGAGCCGCTTCACGTCCGGCGCCAGGGAGAGCCGGTTCCTGGTCCGCTCCATCCGCTCCTGCAGCCACCGGCGCAGGTCCGCGTCGTGGAGGTGACCGATCTCGACGCCGATGGAGCGGCAGTAGGTCTCCTCGAGCCGCGCCACGCGCTCCCGCAGCGTGCCGGCGCTCCGGCCCTGCTCGTCCCGGACCGGACGGTCGAGGTCCGCCGCGCCGAGGCCGTGGTCCTCCACGCGGATGGGGTCGGCCTGCCGCGCCAGCCCCAGCGGATCGAGGCGGGCGCGCAGGTGGCCGAACTCGCGGTACGCCTCGACGAGCCGGTCGACGCGCGCCTGGAACGCCGCGTCGTCCGCGCCGCGCGCCGCG
>DATIWK010000212.1:0-2516 GCA_035519395.1 Anaeromyxobacteraceae bacterium | reverse complement strand
CGCGCGGTCCAGTCCCACCACATCCAGTTCCGCAGCCGCGGCGGCGGCCACGAGGGCGCGAACCAGGCCGGCATGTGCGCCTACCACCACCTCGTCGGCATCCACGAGGGCTTCATGACCGTCTCCGGCAAGGCTCCCGACCACCTCGCCTGGACCGCCTCCGGCAGGCCCTTCCGCGCAGGAGCGCAGGATCCGCCCACCTGATGATGGACCTCGGATCCTGCGGTATCCTTCGGCTCCCCCATGCCCTCCGCGTCCGCGAGGAAGCTGCGCGCCGCGCTCTGGCCCGGCCTCGCGGCGGGGCTCGTCGCCGGCGCCGTCGCCGCCGCCCGGCCGGCCGCGCCCGAGGCCATCGAGCGCCTCCTCTACGACGTACGCGCGCGCACCGCGGCCCAGGGGCAGCGCGCGTCGCCCGGCATCGTCCTCGTGGCCGTCGACGACGCGGCCATCGCCCTCGGCGGCGGGACCTACCCGCTCCCGCGCAGCGCCCTCGCCGCCATCGTCGACGAGATCCGCCGCGCCGGCGCGAGGGTGATCGCGCTCGACTTCGTCCTCGTCGACTCGCTCGAGGGCAGCCTGGCCGAGGAGAACGAGGCCCTCGCCGAGGCCATCTCCGGCGGCCGGGTCGTGCTCGCCGCCAGCACGCCGTCGGAGGGCGCCGGCGCCTCCGGCGCGCCGCTCCGCTTCGGCCTGCAGCCGCCCCTGCCCCGCTTCGAGAAGGCCGCGGCCGCGCTCGGCGGCGTCTCGCAGGAGGTGGACGGCGACGGCCGCGTCCGCGCGCTCCGCCACCTCTACGCGACGCCGCGGGGGGAGATCGAGTCCCTGCCGCTCGCCACCGCGCGCCTCGCCCTCGGCAGCCCGCCCCCATCGATCTCTCCGGATGGGCGCACGCTGCGCCTCGGCGACCGGGATGCGCCCCTCACACCGGACGGCCGCGTGCTGGTCCGCTGGCTGGGCGCCTTCGACGGCCGGCCCGACCCCGACCAGGTCTACCCTCAGGTCTCGGCGGCCGACCTGCTCCGCGCCTCGCTCGCGCGGGAGGGCGAGGGCCAGGCCCCGGCGGCCTCGGTGCTCGCGCCGCTCGACGGGGCGGTGGTGGTCATCTCGCCGGCGGTCACCGCGGGCAAGGACAAGCGGCCCACGCCGGTGAACCCGCACGCCATCGGCGGCGAGATCGTGGCCACCGCCATCGACGGCTTCCTGCGCGGCGCGTTCGTGGCGCGCGCGCCGCCGCTCTCCGACGCGGCCGCCGCGGTCGGGCTCGCGGTGCTCGCGGCGCTGGCCGTCGGCCTCCTGGCGCTCGCCTCGGCGCGGCCCGCCGTCACGGCCGCGCTCTCGGTGCTGGCGGTGGGCGCGCTGCTGGCCGGCTACTGGACGCTCACCTCGACCCTCGTCGCACGGGGGACCTGGCTCGCCGCCGGCGTGCCGCTCTCCGGGGCGTTCGTCGCCGCGCTCGCCGCGGACCTCCGGCTCTTCGCCGCCGAGCGCCGGGACCGCCGCTTCATCCACGACGCGCTCGGCCGCTACACCTCGCCCGACCTCGTGCGCACCCTGCTCGAGCGGCGCGACCTGCTCGACCGTTTCGGCGGCGCGAAGCAGGAGCTCACCGTCTACTTCTCCGACATCCGCGGCTTCACCTCGGTGTCGGAGGGCATGGACCCCGAGACGCTGGTCCAGCTCCTCAACGAGTACCTGTCCGCGCAGGCCGAGATCGTCGAGGCGCACCACGGCTACGTCGACAAGTACGTGGGCGACGCCATCATGGCGGTCTGGGGGGCGCCCCTGCCCGATCCCCAGCACGCGGCCCGGGCCTGCCGCGCCGCGCTGGCCCTGCGCGACAACCTGACCCGCCTTCGCCCGGCCTGGCGCGAGCGGTACGGCGTCGACATCTTCGCGCGGGCGGGCGTCAACACCTGCGAGGCGGTCGCCGGCAACATCGGGTCCATGCGCAAGGCGCAGTACACCGTGCTGGGCGACGGGGTGAACCTGGCCTCGCGCCTCGAGGGCGCCAACAAGGCCTACGGCACCGAGATCCTCGTGGGCGACCGGACGCGCCAGGCGGCGGGCGAGGCCTTTGCGTTCCGCGCCATGGACCTCCTCCGCGTGAAGGGGAAGCACCAGGGAGTCCCGGTGTTCGTCCTCGTGGCCGAGCGGTCCGCCCTGGCCGCGCCCGAGCTGGCGCGCCTCGCCCGCTGGGAGGAGGCCGTGGCCGGATACCGCGGCCGGCGGTTCGCCGAGGCCCGCGCGACCTTCGCGGCGCTGCTCGCCGAGCGACCCGACGACGAGCCCTGCCGTGTCTACGTCGAGCGCTGCGAGGCCTTCCTGGCCGCCCCGCCATCACCGGACTGGGACGGGGTCTACGAGCTTCACGACAAGTGAGCTTCACGAATGGTGACACCGGAGGATACACCATGATCCGCATCCGAACGATGGCCGTCGCGCTCGCCGCGCTCGCAGCCCCGGCGGCCCTGGCAGGCTCCACGCCGCCGGCGGGGAAGGTGGGCGAGACCGTGCAG
>DATIWK010000211.1:0-3324 GCA_035519395.1 Anaeromyxobacteraceae bacterium | reverse complement strand
TCCGTTCCGGAGCGAGGATGCGGACGGCGCATGGCTGGTCGTGGCGGCCGCCCCGCCGGACGTCAACCGCGAGGTCTTCGCCGCCGGCGAGACCCGCGGCGTCTTCGTGAACGCCGTGGACGATCCGGTCCACGGGAGCGCCTACACCGGCGGGGTGCTCCGGCGCGGAGGCGTCACGATCGCCGTCTCGACCGAAGGCCGGGCGCCCGCGCTCGCGGGCCTGCTCCGGGAGGCCCTCGAGGCCGTGATCCCGGAGGAGGCGGCCGCATGGGTCGCCGCCGGCGCGGCGCTCCGTCGCGAGCAGAAACAGGCGGGCGTGCCGATCGGCGAGAGGCGCCCCCTGCTGCTCAGGGCCCTGAACCGCCTGTACGCCGGGCGAAGGGAGGTGCCGTCATGACCGGTTTCGTGTCTCTCGTGGGCTCGGGGCCCGGCGACCCCGACCTCCTGACGGTGCGCGCCGCGCGGGCCGTCGCCGCGGCGGACGTCGTCTTCTACGATGCGCTGGTCACCCGCGCGACGCTCGAGCTTGCCCCCCGTGCCCAGCGGTTCAGCGTGGGCAAGCGCGCGGGCCGGCCCTCGATGCCACAAGAGACGATCAACAGGCTGCTCGTCCGCTCCGCCCGCCGGGGCAAGAAGGTCGTGCGCCTCAAGGGCGGCGACCCCTTCGTGCTCGGCCGCGGCGGCGAGGAGGCCCTGGCCCTGGTCGCCGCCGGAATCCCCTTCGAGGTCGTCCCCGGCGTCTCGAGCGCCGTGGCGGCGCCCGCGCTCTCGGGCATACCGCTGACCCACCGGGGTCTGGCCTCGGGATTCGTGGTGGTATCGGGCCACGCCGAGGAGGCGTGGCGGCCGGTGCTCGCAGCGCTCACGCCGGGCACCCTCACCGTCGTGGTGCTGATGGGCCTGGCCGCCCGCGGGGTGATCGCCACCGCCCTCCTGACGCGCGGCTGGGCCGCCTCGACCCCCGCCGCGGTCCTTTGGGGGGCAGGCACGCGCGCGCCGTTTCGCTGGACCGGGCCGCTGGTCGAGCTTGGCGAGGCCACGACCCCGCCGGGCGCGAAGGGTGCCCCAGGGACGATCGTGATCGGCGCCGTCGTGAGCCTCGCGAACATCCTGCAGGTCGAGCCTTCGAGCCAGCCTGAGGAGAAGCTGGCTCTGATCGCCGCGGCCGGTGCGGAAGGGAGACCGTATGCCCGCCAGAAGTGAGACCAGCACCCTGGGACGCTCGCGACTGTCGTTCGCGGACGAGGCCGAGATCGACGAGTTCGTGCGCGTGCTCGAGGCGTACGAGCGCGGAGAGCTCGGGCCCGACGAGTGGCGCGCCTTCCGCCTCGTGCGCGGCACCTACGGCCAGCGCCAGACGGGGGACTTCCAGATGCTGCGGGTCAAGATCCCCCAGGGGGTCCTGGACGCCCGACAGCTCGAGGCCCTCGCCGACGTGGCCGAGAGGTGGTCGCGGGGGTTTGCCCACGTCACCACGCGTCAGAACTTCCAGTTCCACTTCATGACCCTGCACGACGTAGAGAAGGCGCTGCGCCGCCTGGCCGAGGTGGGACTCACCTCGCGCGAGGCCTGCGGCAACTCCGTACGCAACGTCACCGCCTGCCCGTACGCGGGCGTCGCCGGCAACGAGCTCTTCGACGTGACGCCCTACGCCGAGGCGCTGACGCGGCATTTCCTGCGGCGTCCAATCGCGAGCACCCTCCCCCGCAAGTTCAAGGTCGCCTTCGAGGGGTGCGCGGAAGACCACGCCGGCACGGCGATCAACGACATCGGCTGGCGCGCCCGTCTCCGCCGGGAGGGTGACAGGGTGGAACGGGGCTTCCGGGTGACGGCCGGCGGCGGGACGTCGATCCTGCCCACCTCGGGCCGCGTCCTCTTCGAGTTCCTGCCGGCGCGCGAGATGCTCGACGCGGCCGAGGCCATCGTGCGCACCTACCAGCGATTGGGCGACTACCAGCACAAGCAGCGCAATCGCATGAAGTTCCTGATCGCGAGCCTGGGCTGGGACAACTGGAAGGCCGAGGTCGAGCGCGACCTGTCCGAGGTCCGTGCGGCGGGGGGCGCACCGTTGCCCTTCGATCCCGAAAACCCGCCGGTGGAGGAGGCGCCGACCCCCAGGCGGCCGACAGCTCCCGCGCCGGGCGTGATCGCGGAGCGAGCGAGCGCGGCGCTCCTCCGCGGGCCGGGCCTGCGCCCCGAGACCCGGACGGTGCTCCAGGTCCTCGACCACGATCTGCACCGCTGGGCGCGCACGAACGTGCGCCCCCAGCGGCAGCAGGGCTACTCGACGGTCACGGTGAGCCTCCCGCTCGGCGACCTCACCGCCGTCCAGCTGCGTGTGCTCGGCGAGCTGTCGCTGGCCTACGGCGACGGGACGCTGCGGACCGCAGTAGACCAGGACCTCGTCTTCCGCTGGATCAGGACCGCAGACGTGCCCGCGCTCTACGAGCGGTTGGCCGCGGCCGGGCTCCAGCGCGGCAACGCCGGCACGATCGCCAACGTGGCGAGCTGCCCGGGGGCCGAGTCCTGCCGGCTGGCGGTGACCCAGTCGCGCGGCCTGGGCAAACTCCTCTCTGACCACCTCGCGCAACACCCGGATCGCGTGGCCGCGGCGGGCGATCTCGACATCAAGATCAGCGGCTGCCCCAACGGCTGCGGCCAGCACCACATCGCGGGCCTGGGCTTCCAGGGTAGCGTGCGCCAGGTGGCCGGCAGGGCGGCGCCGCAGTACTTCGTGATGGTGGGCGGTGGCATCCACGACGACGGGGCTCGCTTCGCGCGCCTCGCGGCCAAGATCCCGGCGCGGCGGCTGCCCGAAGCGCTCGATCGCCTGATCGACCTGTTCGTGGCGCAGCGCGCCGAAGGCGAGACCGCGCGCGCCTACTTCCAGCGCGTGGACCTCGCGCACGTCAAGGACGCCCTGGCCGGTCTCGAGGCCCTACCCCCCGAGCAGGCGACACCCCAGGACTTCGTCGACCTCGGCGAGCAGGGAGAGTTCAAGCTCGAGACGATGGAGGGAGAGTGCAGCTCCTGAGCTCGACGTGCCCCACCTCGTAGCGGACCGTTCCCGGAGCTCGCTCAATCCGCCCGCTGGAGCGTGATCCCGTCGAAGTAGGCGTTGCCCTGGTTGGCGCCGTCGCGGACGCAGCGGACCTTGATCCCCGTGGTCTGCGGCCCCACCGCGGCCTCCGTCGAGACGCGCTCCCAGACCTCCGTCCGCGTGGACAGGGCCTGGGCGTCGGCGAAGTTGCCGCCCTGACCGATGCCGTCGTTGAAGTCGAGGTAGGCGTTGTCGGCGGCGGATACCCGCCACACGCTGCCGCT
>DATIWK010000210.1:0-23273 GCA_035519395.1 Anaeromyxobacteraceae bacterium | reverse complement strand
AGCGTCGCGACGAGCACAACCGAGGCCACCAGCCGACGGGGAGGCGGCGCGCGCCGCGCCGGTCGCGGCACCGGACCACGCGCCAGCGCCGCCGCGGGATGGCGGAGGTCCTCCAGCAGGTCCACGGCGTTCTGGTACCGGTCGCGCGGATCGCGCTCCACCGCCGTCAGGACGATCCGCTCCAGCGCGGGGTCGAGGCCGGGAAGGTGCGCGCTCGGCGGCGTGGCGTCGGAGGTGCCCTTGGCGCGGAGGAGCGCCTCGCCCTCGCCCTGGTAGGGGAGGCGGCCGGTGAGCATCTCGTAGAGCATCGTCCCCACCGCGTACACGTCGGTGCGCGCGTCGCCGCGCCGCCCCCGGATCTGCTCGGGCGCCATGTAGTCGGGGGTCCCGATGGCGTGCGAGAGCCCGGCCCAGGTCAGCCGGCGCGCCGACTCGAGCAGCGCGATCCCGAAGTCGAGGATCTTCACCTGCCCGGAGGTGGTGACGAACACGTTCTCGGGCTTCAGGTCGCGGTGCACGACGCCGTGGGCGTGGAGGCACGCCAGCGCGTCGCAGATCTGGGTCGCGATCGCGAGCGCCGCGCCGGCCCGGAGCGGGCCGGCCTCGCGCAGCAGCGCCCCGAGCGGCCTGCCCTCGACGTGCTCCATCGCCAGGTACATGCGGCTCTGCTCGCGCGGCGTCAGGACGCGCACGATGTTGGGGTGCTGGATGCGCTGCCCGATCTCCTGCTCGCGGCGGAACCGCTCGTGGAAGACCACGTCGCTCTCGTACTGGACGTACGGGATCTTGAGCACCACGGTGGCGCCCGAGGCCAGGTCCCTGGCCTCGAAGACCGACGCCATGCCGCCGCGGGCGAGGAGGCCGGTGAGCCGATACTGGTCCAGCTCATCGCCGACGCCGACGTCGCGCATGCACCTCTCCCCGGGCGGCTTACTTCCGCGCCCCGTCGAGCAGCAGCTCGTTCCTGGCGGCGGCGACGCACCCTGCGTCGCACTCCGGGAGGTCGAGCAGGAGCATGGCCTGATCGCGGCACAGCTCGCGCGGGCGCGGCTTCCGCGGCGCGCAGACCTCTCGCAGGTTCGAGAGCGTCCGCTCGACCAGCGCCCGCCGCTGCTCGGCGGGCAACCCGCGCACCTCCCGGACCGGCTCGCCGGCCGTCCAGATCCAGAGGCCGAGGATCGACGCCGCGGCGGCGGCGAGGGCCAGCGCGCCGAGCGGCTGGCGCGCGCCGAGCGGCTGGCGCGCGCCGAGGCGAAGCGGAGCTCGGCTCGGTCCCGGGACGAGGTGGAGCCGATCTGCGGCCATGCAGCGGCGAAAAGCACGCTGCGTGCCACGCCGCGACCGCCGGCCGCGCGCCTCCGGGCGGCCCCGCCTTGCACGTTGCACGAAAGCCGGCGAAGCGCGATTGCGATCCGCGGCGAGACGGCGCCGGTGAGGCGCCGTGCGGCCAGAGGTCCCGGCGACATCGCGGCGTGGCATCCGCGCTGCACTGCGGCGGACCAGGTGCGGACGGGCGCGCCCGGCCCGGAGGGGTCTGCCGGCGCCCGCGACCGCGAACCACCACCGGGGCCCCCCATGCTCGACACCGTCTTCGTCCTCTCCGCCGTCGCCTTCTTCGCGGTCGCGCTCGCCTACGTGGCGGGCTGCGACCGTCTGTGAATCACGTCCGGAGCTGCCATGCCCTTCGACTACGCCGCAGGGATCGTCCTCACCGTGCTGCTCACCGCCTACCTCGGGTACGCGCTGGTCCGCCCGGAGCGGTTCTAGGGGGCCGCCATGACCTTCAACGGCTGGTTCCAGATCGCGCTCTACGCCCTCGTGATCCTCGCGATCACGAAGCCGTTCGGCCTCTACCTCCACCGCGTCTACGAGGGCGACCGGCAGCCGCTCCCGCGGGTGCTCGGCCCGCTCGAGCGGTGGAGCTACCGGCTCTGCGGCGTCGATGCGCGGAAGGAGCAGGGCTGGAAGGCCTACGCCGCCTCGATGCTCCTCTTCAGCCTCTTCGGCCTGGTGGTGACCTACGCCCTCCAGCGCCTCCAGCACCTGCTGCCGCTCAACCCGCAGAAGCTCGGGGCCGTCGCCCCGGACCTCGCCTTCAACACCGCCGCGAGCTTCACCACCAACACGAACTGGCAGAACTACGGCGGCGAGTCGACGATGAGCTACCTCACGCAGATGGCGGGGCTCGCCTGGCACAACTTCACCTCCGCCGCCGTCGGCATCGGGATCGCGCTGGCGCTGGCGCGCGGCCTCACGCGGCAAGCTGGCCCGAACGGCCCCCGGACCCTGGGGAACTTCTGGGTCGATCTGATCCGGGGCATCGTCTACGTGCTCCTGCCGGTGAGCGCGGTCGCGGCGCTCGCGCTCGTCGCGATGGGTGTCCCGCAGACCCTCGCCGCCTACCGCGAGGTCGGAACGCTCGAGGGCCTGAAGCAGGTCGTCACCCTCGGGCCCGTCGCCTCCCAGGAGGCGATCAAGATGCTGGGCACGAACGGCGGCGGTTTCTTCAACGCCAACAGCGCCCACCCCTTCGAGAACCCGACCCCGCTCGCCAACTTCCTCGAGCTCGTCCTCATCTTCTGCATCCCCGCGGCGCTCACGTACACCTACGGGAAGATGGCCCGCGACACGCGGCAGGGCTGGGCCATCTTCGCGGCGATGGCGGTGCTCTGGTTCGGCGGCGTGGCGGTCGCCTACCGGGCGGAGGCCGGCCACAACCCCGCCCTGGCCGGCCTCGCCGTGAGCCACGCGCCCGGCAACATGGAGGGGAAGGAGGTCCGGTTCGGGATCGCCGACAGCGCGCTCTTCGCCACGGTGACCACCGACGCGTCCTGCGGCGCGGTCAACTCGATGCACGACAGCTTCACGCCCATCGGCGGCCTGGTGCCGATGGTGAACATGCAGCTCGGCGAGGTGATCTTCGGCGGGGTCGGCGCCGGCCTGTACGGGATGCTGGTGATGGTCGTCCTCACCGTCTTCATCGCCGGCCTGATGGTGGGACGGACGCCCGAGTACCTCGGCAAGAAGGTCGAGGGGCGCGAGATGAAGCTCGCCATGCTCTACGTCCTGGTGTTCCCCGTCGTGGTGCTCACGCTCGCCGGGTGGGCCTCGGTGGTGGGGATGGGCACCTCCTCGCTCAACAACGCCGGACCCCACGGCCTCTCCGAGATCCTCTACGCCTTCTCGAGCGGCGCCGCGAACAACGGCTCGGCCTTCGCGGGGCTGAACGGCAACACCAGGTTCTGGAACACGACGCTGGGCGTGGACATGCTGGTGGGCCGCTTCCTCATGATCCTCCCCGCGCTCGCCATCGGCGGGTCGATGGTGGGCAAGAAGACCGTGGCACCCGGCCTCGGGACCTTCCCCACCACCGGCCCCACCTTCGCCGTCCTCCTCGTCTCGGTCGTCCTCATCGTGGGCGCGCTCACGTACTTCCCCGCGCTCGCGCTCGGCCCGGTGCTCGAGCACTTCGCCGCGCTCGCCGGAAAGGTGTTCTGACCATGCCCGCCCAGCCCCTCTCGCTCGCCGATCCCGCCATCCTCCGCCCGGCGCTGGTGGACAGCCTGAAGAAGCTCGACCCGCGCCTCGTCGCGAAGAACCCGGTCATGTTCGTGGTGGAGGTGGGGAGCGTCCTCACCTCCCTCCTCTGGCTCCGCGACCTCGCCTTCCACCCGCCCGGCGCCGCGCCCGGCTGGTTCACCCTCGCCGTGAGCCTCTGGCTCTGGTTCACGGTGGTGTTCGCCAACTTCGCCGAGGCGATCGCCGAGGGGCGCGGAAAGGCCCAGGCGGACACGCTCCGCAAGATGCGGCGCGAGGTCACGGCGCGGCGGCTGCGCGACGGCAAGGAGGAGCAGGTCCCCTCCTCGGCGCTGCGCAAGGGTGACCGCGTGGTGGTGGAGGCCGGCCAGATGATCCCGGGCGACGGCGAGATCGTCGAGGGCGTCGCCTCGGTGAACGAGTCGGCCATCACCGGCGAGTCGGCCCCGGTCATCCGCGAGTCGGGCGGCGACCGCTCCGCCGTGACCGGCGGCACCACGGTCCTCTCCGACCGGATCATCGTGCGCATCACCGCCGACCCGGGCGAGTCGTTCCTGGACCGGATGATCGCGCTGGTGGAGGGCGCCTCGCGCCAGAAGACGCCGAACGAGATCGCGCTCCACATCCTCCTGGTCGGGCTCACGGCGGTGTTCCTCTTCGCCTGCGTGACGCTGGTGCCGCTCGCCGCCTACTCGGGCATCGGCCTCTCGGTGACGGCGATCGTGGCGCTCCTCGTCTGCCTCATCCCCACCACCATCGGCGGGCTCCTCTCCGCCATCGGCATCGCCGGCATGGACCGGCTGCTCCGCAAGAATGTCCTCGCCATGAGCGGCCGCGCGGTAGAGGCGGCGGGCGACGTGGACGTGCTGCTCCTCGACAAGACGGGGACCATCACGCTCGGGAACCGCCAGGCCACCGAGTTCCTCCCCGCCGCCTCGGTGAGGGTCGAGGACCTCGCCGACGCGGCGCAGCTGGCGAGCCTCGCCGACGAGACGCCCGAGGGGCGCTCCATCGTGGTGCTGGCCAAGGAGCGGTTCGGCCTGCGCGGCCGGGAGGTGGGGCCGGAGCACCGGTTCATCGCCTTCAGCGCCCAGACGCGCATGAGCGGCTGCGACCTCGGCGAGCGCCCCCGAGTTGGAGCGCAGGGCCAGGCGGATGAGCCTGGCCCGGAGCGACCGGGGGACTGGGGGGCGGAACGCCCCCCAGCAAGATCGGTCCGCAAGGGCGCGGTGGACGCCGTGGCGCGCCACGTGGTGGCCCTCGGCGGCCGGATGCCGCCCGACGTGGAGGCGGCCGCCTCCCGCATCGGCGACACCGGGGGCACGCCGCTGGCGGTGTCCGAGGGGGCACGCGTGCTCGGCCTCGTCCACCTGAAGGACATCGTGAAGGGCGGCATCAAGGAGCGGTTCGACCGGTTCCGCGCCATGGGCATCCGCACGGTGATGATCACCGGGGACAACCCGCGCACCGCGGCGGCCATCGCGCGCGAGGCAGGGGTGGACGACTTCTTGGCCGAGGCGACCCCGGAGGCGAAGATGCGCCTCATCCAGTCGGAGCAGGCGAAGGGCAAGCTCGTCGCCATGACCGGCGACGGCACCAACGACGCGCCGGCGCTGGCGCAGGCCGACGTGGGCGTCGCCATGAACACCGGGACGCAGGCCGCCAAGGAGGCCGGCAACATGGTGGACCTCGACTCGAACCCCACCAAGCTCCTGGAGGTGGTCGAGGTCGGCAAGCAGCTCCTCATGACCCGCGGCACGCTCACCACCTTCTCCATCGCGAACGACGTGGCCAAGTACTTCGCCATCCTCCCGGCGCTCTTCGTGGCGGCCTACCCGGAGATGGCCCCCCTCGACGTGATGCACCTCGCCTCGCCCTACAGCGCCATCCTCTCCGCGGTCATCTTCAACGCGGTCATCATCGTGCTGCTCATCCCCCTCGCGCTCCGCGGCGTGAGGTACCGGCCGCTCGGCGCGGCGGCGGTGCTGCGCCGCTCGCTCCTCGTCTACGGCGTGGGCGGGGTGATCGCGCCGTTCATCGGCATCAAGCTCGTCGACCTGGTGCTCGTCGCGGTCGGCGCCGTCTAGGAGGACGCCATGATGAACCAGACCGACACCGCCGTACGCACCGCGACGCCGCCCGCGCCGGTGGCTGCACCGCCGCTGCCGCCCCCGGGGCGGGGCTGGATCCGCGAGGCGGTGGGGCCGGCGCTCCGCGCCACGGCCCTGACCCTCGTCCTCACCGGCCTCGCCTACCCGCTGCTCCTGACCGGCCTGGCGCGGGCGCTCTTCCCGCGCCGCGCCGAGGGGAGCTTCGTCACCGACGGTGCGGGCCGCGTCGTCGGGTCGGAGCTGCTCGCCCAGCCGTTCGCGGGTGCGGCCTACTTCCAGCCGCGCCCGTCCGCCGCCGGCGACAAGGGCTTCGACCCGCTCTCCTCCGGCGGCTCGAACCTGGGGCCGACCTCGAAGAAGCTCCGCGAGCAGGCCGCCGCGCGCGTCGCCGACCTCGCGAAGGCGAACCCCGAGGCGCCGGGGCGCATCCCCGTCGAGCTGGTGACCGCGTCCGGCAGCGGCCTCGACCCGCACCTCTCGCCCGCCGCCGCGCTCTGGCAGGTGCCGCGCGTCGCCAGGGCGCGCAGCGTCTCGATCGAGCGCGTGCGGGCGCTGGTGGAGGAGAACGTGGAGGGGCGAGACCTCGGGGTCCTCGGCGAGCCGCGCGTGAACGTCCTCCTCCTCGACCTGGCGCTCGACCGCCGGTTCGGCGCGCCGGTCGCCGGGTCCACCGCCTCGCCGCAGGCCCCACCGTCGGCGAAGCCAGCCGGGGGATAGCGCGCTAGCATGCCGGGCGTGGCGACCACCGCACGGCGCCCGAGCGCCCAGGACTTCCTCGAGCTGGTCGAGCGCGGCAAGCGCGGCCGGCTCAAGCTCTACGTCGGCTTCGCCGCCGGCGTGGGGAAGACCTGGCGCATGCTGGAGGAGGCGCACGCGCTCCGGGCGCGCGGCGTGGACGTGGTGGGGGCGCTGGTCGAGACCCACGGGCGGGCCGAGACGGCGGCGCTCATCCGCGACCTGGAGGTCGTCCCGCGGCGGCGGGTGGAGTACCGCGGCGTGGAGGTGGAGGAGATGGACCTCGACGCCGTGCTGGCGCGCCACCCGGCGGTCGCCGTGGTGGACGAGATCCCGCACACCAACGTGCCCGGCTCGAAGAACCGGAAGCGCTGGCAGGACGTGATGGACCTCCTCTCCGCTGGGGTGAACGTCATCGGCGCGCTCAACATCCAGCACCTCGAGTCGCTGAACGAGCTCATCCAGCGCAACACCGGCGTGCAGGTGCGCGAGACGGTCCCGGACGCGTTCCTGGAGCAGGCCGATCAGGTGGTCAACCTGGACCTCGCCGTCGAGGACCTGCAGGAGCGGCTCAAGGCCGGCAAGATCTACCCGGCCGACCGGATCCCCTGGGCGCTGGAGCACTTCTTCCGCGATCCGAACCTCGCCACGCTGCGCGAGCTGTCGCTGCGCGAGGTGGCGGAGAGCCTCGACCGGTCGTCGGCGGCGCTGGCGGCGCGGCACGGAGAGGCCACCCAGGCGACGCGCGGCCGCGTGATGGTCTGCCTCTCGTCCAACCCGCCCCACGCGCTCGCGCTGCTGCGGCGCGGCTCGCGGATGGCGGGCCGGCTCAACACCGACTGGTACGTCGCCTACGTCGAGACGCCGAGGGAGTCGCCGCAGCGGATCGACTCCGAGGCCCAGCGCCACCTGCTCGGCAACGTCGAGAAGGCGCGGGAGCTGGGGGCGGAGGTGGTCCGGCTCAAGTCGGACGACCCCGCCGCCGCGCTGCTCGACTTCGCCCGCTCGCACCGGGTGAGCGACGTCATCGTGGGGCGGCCCGAGCAGGGCTGGTGGCGGCGCCTGCTGCGCCGGTCGGTCTTGCAGCAGATGGTGGACGGCGGCGCCGGCCTCGACCTGCACATCATCTCCTTCGAGGACGAGGAGCCGCGGGCGTGACCCTCCGGGGCAAGCTCCTCGCCGCCCAGGCGCCGCTTGCGCTGGTGCTGGTCGTGTTCGGGGTGGCGTCCACCCGGGCGATCACGGCCCTGGGGGGCAGCCCCGAGCTCATCCTCAAGGACAACTACCGGAGCGTGCTCGCGGCCGAGCGGATGATGGAGGCCCTGGAGCGGCTGCAGGCGCAGGCGCTGGCGAGAGCGACGGGGCGGAAGGAGGACCCCGCCGCCGGCGACCAGGCGAGCCGCTTCGAGGCGGAGCTGGCCGCCCAGGAGGGCAACATCACCGAGCCGGGCGAGGAGGAGGCGACGCGGCGGCTCCGCACCCGCTGGGCCGAGTACCGCAGCGCCTTCCAGGCGCTCGCGGCGGCGCCGCCGGCGGCGCGGACGGCGCGGTACTTCGGCGAGCTGGAGCCGCTGGCGCGGGGCGTGCGCGACGCCGCCAACGAAGTCCTCGCGCTCAACCAGGACGCGATGGCGCGCAAGAGCGATCGCGCGCGACGCGCCGCCGAGCGCAACGTCACCCTGGTCGCCCTGCTCACCGTTGCGGCTCTCGTCCTCGGGCTCCTCTCGTCGCTGGCGCTCACCGCGCGGCTGCTGCGCCCCCTCGGCCTGCTGGCGATGACCGTGCGGCGCATCGGCGAGGGGGATCTCGAGGCGCGGGCACGGGTGGACGGCAAGGACGAGATCGCCGGGCTGGCCGGCGAGTTCAACACCATGGCCGACCGGCTGGCGCAGTACCGCCGCAGCTCGCTCGGCGAGCTGCTCCAGGCGCAGCAGGCCTCGCAGGCGGCCATCGACAGCCTCCCCGACCCGGTGCTGGTGCTCGATCCCTCGGGGGCCATCCTCAACCTGAACGGCGCGGCGGAGGCGATGCTCCGGCGAGGCGGCGGTGACGGGTCGGCCTCGCTGGCGTCGCTCGACCCGGCGCTCCGCGCGGTGGTCGAGCGGGTCCGCCAGCACGTCGTCTCCGGGCGCGGCGCCTACGTCCCGCGCGGCTTCGAGGAGGCGGTGCGGGTCGCCTCGCCGGAGGGCGACCGGCACCTGCTCCCCCGCGCCACGCCCCTCTACTCCGAGCAGGGCGGCGTGGTGGGCGCGACCATCGTCCTCCAGGACGTGACCCGCCTCATGCGCTTCGACGAGCTGAAGAACGACCTCGTCGCCACCGTGGCCCACGAGTTCCGGACGCCGCTCACCTCCCTTCGCCTGGCGATCCACCTCTGCGCCGACGAGGTGGTGGGGCCGCTCACCGAGAAGCAGGCGGACCTCATGGCGGCGGCGCGGGAGGACTGCGAGCGGCTGCAGGGGATCGTGGACGACCTGCTCGACCTCTCCCGGATCCAGTCGGGGCGCATGGCGCTCAAGGTGGAGCGGCTCGACGCCGGAGCGCTGCTCGAGGGTGCGGAGGCCGCCCTGAGGGCCGCGGTCGAGGCCGGCGGCCTCGCCGTGGACCGCGACGTGCCGGACCCGGCACCCGCGGTGCAGGCCGACCGCGAGCGGGCGCAGCTGGTGCTCACCAACCTGCTCGCGAACGCGGTCCGCCACACGCCGCCGGGAGGGCGCGTCCACCTGAGCGCGAGGGCCGACGGCGACGTGGTCCGCTTCGAGGTGCGCGACACCGGCGAGGGGATCGCCCGCGAGCACCTGGATCGCGTCTTCGAGAAGTTCTACCGGGTGCCGGGGGCCCGCTCGGGCGGCGTCGGCCTGGGGCTCTACATCTCGCGGGAGATCGTCCACGCGCACGGCGGCGCGATGGGAGTGGAGAGCGCGCCGGGAAGCGGGAGCACGTTCTGGTTCACGCTGCCGCGCGCGGCGGAGCGCGCCCCCGCCGACGAGGCGAGGGCCTGAAGGCGCCTTCGCACCTACATCGTCGTCTCGCGCGACCCGTTGGCAACGCCGGCGGGGTTCTCTACGCTGGATGGGTCAACGGGAGGCCCGACCATGAGATCTCGAGTGCTGGCGACGATCGCGTTCCTCGGCGCGTGCTGGGCCGGCAACGCCATGGCGCAGTGCACGCCGGGGACGAACTGGACGGTCTCGGCGACCGACTCGGCCGGCGAGACCACGTACACGCTCTCGGCGCCGTGCAAGGTCTACGTCGGCATCCCGTTCGACGTCGTCGCGACGGTCAGCGATCCGACCCATCCGAACACGGACGTCGCCTGGGGCTGGTCGATCGTGGACGTGGCATTGACTGGTCCCGTCACCGTCATCGTCGCGGGAGGTGGCTACCTCGAATCGCTCACGACGGACGCCAGCGGGAACTGGCAGCAGATCGTCACCCAGACCTACACGGGCACGCCGGTCGATCACACCATCGAGTTCAACTTCACCGACCTCGGCCACGGAATGGGCGCTCACGACTGGACCTCCCAGGTGATCGGCAGCCTCACCGTCGATCCGTACCCGCCCGCGCCCAACGCGCCCCCGGTCGTCAGCGCCGGTCCCGATCTCGCGGTCTCGAGCCAGGCCGCAGCGGCGGTCGTGCTCGCCGGCAGCGCGACGGACCCCGACGGCGATCCGCTGCAGTACCGGTGGCTGGAGGGGTCGAGCGTGGTCCAGGAGTACCAGCCCGTCGGCGCCGCGGGCAGCGCACCCCTGGCCCTGGCCGCGCTCGGGCCGCTCTCCGCCGGGAGCCACGCCTTCACCCTGGAGGTGACCGACGGCACGCACGTCGTGGACGACACCGTCACGGTCACCGTCGGCGACTCGCCGCCCTCCATCTCGGCGGCCACCATCACCGCCCGCGTCGGGCAGCGCGTCAGCTTGACGGCCGGCGTCGCCGACTTCGACGGGGACACCCTGACCTACCAGTGGCTCGAGGGGACGCGCCTCCTCGCCTCGGGGGCCGTCGCCACGCCGGCCGGGGGCGCGACGGTCCAGCTCCCGCCGCACACCCTGTTCGCAGTTCGCCTCGGCGCCCACGTGCTGACCCTGATCGTCTCGGACGGGGTCCACGAGGTCCGCGCGGCCGTTCCCCTGGTGGTGACGCTTCCCCGGGGGGAACCGCGCGACCGGGACTGGCGCGCGCTGGGGTGGCGCGATCCCGGCGGGCGGGATCGCGATTGAGCGGCCGGTCGAGGGGCGCGCCTGCGGGTAGTCCGTGGCGCCGCCGCGCGGGCGGCCGCTCACCGGCCCCACTTCCTCCGCTTCCGCCACAGGGTGGACGCGTCGATCCCGAGGATCCGCGCGGCGTCCTCCAGGGTCGCCGCCCGGGCGAGCACGCGCAGCACGTGCTCGCGCTCGACCTCCTCCGCGGTGAAGTCGCCGCCCAGCGCCGGCGTGCTGGGCTGTGCGGCGATCCGCTCCGGGAAGCTCTCCGGCTCCAGCACCTGGCCGGCGTTCAGGATCATCGCGCGCTCGATGGCGTTGCGCAGCTCGCGGACGTTTCCGGGCCACGGGTAGGCCTGGAGCACGCGTTCGGCGGCGGGCGAGAGCTCGGGCGGTGAGCGCCGCGCCTGCCGCGCGAAGAAGGCGGTGAAGCGGCGCGCCAGCGGCAGGACGTCCTCGGCGCGCTCCCGGAGCGGCGGGACCGTCACCTCCACCACGTTCAGGCGGTAGAGGAGGTCCTCGCGGAAGCGGCCGGCCTTCACCTCCGCCTCCAGGTCGCGGTTGGTGGCCGCCACGATCCGGACGTCGGCCGTTCGCGTGCGGGTCTCGCCCACGCGCTCGAACCGCTTGTCCTGGAGGAACCGGAGCAGCTTCGCCTGCAGGCCCGGCGAGATCTCGCCGATCTCGTCGAGGAACACCGTCCCGCCCTCGGCCGCCTCGACGCGGCCCTCCTGGTCCCTCACCGCGCCGGTGAACGCGCCCCGGGCGTGGCCGAACAGCTCGCTGGCCAGCAGCTCCTCGGAGAGGGTCGGGCAGTTCACCACCACGAATGGCCGCTCGCGCCGCGGGCTCCGCGTGTGGAGCAGCCGCGCCAGCACGCCCTTCCCGGTGCCGTTCTCGCCCCGGAGGAGCACCGCCACGTCGTGCGCCGCGGCGCGGGCGAGCACCTCCAGCGCCGCCTGCATGCGCGGCGAGGCGGTGTCGAGGCTCACCTCGGGCGCGGCCTCCTCGAGCCGTGTCTCCAGATCGAGGACGCGCCGCTCCAGCGCCCTCCGCGCGTTGATCCGCTCCACCAGGTGCCCGATCTGCGCGGGCGTGAACGGCTTGGGCAGGTAGTCCCTCGCCCCGCGACGCATCGCCTCGACCGCGGTGTCCACCGTCGCGTAGGCGGTGATGACCACGACCTCCAGCCCCGGCCGCTCGGCGAGGAGGCGGGGGAGGAGGTCGAGGCCGCTCTCCTGGCCGAGCCGCAGGTCGCAGAAGGCGGCGTCGAACGGCTCGATCCGCAGCGCCTCCAGCGCCGCCGTCCCGCTCGCGGCCTGGGCCACCCGGCACCCCAGCCCCTCCAGGCAGAGCGCCAGCGTGGTGCGGATGTTCTTCTCGTCGTCCACGACCAGGACGCGCAGCGGCGAGGACGGGCTCTCGGCGGAAGCGTTCATCGGGGGCGCGATCACCATACCCCGTCGCCGCGGCCGGGTCGCGATCCCGGCGGGGGTCGCAGGCGCCGCGCGCCTGCGCATCGCCGGCGGGCCGCGGACGCGGGAGCGTTCACGCTCGGTGTCCGGCGCGCTCAGTGGACCGCGTGTCGCGCGATGAGCGCCAGCAGCGCCTCGACCTCGAACGGCTTGTCGAGGAAGGCGGTCGCGTCGATGTCCCGGTGTCCGGAGGCGGACACGACCACGATGGGGAGGTGCGCCAGCGCCGGGTCCTTCTTCTGCTCGGCCCGGAACTGCCACCCGTTCATCCCGGGCATCATCAGGTCCAGGACGATCACGTCCGCGGCCCGCTCCCGGAGGATCCGGAGCGCCTCGCGGCCGTCGGTGGCGCTGGCGACCTCGAAGCCGTGGTCGGCCAGCGCGTCGGCGAGCGCCTCCCGGACGTCCGGGTCGTCCTCCACCACCAGCACGCGGCGGACGCCGTTCCCTTCGCGCGAACGGGGGTCGTTCATTTCACTCCTCGAGATCCAGGGCCGGCACCTGGGCACGGAGGCGTCGCTCGCCCGCGCCGGCGCCCGGTGGCTCACGGGCTCCCGCCCGCGCCGAGCGTCTCGGCGACCCGCCCCACCAGCTGGTCGGGGGTGAACGGCTTCAGGAGGACCGACGCGCTGCCGTCGGCGGCGGCGGCGCGGAGCGCCGCGTCGCCGGCGTAGCCCGAGACGAGCAGCACCCGCAGCGAGGGGCGCGCCGTCCGGAGCGTCTCCGCCAGGTCCGCCCCGTTCATGCCGGGCATCACCATGTCGGAGACGAGGAGGTCGATCCGGCCCGGGTGCCGGGCGGCGACCTCCAGCGCGGCGCTCCCGCTGGCGGCGGCGATGACGGCGTAGCCCGCCCGCTCCAGCGAGCGGACGGCCGCGGCGCGCACCGCCTCGTCGTCCTCGACCACCAGGACCGTGGCCTCGCGCACCGGGGGCCGCGGCGCGGGCTGCGCCGCGTCCCGGTGCGGCGCCGGGGAGTGGGTCCAGCGGGGGAGGAACACGTGGAAGGCCGCGCCTCGGCCGGGCGTGCTCTCGACCCACATGTTGCCGCCCGCCTGCTGCACCAGCCCGAGCGAGATGGAGAGCCCGAGCCCGGTCCCGCGCTCGCCCTTGGTGGTGAAGAACGGCTCGAACGCGCGCCGCTGGGTCTCGACGTCCATCCCGACTCCGCAGTCGACCGTCGCGATGTGCACGTAGTCGCCGGCCGGAAGCGCCCGCGCCGCAGCCAGATCCGGATCGAGGGTGGTGTTCTCGGTGCTGATGACCAGGTAGCCGCCGGCCGGCATCGCGTCCCGCGCGTTGACGGCGAGGTTGACGAGCACCTGCTCGAGCTGCCCCGGGTCCACGTGGACGGGCCACAGGTCGGCTGCCAGCCGGCAGCGCGCGTCGATCGTCTCGCCGATGAGCCGCTGCAGCAGCCGGTGGAGGTTCGTGACGAGGGCGTTGGCGTCCACCGGCCGCGGCTGGATCGCGTGACGGCGCGTGAAGCCGAGGAGCTGGCGCGTGACGGCGATGGCCCGCTGCGCCGCCTCGCGCACCGGGACGATGAACTCGCGCGCCGGGCTGTCGTCCGGGAGCTCGAACTCGGCCAGCTGCGCGTTGGACAGGATCACGGTGAGCAGGTTGTTGAAGTCGTGCGCCACCCCGCCCGCGAGGCGTCCCACCACCTCCAGCTTCTGCGCCTGCGCCAGCTGGTCCTCCAGGGCGCGATGCCGGGAGAGGTCCTGGATGGAGACGACGACCGCCTCCTTGCCGCCGCGCACGTTGCGAAACGGGATGGCGCTGATGGAGAGGGGCTTGGTCCCGCTCGGCGTGCGGACCAGGCGCTCCGAGCCGTAGATCGGCTCCCCGGTCGCCAGCACGCGGCGGAACTCGAGCTCGTCCTCGGCGACCGGCGCGCCGTGGAGGTCGAGGAGGCCCCAGCGGACCGAGCCGTCCCCGGCGCCCAGCTCGCCGTGCGGGATCTCGAGGACGCCGCTCAGGCGCTGGTTCGCGTACAGGAAGCGCCCGGAGGCGTCCACCACCGCCATCCCCGTGGCGCTCGCCTCGAGCACCGCGCGCGAGAAGTCGCGCTCGGACCGGAGCGCCTCGCGGAACCGGAGCCGGTCGTCTCGCGACGCGCCCAGGAGCAGGGCCACGCAGGCGCTGACCCCGAGGAGCAGCTGGATCTCCAGATCTGCCTGCTCCAGGCCGCCGGGCAGGAAGGTCTGGTACCCGCGCGAGGTGGACCAGGACGCGAGCAGGGTCACCGCCAGCGAGGTCGCGGAGGCGCCCCGGACGCCGAACCGGAGCGCGCCCCAGCACAGCGCCAGCAGCACGAGGTAGCTCCGCTCCAGGTGGAGCTGACCCGCCGCGCCGAACACGAGGAACGCGGTGGCCATGACGAAGCCCGCGAGGCCGATGCCCTCGGCGGTGCGCAGCCACGTCCGGCGGCCCGCCACGAGGCGGGGCAGGCCCGCCCAGGCCAGGACCGCCGGAGTGACCACCAGCAGCCCGAGGCCGTCGCCGGAAGACCATACGCGGAAGATCGCCAGCGGATCGTGCGGCCTCGACAGGAGCGGCAGCCACGTGAACGACGCCGTGGCGACGGCCGCGCCGGCGGCTGCGCTCAGGCCCGCCGCGACGACGAGCGCCGCGACCTCGCGCCAGCTCGCCGCGCGCGGCCGCGGGCCCGCGATGCGGCGGACCACGGCCACGGCGACCAGCGCCTCGAGGAACGTGGCCATCCCGTAGAACGCGCTCAGGACCGGGCCGTGGTAGCGCAGCTCCACCACGACGTCGGCGACGACCGTGACGGCGGCGAACCACGGCCAGGCCGAGGCGGGCGAGAGGAGGAGGGTGGCGAGGACGAGCCCCGGGGGCAGCCAGACGGTGGTGTACTCGCTGGAGGGCACCGAGAGCGACTCGGACAGCTGGGTCAGCACGACGTAGGCGGCCAGGTAGGCCGCCACGCGCGCCGCGAGCGGCCACGGGCTGCTCCTCTCCTCGGTGAGCCCCAGCTGTTCCGTCATTCCTTCGGTTCCTCGCGAGCCCCGCTCCGGCTTGCGCCGCCGCCTAAGGCACGCGGCGTGCCACCCCCGGACGGCCTGGCCCCGATCGTCGGCCCGCCTCGGTTTTCCGCCCGGGCGCGCCGGGCCGCGCACGGCCGCACGCGGCCGGAGTCCAGCCGCTGGACACCGAGTCCAGCGGCTGGAACGAGCGGCGTCTCGGGCGGGACGGATCCTGCGATCCGATTCTCGATCTGGGATACTGCGCTCTGGGGAACGCCCGATGGCCCAGCCGCGCATCCTGCTGGTGGACGACGATCCGTCCGTCCGGTTCACCATCCGTCGGTTCCTCGCCTCGAACGGATACGACGTGGCCGTCGCCGAGAGCTGCGCGGGCGCCATGGAGGCGTTCCGTGCCTCGCCGCCGGACGCCGCGGTGCTCGACTACGAGCTTCCCGACGGCACCGCCCTGGACCTCCTCCGCGCCATGAAGGAGATCGATCCCCTGGTGCCGCTCGTGATCCTGACCGGTCACGGCTCGATCGACCTGGCGGTTCGTGCCGTGAAGGACGGAGCGGAGCACTTCCTCACCAAGCCGGCCGACATGACCGCCCTCACGGTCACGCTGCAGCGCGCGCTGCAGCACCGGCGGCTGCTGCGCAAGCAGGCGGTCGCCGCCGCGACCGCCCACCGCGACGCCGACCCGTTCCTGGGCGTGAGCGCCGCGATCCGCCGCCTCTCCGAGCTGGCTCGCAAGGTGGCGGCCTCGGACGCGCCGGTGCTCATCACCGGCGAGACCGGGAGCGGCAAGGGCGTCCTGGCGCGCTGGCTCCACTCCAACGGCCCGCGCGCCGACGAGCCGTTCGTGGACCTCAACTGCGCGGGGCTGAACCACGAGCTGCTGGAGTCCGAGCTGTTCGGCCACGAGCGGGGCGCGTTCACGAGCGCGACCGCCTCCAAGCTCGGCCTGCTCGAGGCGGCGCACCGCGGGACGGTGTTCCTCGACGAGATCGGCGACATGGATCTGGCCGTCCAGCCCAAGCTGCTCAAGGCGGTCGAGGAGAAGACCTTCCGGCGCGTGGGCGAGGTGCGAGACCGCACGGTGGACATCCGCCTCCTCGCGGCCACCCACCGGGACCTGCGAGCGCTGGTGGACGAGGGCAGGTTCCGCGCGGACCTCTTCTTCCGCATCAACGCCGTGCCGCTCGCCGTGCCCGCGCTGCGCGACCGGCCCGAGGACATCCCGGTGCTGGCCCGGCGGCTCCTCGAGGAGCGCCCGGCCCTGAGCGGCCTGTCGCTGTCCGAGCCCGCGATCGCCGCCCTCCAGCGGTACCGCTGGCCGGGGAACGTCCGCGAGCTGCGGAACGTGCTCGAGCGCGCCGCGCTCCTCGGCGGGGGCACCGTGCTGGGGCCGGACGACCTCCTCTTCGATCGCGGGCCGCGCCCGGCTGCGGCGGAGGAGTCGAAGCTCACCCTGGGCGAGCTCGAGCGCGTCCACATCGAACGCGTGCTGAGGGACGTCGGCGGGCGCGTCGCGGCCGCGGCCGAGCGGCTCGGGATCCCGCGGAGCACGCTGTACCTCAAGCTGAAGCAGCACGGGCTGTCCGTTCCGAAGGCTGGACGCGACGTCTGACTCCTGGACGCCCGCGCCCCGGCCGTTCCCCCAGGTGCGCGGATTCCCGGGCCTGCCGCCCCGGCCCGGCGCTTGCTGAAGGTGCACCGGACCTGCCCGGCGGCGCCGACCCTCCCCCGGGCGCCATCATGGCGTCTCGCGTGCCGCCGGCGCAGGTCCTATCGCCCAGGAGGCGGCAGCAGCGACATGTCCCGCAAGCGTGTCACCAGGCGGCACGCGGATCGGCCCGGCGAGAACCACCGCCCCACGACGCCGTCGGCGCGGCTTCGCGAGGTCGCCGGGCGTCCGGAGGGGGAGCCGGCCGGGGAGGGCGGTGCGGGCCGGCGACCGGTGCCCCCGGACGACCCCGGCCTGCTCCTCGCGAGGAGCGAGGCCGCGCTGGCGATCGAGCGGGCCGAGCGCGCGGAAGCCGTGCGGCAGGCGGCGTGGGCGATGGCGCTCTTCGCGTCGCTGTCGCGGCTCCACGAGACGCGGACGCCGGCAGAGGTGTACGCCGCCATCGCCGAGATCGCCGCGGCGTTCCTGGGCTGCGAGGACCTCGCCGTCTACCGGATCGAGGAGGACGGCATTCACCTGCGCGCCGCACACCGGGTGGGCACCGCGGCACGCGTCGCGCGGGAGCGCCTGGTCATCGGAGACGGGACCGTGGGGAGGGCCGTCTCGGCGCGGCGCCTCGTCGTGGCGGGCGAGGTCGAGTCGGACGCCGCCGTCGCCGTGCCGCTCGGTGGGGCGCCGGAGGTCCTGGGGGCCGTCGCGCTGTTCCGGCGGCGGCCCGCCTGGCCACCCCTGAGCGCCGGCGACCGGCAGCTCCTCGAGATCGTCGGCCGTCACGGCGGCATCGCCATCGAGGGGTGCGGATCGCGCTGAGGCCGCGCAGGGCGCGACCGGCACCGGCGCGCCCGCTCGGGGCTGCGCGCGCCGGGCGCCGGCGGCGAGCCGCCCTCGGCCGGCCGGATGGGGCGTCGTCGGCCCTGGAGCCGGGGGCTGTGTCGGATCCGGCTGCCGCATTCCGTCTGAGGGAGGTGGGGAGGACAGCGCCCGGATCTCCCGATCCGGACGAGACATGGAGGCACGACGTGAACGCGATGACGAAGGGCACCCTGCTCCTGGCGCTGGCGGCCGCCGGCTGCGGAACAGAGCCGTCCACCGGAGTTCCCGGCGATCCGGCAGTGGCCGAGCCGCTGATCTTCTACACCGGCTACACGGCGAGCGCGTTGCCGCTGACGCCCCAGGGCATGAACGACTCGGGCTCGATGGCCGGGATCACCCCCACCGGCGCGCCCGCGCTCTACAGCGGAGGCACGCTGACCACGCTCGGCACCACGCCCGCCGACGGCTGCATCCGGTACAGCAAGCTCCAGCCCACCCCCACGAACGGCGTGGTCGGCGACTGCGACACGTCGATGGGGACCCATCCCGTCTACTGGTTCTTCCTGGCGTGGGGGCCGGCCCACCTGCCGCTGCAGGTGGGCTACAGCGCCGTCCCCTCCGCGACGGTGACGGGCTCGACCACCGGCTACTCGATGGTCGGGACCGCGTCCGGCGGCCCGTTCACGTTCGGCGTCGCCTACCGCTGGAGCGGACCGGGCGCGACCTCCCTCACCTCCCTGCAGCCCGTCGCGATCGGCACCCGGACGAACTACGCGTACGCGTCGAGCGCCATCGGCATGAACGACGCCGGCTACGCGGCGGGCCTCGTCTACACGGGCATGGACACCTATCCGGTGGTCTGGAGCCCGTCCAACGCGTTCACCATCCTCCAGGGCCTCGGTTCGTACGCCAACTACCAGACCCGGCCCACCGTGGTGAAGAGCGGCGCCATCGCGGGCATCAGCGGGACGAGCCCGGCGACCGGGTGGTACGCGATGCTCTGGAACCTGAACGGCACGCTGGCCAACTACGTCCCCATGGCGAACCTCGCGTCGGTGGACGGGCTGAGCACCCAGGGGCGGCTGGCCGGAAAGGCGTACACCGGCTCCGGGTACCGCGCCTGGACCTGGTACGCCGGCGCGCTCACCTGGCTCGATCCGCCCGCCGGGGCCGCCTACCTCCAGCCCGTGGGCGTCGACTCCTGCGGCCGGATCGCCGCGCAGGCGGTCACCTCCTCCGGGACCGCGACCGGCGTCCTGCTCTCGAAGCTCTTCTGCGACACCACGGTGGTGCTGGCCCAGTAGGGCGGCGCCGTCCGTCAGGGCCCGCCGGGCGCGACTCCGCGAGCCGCGGCCGGCGGGCCGTCGCATCCCACGCGGCCGTCAGGCGCCGAGGCCGTGGTCGGCGAGCGCCTCGAGCGCCCGGACCAGCGCGGAGTGGTCCCAGCGGGCGCCGCCGCGCGCCCGGCAGGCGTTGAAGAGCTCCTGCGCGAGCGCCGAGCCCGGGAGCGCGACCCCCAGCTCCCGGGCGCTGGCGAGCGCGAGCGCCAGGTCCTTCTGGTGCAGCTCGATCCGGAACCCGGGCTCGAAGGTCCGGCGGAGCATCCGCTCGCCGTGGACCTCGAGGACGCGCGACGACGCGAAGCCGCCCAGGAGCGCTCCGCGCACCTTCGCCGGATCGGCGCCCGCCTTCGACGCGAAGACCAGCGCCTCCGCGACCGCCTCGATGGTCAGGGCGACGATGATCTGGTTCGCCACCTTGCAGGTCTGCCCGGCGCCGTTCTCTCCCACCAGCGTGATGTTCTTGCCCAGGAGGGCGAGCAGCGGCCTCGCCCTCGCGAACGCCGCCTCGCGCGCCCCGACCATGATGGTGAGCGAGGCGTCGCGCGCGCCGATGGCGCCGCCCGAGACCGGGGCGTCCACGTACTCGCACCGGAGCGCGCCGACGCGCTCGGCGAAGCCGCGCGTCGCGGTCGGCGAGATCGAGCTCATGTCGATCACGAGCTTCCCGGCCGCCAGGCCCTCTGCCACGCCGCGCGGCCCGAACAGCACCCGCTCGACGTCGGGGGTGTCGGGGAGCATCGTGACCACCACCTCGGCGCGCTCCGCGACCTCGCGCGGGCTCGCGCAGGCCACCCCGCCGGCGGCGGTCAGCTCCGCCGGGACGCCGCTCCGGCTGTGCAGGAGGAGCCGGTGGCCGCCCCTGATCAGGTTCGCGGCCATCGGCTTTCCCATCACGCCGAGACCGATGAAGCCCACGTCGCTCATGGTGCGCTCCGCTGCTCGAGGTACGGCCGGAGCCAGCCGAGGCCCGCGGCGGTGGTCGCGAGCGGCCGGTACTCGCAGCCGATCCACCCCTGGTAGCCGATGCGGTCGAGGTGGCCGAACAGGAACGGGTAGTTGATCTCCCCGGTGCCGGGCTCGTGCCGTCCCGGCGTGTCCGCGATCTGCACGTGGCCGATCCGGTCGCGACGCGACTCCAGCGTGTGGGAGAGATCGCCCTCCACGATCTGCAGGTGGTAGAGGTCCGCCTGGAAGCGCAGGTTGGGCGCGGCGACCTCGTCCATCAGCGCGAAGGCCTGGCGCGACGTGGTGAGGTAGAAGCCCGGGATGTCGCGTGGGTTGATCGCCTCGACCAGGAGGGTGATCCCGCGCTCCTGGAGCGCGCGGGCGGCGAACGCCAGGTTGGAGACGTACGCCTCGCGGACCCTCTCGTCGTCCATGTCGCGCGGGCGAAGCCCGGCCATCGCGTGGACCCGCCGGCAGGAGAGCGCCTGCGCGTACTCGACGGCCTTGCCGACGCCGTCCTGGAACTCGCCCCGGCGGCGCGGATCGCAGGCGATGCCGCGCTCGCCCCTGTCCCAGTCTCCCGGCGGCATGTTGAACGCGACGACCTCGACCCCGCTCGCGCCGGCGACGTCGCGGAGCTGGTCCTTCCCGTAGGGGTAGGGGAACAGGAACTCCACCCCCCTGAAGCCCGCGGCCGCGGCGGCCGCGAACCGTTCGAGGAAGCCGACCTCGTTGAACATCATCGAGAGGTTCGCGTCGAAGCGGGGCATCGGGTGGCTGTAATCCGTCACTCCGTGTGGCGCCTGACCAACCGCTGGCCCTCCTCCACGGCGGCGTCGGCCTTGGCGCTGCCGTCGCGCACCTCGATCGTCACCCGGGGGATGTGCCCGGTGAAGCGCGATCTCGCCTCCGAGCCGATGGCCTCGACCACCGGCGTCCCGAGGTCGATGCCCACGTCGGCGGTCTCGTCGGCGGAGAACATGATGGCCTCGGTGTGCTCGATCCTTCCCTCCGCCACCTTCTGGCCGTTCACGAAGAGCGTGCCCTTGCCGCCCTTGCCCAGTCCCCCGCCGTCGTAGGCGAAGTCGAGCTTGACGGTGTTCTTGCCGGGCGCGAGGGGCTGGGGCGCGGCGATGGTGGTCCGCTGCATCCCGAGGAAGTTGTAGTCGTAGGCCGGCTTGCCGTCCTTCACGTAGAGCGCCCAGCCGCCGAAGCGGCCGCCCTGCGCCAGGATGGCGCCGCTGGCGCCGCCCGCCGGCACCTCGACCTCAGCCGTGATCGTCTTGGACTTGTTCTTCACGTTCAGGAAGACGTTCTCCAACATCCCGGTCATGCCCTCGGCGAGGGTCAGCGAGGTGCGTCCGGCCATCAGGTCGGGGCGGCCGACCACCGAGGCGATGCCGCGCTCGACCACCCGGTCGTCGATGGGCAGGACGTGGTGCTTCTCGGCCTCGCTCATGAAGAGCGCCTTCAGCTCGGCGAGCTTCGCGGGGTTCTTCGCGGCGAGGTCGTTCGCCAGGCTGAAGTCGGAGCGGGTGTCGTAGAGCTCCCAGACGTCGCTCTGCAAGGGGTGGCGCCCCTCCATCTCCCAGGGCGCCCGGTGGATGGTGCGCGCCAACCAGCCGTCGGCGTAGATCGCGCGGTTGCCGGCGATCTCGAAGTACTGCGTGGTGTGGCGGTCCTTGGCCTTCGCGTCGGCGAAGGTGTAGGCCAGGCTCACGCCTTCCATGGGGATCTGCGGGGCGCCGTTCACCACCCGGGGCTCGGGCAGCCCGGCCGCCTCCAGGATCGTCGGCGCCACGTCGATCACGTGGCCGAACTGCGTCCGGATCTCGTTCTTCGCCTTGATCCCCTTGGGCCAGTGCACCACCAGGCCGTTGCGAGTCCCGCCGAAGTCGGAGGCCACCTGCTTCATCCAGCCGAACGGCGCGTCCAGGGCCACCGACCAGCCGGCCGCCATGTGCGGGTAGGTGAGGGGGCCGCCCCACCGGTCGAGGATCTTCAGGAGGTCGGGGACCGTCTCGCGGACGCCGTTGAAGTAAGTGTACTCGTTGAACATCCCGTTCTCGCCGCCCTCGCCGCTCGTGCCGTTGTCGCCGGCGATGTAGAAGACCAGGGTGTCGTCGGCCTCGCCGGTCGCCGCGACGGCCTCGAGCATCCGGCCGATCTCGTGATCGGCGTAGTCGAGGTAGGCGGCGTACACCTCGGCCTGGTGGGCGAAGACGCGCTTCTCGTCGGCCGAGAGCTTGTCCCAGTCCTTGATGGCCTGCGGCTTGGGAGCGAGCTTCGTCCCCGCGGGGACGACGCCGAGCTTGATCTGCCTCGCCAGCGTCTCCTTGCGCAGCGCATCCCAGCCCTGGTCGAACTTCCCCTTCCAGCGGGCGATCCACTCCGCGGGTACGTGGTGCGGCGCGTGGACGGCGCCGGGCGCGAAGTAGACGAAGAAGGGTTTCCCGGGCGTGATGGCCTTCTGGAACCGGATCCAGGCCACCGCCTTGTCGGTCATGTCGGTCATGAAGTGGTACTTCGGGTCGTCCGGGAGGTCCACCTGGGTGACGCCGTCGTAGAGGTAGGGCGCCCACTGGTTCGTCTCGCCCCCGACGAAGCCGTAGAACCTGTCGAAGCCCTGGTGCGTCGGCCAGCGGTCGTAGGGGCCGGAGACGCTGAGCTCCCAGGCGGCGGTCTCGTGCCACTTGCCGAACGCCGCCGTGCTGTAGCCGTTGAGGCGCAGCATCTCCGCGACGGACGCCGTGGCGTCGGGGATCTGGCCGGTGTTGCCGGGGAAGCCCGTCGCCATCTCGGTGATGAAGCCCATGTTGACGGTGTGGTGGTTGCGCCCGGACTTGAGCGCGGCACGCGTGGGCGAGCACAGCGCGGTGGTGTGGAAGTTGTTGTAGCGCAGCCCGCCCTGGGCCAGGCGGTCGAGGGTCGGCGTCTGGATCGGTCCGCCGAAGGCGCTGGTAGCGCCGAAGCCCAGGTCGTCGATCAGGATGATCACCACGTTGGGGGCGCCGGCCGGCGCCGTGACCTCGAAGTGAGGCGGCGTCTTCACGTTCCGTGCGTCGAGCTCCTGGAACACCGGCCGCCTGGGCTCCAGGATCGGCAGGACCGTGCGGTCGAGCCCGTCGCCCGCGGCCGCGGCCGGGGCAAGCCCGGCGCACGCGACGGCCCAGGCCGCCAGGGCCGAGATTCGAGGAGTGCCCATGGTCCCTCCGAGCGCAGTGGTCCCGCGATCTTGCGGAACCGGTGGGCGGCTCGCGATGAGACCTCTCCCAGCCGACCTGGAGCGTGACGGCGTTGTGCCACCCCGTCGCCCCCGGCGCGACCGCGAAGCCGCCGCCCAGGGTGGCGAAGTCGGGGCCCGGCGCGAACTGGTCGTTTGCCTCGAACACGTCGCGGACGGGGCGCTGCCGCACGCGCCAGCCGGAACCCA
>DATIWK010000209.1:0-11087 GCA_035519395.1 Anaeromyxobacteraceae bacterium | reverse complement strand
GGCCACGGTCACGGGCGCGCCGCCGTCAGCGTCGGCCGGGTTCGCGTTCGCGGTCGCGTTCGGGGTCGCGGTCGCGTTCGCGGTCGCGGTCGCGGTCGCGGTCGCGGTCGGGGTCGCGGTCGCGGTCGCGGTCGCGGTCGGGGTCGCGGTCGCGGTCGGGGTGGTCTCGATCGCGGTCGGGGAAGTCGAGGGCGGGGGCGGGGTCGACTCCGCCGTCGCCGCCGCCATCGCCGCCGGCGGGGATTCGACCGGGCTCGGCTCGGCAGCGGCCCGATGCGCGCACGCGGCGGCGAGGGCGAGCGACGCCCACGCCGGGACCAGGATGGCCCGGATCGTCTGCCGCGTGCTGGTGCGCATCGGGTTCACGCTCGGCGCTCCTACTTCGACTTGAGCATCCTCTTGGCCTCTTCCACCTGGCTCTTCGCGACCGGGTCGGTCACGCCCTGCACCGCGGTGGTCTTCTCGAACGCGTCGCGCGCCTTGGCCTTCTGCTTCGCGTCGCCGTAGAGCGCGCCGGCCCGGTAGAGCGCCTTGGCGGAGGCGTTGGGATCTCCCTTGCCGCACTTCGGGTCGGTCGCGAACGCCACGTAGCGATCGGCCGCGGCGGCCGGCTTCCCCGCGCGGTCCAGCTCGTACCCGAGGTTCTGGATGGCGATGCAGCGCTGCTCGGCGTCCGGCCACTTCTCCAGGTACTGCTCGTAGGCAGCGGCCGCCGCGGCGTGGTCGTCCTTGTGCGAGCGGAGGTTGGCGAGCGTCAGGGTCGCGCCGGGCGCGTACGGCGAGCCGGGGTGCGCCGCCAGGAGGGCCTGGATGGCGGCGACGGCCTTGTCGTACTGCTCGGCCTTGTTCCAGGAGTACGCGGCGTTGTTGAGGGCGGCGGCCGCGGCGTCCGTCCCCTTGTTCGCCTCGGCGATGGCCTCGAAACGCTGGGCGGCCTCGACGAACTTCCCCTGGTCGAGGAGGTCCTTCGCGGCGTCGTACTCGCCGCGCTGGCCGTACCGGGCCAGCTGCTCCTGCACCTTGGTGAGCGACTCCGTCCTCTTCGCGTCGCCGGCCTTGGTCGCCTTCTCCATCTCCGCGGCCACCAGGGCCTTCACGCCCTCGAGCGCCTGGCGGTAACCGGCCTGGTCCTTGGTGACCAGGAAGGTTTGCAGGTAGAGCTGGACCGCCTGGTCCATGACGTCCTCGCCGGGCCAGGTGTGCAGGATCTTGTCGAAGCGGGCCCGCGCCTCCTCCATGTCGTCGAAGGCGTACTCGACCTGCGCGGCGAGCAGGGAGAGCTGGGCCGGGCCGCGGTCGATGAGCCGCTCCTTGGGCTCCGACGCGGCGTACTGCACGTACCGGTCGGCCGCGGCCACGAACTGCCTCCACGCGCCGGGCGGCGGCCGGGGCGCGAGCGGCTCCTTGCGCTGATCGGCCGAGGGGAGCTTGATGCCCTCGAGCTTGCCGGCCTTGACCTGGCTGATGGCGAGGTTCTGCCAGGCGGCGGCGGCGAGGTGCGCCGCGAGCGCCCGGGTGACGGGCGTGGCGTTCGGGTCGTCCACCAGCCGCTCCGCGGTGACCGCCGCCCGCTCGTACTGCTGCGCGTAGAGGTAGTAGCGCGCCGCCTCGTAGCGCACCACGATCACCCAGTCCGACGACGGGAACTGCTCGACGAAGCTCACCAGCATGTCGGCCGCGGAGGTCCACTCGGCGTGCGCCTGGTCGGCGTTGCCGGAGGTGTTGGCCTCGTTCCCGCGGGTCACGTGCGACACCGCGTCGGACAGCTTGGCCTGCTCGCCCTCCTCGGTGACCTCGCTCGCCGTCCCCGACCCGCGCAGGGGCACCTTGGGCAGCCGGCCGAAGTCGGCCTGCTTGTAGCGGCTCGACGGCGCGGAGGCGCCCCCGCCGGTGGTGGCGCACGCGGAGGCGAGGAGGAGCAGCGCTGCGATGGGGAGGGTTCTCGTGGTGTGCATGCGGTTCCTCATTTCTGGGCGCCCGCGGCGGCGGTGGGCCCGGGGGCGGGCGGCGCCTCCGGGGCCGGCGCCTCCGGCGCGGTGGTGGCCGGCGCGCGCGGGGCGGGGCCCTCTGGAGTGTCGGCGAGGGGCACGGGTGAGACGTCCTCGACCACCATCCGCGCCTTCGCCTCCTTCAGCACCGGGTACTCGCGCGGCCGGTAGCGGGCCAGCGACTCCCCGATCTTCTTCGTCCACTCGTTCTTCACGTGGAGCTTGTGCGCCGCCTCGATGGCGTCCACGTACACCTTCACCGCCTGGTCCTCGTACGGCTGCGCCGCCTGGGCGAGCCCGTCCTGGTAGGCGGCGAGGTACTCCTCCGCCCCCTTCTTCTTGAACTCGGGCGGCGGCGGCGCCTCGTTGATGGTCTGCGCGAGCCGCTCCAGGAGGTACGCCTTGCGGTAGAAGGCGGCCAGGGTCCAGTCCGGCCGCTTGTACTTCATCACCTCGTCGTACTGCGGCGCGACCTTCTTGGCCTCCCCCAGCTTCGCCTCGAGCGCGCGCTTGAGCTTCTTGGTGTCGGCGGTCGCCGGCAGGGTGATCTTGTCGTAGCGCTCGAAGTCGTACTCGGTGAGGCGGAAGCGGGCCTCGGCCGCCGCGGCGGCGGCTCGGACGTGGACCTCGGGCTTGAGGCCGCGCGCCGCGAACTCCTTCACCGTCGCCGTGTAGCCCTCCCGCGCCTGCTTGTCCTGCCCCAGCCCGCGCTGGGCCAGCCCGATCTTGAGCTGCGACTGGACGATCAGCTCCGGCTCCTTGGCGCGCGCGAACCGCCGGTTGAACTCCTGGAGCGCGGCGATCTCCTTCTTCCACTCCTGCGTCTTCTCGTAGATGAGCGCCGCGTGGAAGAGCGTCCGGGCCGCGTCCTCCGCGTCGGGGTAGGCGTTGGCGTAGCGGGCGAAGGCCGCGGCCGCCTCGTCGTAGCGCTGCAGGTTCTCGAGCGAGCGCGCCGCGTTGTAGAGGGCGTCCTTGCGGAACCTCGACTTCGGGTACTTCTCGACCAGCAGGAGGTACTTCTCGATGGCCTTGTCGAAGTCGTAGGTGTTCTCGGCGTTGAAGCCGACGCGGAAGAGCGCCTCGTCGGCGAGGACGGAGCTCGGGTACTCGACCGGGATCCGCTCGTAGAGCTTGAGGGCGCTCTCGAACCGGCGCGCCCCCTCGTAGCAGCTGGCCGCGTTGTAGAGCGCCTTGTCCGCGAACTCGTGCCTCGGCTCCTCGGCGACGAGCGCCAGGAAGAGCTTGGCGGCGTCCTCGTACCTCTTCTCGTCCATGAGCTGGGTGGCGCGGTTGAACCGGCCGCCCAGCTTGAACTTCTGCAGGGTGGCGTGGAGCTGCGGGTTCTTCGCCACCTCCGCCGACTGGAGGCGCGCGCTCGCCTCCTCGACCGCGGCCCAGTCCTTCATGGTGAGGTAGCTCTCGATGATGAGGTTCGCCGAGAACTGGGCCACCTCGGCCGTCGGCCAGCGCGCCACCACCTCCTCGAACCGGCAGCGCGCCTCGTCGTAGTCCGCGTACTTGTAGAAGACCTCGGCCGCCTTGTAGGCGATGGCCGGGGCCTTGGGGTGCGAGGGCAGGCGCGCCAGGAACACGTCCGAGTCCCGCACCAGGTTCTGCCAGACCTCGGGCAGGTCCTCGCGCCGCGGCGAGGCCTGGGCGGTCCGGTCGGTGGAGAGCAGGACCTTGCGGTCCTCGAGCTTCCCGTCGCGCTGCAGCCGCGTGACCTCGCCTTCCCAGGAGATGACGGCGGAGAGCGCCGCCTCCGCCGCGTACTTTTCCTCGGGGTAGTCGCGCACCAGCGTGTAGACGCGGGCGGCCTTCTCGAACTCCAGGGCGTTGTAGAGGCAGTCGGCCCAGTTGTAGGAGAGCTCGTAGTACTGCCGGGAGTGCGGAAACCGCTTGAGGAGATCGCCGTAGGCCTGCGCCGCGAGCCGGTACTCGGTCACCGCCGCCTCCGGCTTCCCCTCCTGCTTGTACTTCTGCGCCTGGGCGTGGCGGAAGCTCGCCGCGCGGAGCAGGCTCTTCTCCGACATGTCGCGGACCGCGGCGACGAGGTCCGGGTCGCCGCGGTTCTTCTTGAACCAGGCGCCCTCCTCGTCGCCGTAGGCGGCGACCAGCGCCATCCGCTCCTTCGCCTCCTCGTCGAAGCGGCGGTCCTTCACCCAGGCCTGGACGATCTTGGCCTGGAGCTTGGGCGCGTCGGGGGAGAGCGGATCGCGCAGCAGGACCATCTTGTAGGCGGCGACGGCCTGGTCGTACTTGGTCTCGTCGAAGTAGACGTCGCCGAGGCGCCCGTACACCTCCGCCTCGTAGGGGCGGCCGCCCAGCGCCGCGTAAAAGGCCTTGGCCTTCTCGACCCCGCCCCACTTCTCGTCGGCGAAGCTGATGGCGGTGTACTGGATCGCCTCCGGCCACACCTCGCCGCCCGGCTTCTCGCCGGGCTTCGCGCGCGCCACGTAGTGGTCGAGGAGCAGCCTGAACGCCTCCACCGCCTTCTGGAAGTCGTCCATCCGGTAGTACGTCCAGCCCAGCTTGTAGACGGCCCGCGCGTAGAGCGGGTGGTCCGCGAAGCCGAACATCTTCGAGAAGGCGTCCGCGGCGCGCTGCAGCGAATCCGGCTGGACCGCGTCGAAGTGCCAGTCGCCCAGGCGGACCCAGGCCTCCGGCACGAAGGGGCTGTCCGGGAAGCGGTCGATGAGGGTCCGGTAGGCGACCTGCGCCTCCTCGCCCTGGCCCATCTCGCCGAGGCAGTAGGCGAGCAGGTAGTAGATGCCGTGGATGAACCGGTAATCGGGGAACCCGGTGATGAGCCGCTGGTAGAGGGCGATCGAGGGCGCGTAGCTCTTGAGCGGCTCCGGCGGCGGCTCGCGCCCGGCGGCCAGGGCGGCGCGGGCCTCCTCGCGGTGCTGCTGGACGGCCAGCTCGAAGTCGTCGTTGGCCTTCTCGTAGTAGAGCTCGGCCAGGCGGAACATCGCGTCGGGGGTGAACTGCGGGTCGTCCGGGTAGCGCGCCAGGAACTCCTCGAAGCGCGCGATGGCCGACTCGCGCTCGTTCCGCTCCATCACCTCCAGGTCGCGGACGGCCTGCTCGTACTGGTCGCCCGTGAAGCGGCGGCGCTCGTCGTACTGCTTCCGGACGAGCTGCTGCACCTCGGCGGCGAAGTCCTTCGCCTCCTGCTCGAAGCGACGGACCGTGTCCTCGAAGGCGTCCGTCTCCCTGCGGGCGTCGGTGGGGGCCGGGGCGGTGCCGTCGGAGCGGACCGCCCGCGTCCGCTCCTCGACCGCCTTGCCGCGATCGCGGCACGAGCCGTAGCCCTGGGTCGGCGCGGCGAGGCCCGTCTCCGGCGCGAGGGCCGCCCCGGCGGCGAGGGCGGCCGCGATCACCGCGCAGGTCGGGCGCCGGACCGTCACTCGAACTCCCGGAGGAGCGGTCTGAAGTCGTCGTCGAGCTGCTGCAGCTCCGCCGACTTCTGCATGGAGAGCTGCTGGATCTTCTCGACCCGCTCGCGCTTGCGTGCCCAGGCGATGTCGACGATCCCCACGTCGGCCTTGAGCACCAGCCGGTAGAACTGCTCGCGCACCGCGGAGAAGGACCGGAAGGCGAGGCGGCCCAGGAGCTCGCGGCCGTCGGACTGGATGTCGTCGAGCGCCTTGGCCTCGGCGACGAGCGCGACGCGCTCCTCCTCCACCGCCTGCTTGAGCTGGAGGGCGCGCTGGCCGGCGCTGGCCCGCACCTTCTCCTCGACGCGGGCGGCCCGCTCGCGGGCCGCCGCGGCGCGGGCCACCAGGGCGTCGACGCGCCGGAGCTCGGCCTCGCCGGCGGGGGCCAGCCCGGCCCGGGCCGTCCCCGCGAGCTCGAGCTCGCGGGCGGCGAGGGCGCGCACCTCCTCGCGGAGGCGCGCTTCCTGCTCGAGGACGGCCACGCTGACGGCGCCGTCGCGCGCCTGCGCGAGCTCGTCGCGCAGCGTCCGCAGCTCCTCCTCGTACCCGGCCACCACGGCGCGGTGCTTGCGCAGCTCCTCGGTCATCTCCTGGCGGCCGCCCGCGTCGGTCGTGATCTCGGCGCGGTGCTCCTCCAGCCACAGCTCGGTCCCGGCGATGGCGCGCTTCAGCCCGTCGACGGCGAGCCCGCTCTGGTAGGCGAGCCGCTCGGCGCGGGCGCTGCGATCCTGCAGCCGCTCCTTGCGGTCGCGCACGTCCTCGAGCGACCGGGGCAGCGAGGCGAACCGGCGGGCGAGCGCGTCGCGCGCGGCCCGCGCCTGCGCGAGGTCGCCGCGCGGTCCGGGCGCGAGCGCGCCGCCGGCGACCTCGACGGCGCGATCCGCCGCCTCGGCCTCCAGCCACGCGCTCTCGTTCCGCGCCGCCTCGGCGCCGGCCCAGGCCTCGGAGAGCGACGCGAACGCGTCCACCCCCCCGGAGCGGGCCACCGCCACGTCGATGCGCTCGGTGAGCGCGTCCGCGTCGCGGACCTCCCGGCGCGCGGCCTCCAGGTCCTGCACCAGCGCGAGCGCCTGGGGCACGCCGGGCTCGGCGGCGGCCCACCGCACCGCGGCGGGCGGCAGCACCGCGGCCACGTCGAAGGACTGCCCCTGCCGGCCCAGGAGCTCGTTGAAGTAGCGGATCGGGTCCTCGTGCATGGTGAGGACGGCGTCGAGCTCGTCGCGAACCGGCGCGTAGGTGTTGATGACGCGGTTGTAGGCCTCGGTGGCGGCCGCGTACTTGCCGAGCTTGAGGAGGAGGTGGCCCTCCAGGATGTTCGCCTCGGGCGCGAGCGCCGACTCCGGCGCCAGGTCCGACACCGCGCTGGTGGTGTGCAGCGCGAGCCCGAAGCGCCGGGCCTTCACCTGCATCCAGGCGGCCTCGTAGAGCGCCTCGTCGATGGCGCGGGACTCGGCGGGGATCGACAGGTAGGCCGCCACGGCCTCGTCCCACTTCCCCTGCGCGCCCAGCACGCGGCCGACCGCGAGCCGGCACTGGTCCCTCGCCTCGATCTGGCGCGCGTCGCCCGGGACGGCGGCGGCGCAGGACCGGAAGCGTTCCAGGGCGTCGTCGAGGCGGCTGGCGTCCACCAGGAGCGCGCCCTGCAGGTAGCGGGCCTCGAGGTCGAAGGGCGCCTTCACCGAGGCGAGGGCCTCGACGCCGCGGGCGGCGCGGTCCGCGGGGGAGAGATCGCGCCGGTACCAGAACGCCTTGGCGGCGAGATAGGCGGTCTCCGGCGGGAGGGCGCCGCCGAAGGCCTGCTCCGCCTCCGTCGCGAGGCGCGCGACCTCCTCCATCCGGCGCTCGCGCACGGCGCACTCCAGCGCGCCGGCCAGCGCCTGGGCGCGCTCCGGAGCGCCGGGGATGGCGAGGTACGCGGCGTAGCGGGCCCCCGCCGCGCCGAAGTCGCCTTGCCGGCGCAGCGCGTCCGCGAGGAACGGCAGGGCCCGGACGCGCTCGGGGGCGCCCTGCAGCTCGGGGGCGTCCACCGCGGCGGTGAGGAGCAACGAGGCGTGCAGCCAGTCGCCGAGCCGGTACTGCGCCTCGCCATCCGCCGCGTGCCGCGCGGCGGCGGCCGCGGAGGTCTCCACCGGCCGCGCCAGCGCCAGCTCCAGCTCCGCGAGCTGGCCCTCGAGCGAGGTCGCGGCGCGCTCGGCCGCCTCCAGGCGATCGGCGCGCGCCGGCGACGCAGCGAGGGCGACGACCGCCAGGGCGGCCGCGGCCGTGCCTTGGCGGCGGAAGCTCACTTCGCGACGCCTTCCGGCGAGGTGCGCTTCGCCGGCTCTTCCTTCTGCACGTCCACGTCGTAGCGGACCGCGGGGCGGTCCTTCAGCTCGGCGGTGATGCCGCCCTTCTCGAACCCGACCACCTTGATGGTGTTCACCTTCCCTGGCTCGGCGTTGAAGGTGTACGAGGACTGGACCTTGAACTTGTAGCCCTCGAGGTAGCTGAAGAGGCCGTACCCGTGCCCGCGGTAGACCATCTGCACCGAGACCTGGTGATTGCCGGGCACGATGCGTCCGTTGAAGATCTCGAACTCCTCGCGCTTCTCGAGGTCGCCGTCGACGTCCACCTTCGAGTAGACCGGCGCGCCGTCGAGGGCGTAGGCGACCGACTCCAGGTAGAACGAGGAGCCCATCTCGTTCTTGTGCACCAGCACGGCCTTGGAGCCGCTGGTGATGTCGCCGCCGATGACCATCTCCTGCAGGTTCATCAGGCGCGCCTTGGTGCGGAAGATCTTGTCCTTCAGGTCCGAGACCCGCTCCTCCAGCGTCCGGACCTTGAGGTCGTTCTGCTCGTCGGCGGTCTGGGCCGGTCCGGCCGGCTTCGCGTCCGGCGCGGCCGCTGCCGGAGCGGCGCCGGGCGCCGCCGGCGCCGGCTTCCCCTCCGGCGCGGCCGCCGGCGCCTGCGCGAGCGCGAGGGGAGGCAGCAGCAGGACGGCGAATGCAGCGAACCGAATGGAGCGGGACACGTTCACCCTCGCTTCCGGGAATTCCTCCCGGGAATCAACGGGCAAGGCTCTTCTTATACCACTCCGGGACGCCGCGATGGTCGGCGATCATCCCCCCCGCGCGGAGTGCCTAGCCCCCCTTCTTGAGCTCCGTCAGGACCAGCTTCGCGACCGCCTTGAGGGTGTCGAAGACGCCGACCCCGGTCGGCGCGACCGCCTGGAACTCCGGGACGTTCCGGGGGTTGATGAGCCGGTGCAGCTCCTCGACGGTGGCGATGTTGGGGAGGTCACGCTTGTTGTACTGGACGACGTACGGGATCTTGTCGAGGTTGTAGCCCTGCTCGGCGAGGTTGACGCGCAGGTTCTCGACCGACTCCAGATTTGCCTCCATGCGCTCGATCTGCGAGTCGGCGACGAAGACCACGCCGTCGACCCCCTTGAGGATGAGCTTGCGGGAGGCGTCGTAGAAGACCTGCCCCGGCACCGTGTAGAGGTGGAAGCGGGTCTTGAACCCGCGGATCTCGCCGAGCGAGAGCGGCAGGAAGTCGAAGAAGAGCGTGCGCTCGGTCTCGGTCGCGAGGGAGATCATCTTGCCCTTCGCGTCCGGATTGGTCTTCGCGTAGACGTACTGGAGGTTCGTCGTCTTCCCGCAGAGACCGGGACCGTAATAGACGATCTTGCAGTTGATCTCGCGCGAGCTGTAGTTGATGAAGCTCATCGTCGGGCCGAGGTCACTCGCTGAACAGGTTGTCGATGTCGTCGTCGGTGATCTCGGCGAACGGGCTCTGCGCGCCCGGGGTCGCCTGCTTCTTGGCGAGCGCCTCGAAGACCTTGGCCAGCTCCTCGCCCGCCTTCTTCACGCGGAGGCGGACCAGCCCGAGGGAGCTCTTCGCGTCGAAGATCACCACCAGCACCACGCGCCCCGCCACGATGCTCATGTGGAGCGACTCGCGCTCGCCCTCGTGGAACTGGTTGGGGAACTCCTTCTCGCCGATGAGCTTGGCGAGGCCGCCCATGGCGGCGACGTTGCCGGCGGTGAGCGAGGCGAGCGAGGTGGTGTCGAGGTTCTGCGCCTGGCCGCTGGAGGCGATGAGCTGCCCGTTCTTGTCGACGAGGAAGACGACCTTGGCGTTCGCGTCGCGCGTGAGCCGGTCGCAGATCCCGGCGATGAGCCGGAACTCCTCCTCGTACATCACCAAGCCGGAATTCATGCGCGCTCGCTCTCTGCGAAGATCCGAGTCATGGCCGAATACCAGGGAACCGCACGGGATTCAATCCTGAGGGGGGCGGGACCAGGGTTCACTCCTCCTCGGCGCCGGCCGCGGACGCCGGCGCGAGCGGCGGATAGGTCCAGGTGGTGTAGACGGATATCGCACCGCGGTGCCGGCCTCCCGCGCCGCGGTGCGCGCCCACCACGACCAGCAAGCGAGAGGAGGTCCAGGTGGCGGTGCAGTCGCCGCCCACGCGATCCGGGCCGGCGTCGGGGCACGCCTCCGCGGGCGCGCGGCCGATCTCGCCTGCCATCCGCTCGGCGCGTGCGCGCCAGGCCTCGAGCGCGACCTGGTCCTCCGCGGGCGAGGCGTGCAGCTCCGTCACGGCCGCGGCCCGCCCCTGGTTGAACTGGACGACGCAGGAGATGGCGTCGGGCGCACCTTGCGGGCAGCCGACGTAGGCCGTCGCCTCGCCGTCCCGCGACACCAGCGTGGCCCCCTGGCCCTGGAGCGACGCCTCGACGTCGGCGCGGCGGCGGCCGAGCGGCACGCCCGCGACCACCGGCGGCGTGGCCTCGTCGTACTCGACGCGCAGCACGGCCGAAGCCGGCGCCGCGCCGTCCGCCGGGACGTGCGAGACCGCCACCGTCCAGCCGGGGCGCTCCCAGGCGGCCACCACCCGCGGCACGCCCACGTGCACGCCGGACGGTCCGGCGCCGCGCGCGGCGGGCCCGAGCCAGCGCTCGACGCGCGCCACCAGCTCCTCCGCGTCGGCGGAGGGGACGTCGATCTGCGCGGCGTAGAGACCGTTCGGTCCGAACACCAGGCGGCACGGCCCGTCCACCGGCGCCTGCGGGCAGCGGGCCGCCACCACCGCGTCCGGGTCGTCGGCGGCGGGGCGCGCCGCGATCCCGCCGGCGAGGAGCGCCCGCTCGACCGGATCCCGCGCGTCGCCGAAGGCGAGCCCCAGCGCCAGGGAACCGTCGGGCGGCGGCACGCCGCGCCCCTGGAGGCCGCCGGCGCAGCCCCCCAGGACGGCCAGTGCGAGCGTCCCGCCGGCTGCCGCTCGGGTGACGGCCCTGGAGGCCGTGGGCCTCACAGCTCTCGCCGCCCTGCCAGCGCTCGCGCCAGCGTCACCTGATCAGCGTATTCGAGATCCCCGCCCATGGGAACTCCTTGGGCGATGCGCGTCACCTTGAGGCCGAGCGGTTTCAGGAGCTTGCCGAGGTAGAGCGCGGTCGCCTCGCCCTCGACGTCGGGGTTGGTGGCGATCACGATCTCGTCGGCCGGCTCGCGCTCGAGCCGCAGGAGCAGCTCGCGGATCTTGAGGTCGGAGGGGCCGACGCCGTCGAGCGGCGAGAGCGCGCCGTGCAGGACGTGGTAGCGGCCGCGGTACTCGTGCGTGCGCTCGATGGCGAGGAGATCGGGGACGCCCTCCACCACGCACAGCGTCCGCCCG
>DATIWK010000208.1:0-2619 GCA_035519395.1 Anaeromyxobacteraceae bacterium | reverse complement strand
CCTGGTGCTGGGCACGTGGATGCTGATCCTGCACCACCTGGCCTCGGAGTTCGAGCGGGCGAGAAGCGGCGCCGCGGAGCTCACAGCGGGCGGCATAGGACCGCGGAGCCCGCTCTTCAAGATGTCTCTCGTGGCCGCGGCGGGCACCTTCGCGCTCGCGGGCGTCATGTTCTTCGTCATTCCACGCGTCGGCCAGGCGACCCTGCCGTTCCGGGCCGAGCTCGGCCGCAGGATCGCGGGCTTCAGCGAGCGCGTCGAGCTGGGTGCGTATGGAGAGATCGAGGCCGACCAGACGGTGGTGATGCGCGTGCGCTTTCCGGACAGCATCAAGGAGCCGGAGCGGCTGCCGAATCTTCGCTGGCGCGGCCTCGCCTTCGACCGCTTCGACGGGCGCGTGTGGGAAGCGGGCCCCCGCCAGCGGACGCTGCTCCGTCGCGAGACCTCGGGCGAGTTCGCATTGGCCACCCCGCGAGGCGCGGGGCCCGCCGTGCGCCAGGAGATCCTGCTCGACCCCATCGGCACCGACGTGGTCTTCGCGGCGCCCCGGGCGCTCCGCATCGAGATCAGCGGAGGCGCCGTCGCCCTCGACGATATGGGCAGCCTGGTTCTGCCGGCGGCGTCGAGTCGTATCCAGTACTCGGTGGATTCCGAGCTCGAGTCGACTCCGCCGCGCGGCCTCCGGCCAGGAGCATGGCCGCTCGACGTCGCGCCCCAGAGTCCGGCGCGCTTTCTCCAGCTCCCGCCCTTGCCGGAGCGCATCCGGGAGCTGGCCCGCGAGGTGACGGCGGACAGCCGGAGCCCCTACGAGGCCGCGCTCAAGCTCACCCAGTACCTCTCCTCGGATCTCTTCACGTACACGCTGGTGCTCAAGCAGCAGACCGCCCTCGAGCCGCTGGAGGAGTTCCTCTTCGTCCGGCGATCGGGCAATTGCGAGTACTTCGCCGCCTCGCTGGCCGTCATGCTGCGCAGCGTGGGCATCCCGGCGCGCGTCGTGGGCGGTTTCCAGCGCGGAGAGTGGAACCCGTATGGCCGCTACTTCATGGTGCGCATGAAGGACGCGCACTCCTGGGTCGAAGCTGCCATGGACGGCGCGGGCTGGGTCACCTTCGACCCCTCGCCGCGCGCGGCGGCCGAAGAGGCGCTCGGCGGGCCGTCCACGTGGAGCCTCTACGTCGACGCGGCACGGATGCGCTGGTACCGCTACGTCGTCAACTGGAGCCTCAAGGACCAGGTGAGCATGGCGGCGTCGATGCATAGGGGCGCCGTCGAATGGCGCGGCCTCCGCAGCTGGTGGGACTGGGTGCGCGGCCTTCCTCGCGGCGTGCTTGTCGCGGCGGCGGCGGCGCTCGTCGTCGTGGGCTGGATGCTGTGGCGCTACGCGCCGACCGCGGCGGGTCCAGGGACGGCGGCGGCGGTGCCGCGCTTCTATCTCCTCGCGCTCCGGGCACTGGCCCGGCGCGGCGTGCGCAGAGGACCCACCGAGACCGCCCGAGAATTCGCCCGCCGCGTGGACGAGGCGGCGCCCGGTGTCGCCGCGGCCTTCACGCGTCTCACGGCAGCCTACGAACGCTGCCGATTCGGCGCCGCCGTCCTCACCTCCGAGGAGGCGGCCGGCGTGGAGGCGGCCGTCCTCGCGCTGCGGGGGCGCTAGGAGCCGCGGGTCCCTTGCGCTTTCTCCGGCTCGCGGCAGCGGTTGGCGCCCTGCTTGTGACGGCCGTGCCGGCGGCGGCAGAGTCGCCCAACGATGCGGCGCGCGCCCTGCTGCGGAACTATCAGGAGGAACCGGCCCGCATCGACCGGGCACGTGATCTGCTCGAGGCGGCCGTCGCCCGCGACGGAGCTGCGGACGCGGCGACGCTGGTTACGCTCTCGCGCGCCTGGTTCCTCTTCGCGGAGAACCGCACGACGACCGAAGATGCGCGGCTCGACGCCTACGAGCGTGGCCGCGCCGCCGCCCAGCGGGCCATCGACAAGGCGCCGGGCAGCGCGGAAGCGCACCTCTGGTACGCCGTCAACCTGGGGAGCTGGGCGCAGGTGAAGGGGCTGGTGCGCTCCCTCCTGACGCTCAGGACCATCCGCCAGGAGGTCGACACCGTGCTGCGGCTCGATCCGAACAATGTCGACGGGAACGTCATGGCGGGGAGCCTCTTCCGTGAGCTGCCCGTGCTCCTGGGCGGCGATCCGGCCCAGGCCGAGCAGCACTTCAAGAAGGCGCAATCGCTCGACCCACATCTCACCGGCGTTCGCATCGAGCTGGCCCTGCTCTACAGCAATACGGGGCGAATCGCGGAGGCGCGCCGGGAGCTCCGCGGAGTGCTCGACGAGCCCGCGCCGACCGATCGGCCTCGCTGGCTCCTCACCGAGGTGCCGCGCGCCCGCGCGATGCTCGAATCGCTCCGCGACAAGCCCTGAAGACTTCCTGAAGGAGCTTGCCCCGGCGGCCTAGCGCGAGGCGGCCGGGTGGCGGCGGGGGCGGGGGTGCGCTCCCCGGACCACGCTGAGCCGCATTCCGCTCCGGCACTCTGGCCCGCCGAGATCTTGGATTCGAGCTTCGAAGAATCTCCCCAGAAGATACGGGCCCGGGGAGCGCACCCCCCCCCCCCCCCCCCCCCCCCCGCC
>DATIWK010000207.1:0-13853 GCA_035519395.1 Anaeromyxobacteraceae bacterium | reverse complement strand
GTCATCGCCTTCGAGGGGTTCGACGCGGCGGGGAAGGGCGGCGCCATCCGGCGCCTGACCGAGAAGATCGACCCGCGCGGCGTGCGGGTCGTGCCCGTCGGCCCGCCGGCGCCCGACGAGCAGGGGCGCCACTGGCTCTGGCGCTTCTGGCGCGAGCTGCCCGTGCCGGGGACCCTGACCATCTTCGACCGGAGCTGGTACGGGCGCGTGCTGGTCGAGCGCGTCGAGGGGCTCGCGCCGGAGGTGGCGTGGCGCCGCGCCTACCGCGAGATCGTCGAGTTCGAGCGGATGCTCGTCGACGACGGCGTCGAGCTGGTGAAGGTCTTCCTCGCCGTCAGCAAGGGCGAGCAGCTCCGGCGCTTCCGCGAGCGGCTCGAGAACCCGTACAAGCAGTGGAAGATCTCCGGGGCGGACATCGAGGCGCGCCGCCGCTGGGACGGCTACGTGGAGGCGACCGACGACGCCCTGGCCCGCACCGACACCGCGCGGGCGCGCTGGCGCCTGGTGCCGGCCGACCACAAGTGGTTCGCGCGGCTCGAGGTGCTGCGGGTGGTGACCACCGCGCTGGGACACCACGCGCGCTGGATGGAGAAGAAGAGCTTCCGGCGCCAGGCGAAGCAGCTCGCCAGGGAGCTGGCGAAGCTGGAGCGGTAGCGGCGGGCGCCCCTCCCCCCGGGCGACGCCCACCCGGAGCTGCCGGCGCTCCTGGGCGTCGCCGGCGCCGGGCCGCACCGCCGCTCCTACGGCTTGAGCCAGCCCGCACGATGTGTAAGGCTTCACGGGCTGTCGCTCCGGGAGGGGGCCATGTCCATCACGCGCTCTTGCCGCGCGCTCGCCGCCGCGTTCGCGCTCGCCGCCTGCTCGAAGGGCGCGGACGCGCCGCCCGTCGTCGGCGACCAGGAGCCCGCGGCGCCGTCCGCGCTCACCGTGACCCGGGTGAGCTTCGACGCGATCGACGTTTCGTGGGCGGCGCCCGAGCCGGCGTGGAACTTCGACGGCTACCTGCTGCTGGGGCGGCTCGCCGGCGGCCGATGGGATCGACTCCACGACGGCCTGCTCCCGCTCAGGGTCCAGTCCATCCGGCTCGATTTCACCGCCGATGCGCCCGAGCTGCTGGACGTCGAGTTCCAGGTGTTCGCGGTGTCCATGGCGCCGCCGGGGGCTTCTACCGCGTCGAATGTCGCGCCCTACCACCGCGGCATCCGGGCGCCGGCGCTGGCCGTCGCGTCCGGCTTCGACCCGGGCGGCGCGCCGGCCATCGACGTCCTCGTCGACCGGGGCACCTCCGTCGCGACCGCGGCCGAGGTCGAGCGGCGCGACGCCGCCGGCACGGAGTGGGCGCAGGTGGCGGGCGCGACCGTCGGGCTCTTCACCGACGCCGGCGTGGAGGCGGGCCACCGCTACGCGTACCGGGCCCGGACCGGCCTGAACGGCGAGTGGTCGGACCGGGTCCAGGCCGAGGCGCTCGCGGTGCCGAGGCAGGCGCCCGCCGACCTGCAGGTGATCGTCGACGCGGCCGGCGCGCTGCTGACCTTCACGAACCCGGGCGCTGGGTCGCCGCTCCGCGTGTGCCGGAACGACGTCGCCATCCCGATCGCATCCGATGCGACCGCCTGGCGGGATCCCGCCGTGCCGCCGTTCCCCGGCACGACGTACCGGTTGCAGACGTGGCCGCTCGGTAGCCCCACGCCCCCGTGCCTCGACGCGACCCGCGCCACGCCCTGGGTCCACGTGCCCGCCTACGACTGGACCACGGCGGCCGGGACGACGCTCTCGGCGTCGAGCGCCGTCCTGGCGGACGCCGTCGCGGTCGCGCCGGGCACGGCCGGCGCGTTCCACTTCGTCTCGCGGAGCGTTGGCACGGACGGGTCCGTCGTCTACGTCGCGACCACGACCGCCGGCTCGCTCCAACACCGGGATGACCGGGTGCTCGACGTCGGCGAGCTCGCCGCCCCCGCGATCGTGGTGGACGGCCAGGGACGACCCCACGTGCTCGGGATCCGCTACGGCGATCCCATCGCGGTGGAACACGTGTGGTACGAGAGCGGCTCGTGGTTTCAGGAAGACGTCTCCGGGGTTGCGCTCGACGGCAGCCATCCCGTCTGGCCGGCGATCGCGCCCGACGGAACCCTCCATGTCGTGGTCGCGCTCGCGGCCGACGTCATCGTCGCGCACCGGACCACGTCGGGCTGGACGACCGAGCGCACCCCCGGCGTGTCGCTCTACTGGACCGACCACCCCCCGTTCGCCGTCGCCGGCGATGGATCGAGGTGGCTCTCGTGCGCCGATGCGTTCGCGGTCCTCCCCGCAGGCGGAACCGAGTGGCTGAACGTGCCCAAGCCGCCGCGCCCCGACGGGGCGGACGTCGCGTGGGCGGACCTCTGGTTCGCGCCCGCGTCCGCAGACGCCGGCGCCGCGCTGTACACGACGACGACGGGCCTGGACTGGACCCATCACCTCTGGACGGCCCGGCTCACCCGCGATCCCGTGACCCAGGAGTACCTGTGGTCCGGGGCGGAGGACCTCGGGATCAACGGCGGCACCGTCGGGACGATCCGGCCCGACGGCTCGAACCCGATGCTGTTCACGCTCGGGCGAGACACGGACGATCGCTACGTGATCACCGCCGTGGAGCGAGGCCCGTCGGGCGGTTTCGCCGAGACGATCCTGACGGCGGTGCACGACGACGCGCTGCTCCGGCTCACGACGGTTGCGGCCGACGGCGGCCTGCTCGGATTCGGCGTCGACGCCGACGGCAGGCGCTGGATGGCCGTCGGGCCCGCGGCGACGCCGGCGGAGCCCGGCGCCATCGGCGTCTGGACCTGGCGCTGAGCCCGGCGGCGGCCCCGGCGTCACGCCGGGTCGGCCACCGGCGTGGCCGCGACCACGGCGAGCTTCAGCCGCTCGCCGCTCTCGTCCACCTCGACCCGCACCTTGCCGCCCTCGCGCAGCTCGCCGAAGAGGATCTTCTCGGCGAGCGGCTTCTTGAGCTCGTTCTGGATGAGCCGCGCCATGGGGCGCGCGCCCATCTTCGGGTCGAAGCCGTGCGCCGCGAGCCAGCCGCGCCCCTCGGCGCTGAGCTCGATGGTCACCTTCTTCTCGGCCAGCTGCGACTCCAGCTCCTTCACGAACTTGTCGACGACCTTCAGGACCACCTCGGGCGGCAGGCTGTCGAAGCTGACCCAGGCGTCGAGCCGGTTGCGGAACTCGGGCGAGAAGGCCCGCTCGATGGCGTTCTTGGCGTTGCCGGGGCCCGTTCCCTCCGCCCCGAACCCCACCCGCCGCGCCGACAGCTCCTGCGCGCCCGCGTTGGTGGTCATGATGAGGATGACGTGCCGGAAGTCGGCCTTGCGGCCGTTGTTGTCGGTGAGCGAGGCGTGGTCCATCACCTGCAGGAGCAGGTTGTAGATGTCGGGGTGCGCCTTCTCGATCTCGTCGAGCAGGAGGACGGCGTAGGGCGTCTTGCGGATCGCGTCGGTGAGGAGCCCGCCCTGGTCGAACCCCACGTAGCCGGGGGGCGCGCCGATGAGCCGGGAGACCGTGTGCTTCTCCTGGTACTCGGTCATGTCGAAGCGCAGGAACTCGACCCCGAGGATGCGCGCGAGCTGCTTCGCGAGCTCGGTCTTCCCCACGCCGGTGGGGCCCGAGAAGAGGAAGTTCCCGATGGGCTTCTCGGGCGCGCCCAGCCCCGAGCGCGAGAGCTTGATGGCGCCGGCGATGGCGTCGATGGCCTGGTCCTGCCCGAAGATGACCTTCTTCAGGTCGGGCTCGAGGTTCGCGAGGGCGGCCTTGTCGTCCGTGGAGACGGTCCGCTCCGGGATCTTGGCGATCTTGGCGACGATCCGCTCCACGTCGCGCGCGGTGATGCGGCGCCGGCGCTTCTCGTCGGGGCGCATCCGGTCGCGCGCGCCCGCCTCGTCGAGGACGTCGATGGCCTTGTCGGGGAGCTTGCGGTCGTTGATGTGCTTGGCCGACAGCTCGGCGGCGGACTTGAGCGCGCGCGGCGTGTAGACCACGCCGTGGTGCTCCTCGTAGACCTTCTTCAGGCCCTTGAGGATCTTGACGGTGTCCTCGACCGACGGCTCGCCCACCTCGATCTTCTGGAAGCGCCGGGCGAGGGCGTGGTCGCGCTCGAAGGTCTGCTTGTAGTCGTTGTAGGTGGTGGACCCGATGCAGCGCAGCTCGCCCGAGGCGAGGGCGGGCTTGAGGAGGTTGGAGGCGTCCATCGACGAGCCGGTGGTCGCGCCGGCGCCCACGATGGTGTGGATCTCGTCGATGAAGAGGATGGCGTGCGGCGTCTTCTTCGCCCCGGCGATGACGCCCTTCAGCCGCTGCTCGAACTCGCCGCGGAACTTGGTCCCGGCGAGGAGGGCGCCCATGTCGAGCGAGTAGATGGCGGCCTTCTCGAGGACGGCGGGTACCTTCTTCTGGTGGATGCGGAGCGCCAGCCCCTCGACGATGGCGGTCTTGCCCACCCCCGGGTCCCCCACGAAGACCGGGTTGTTCTTGCGGCGCCTGCAGAGGACCTGGATGGTCCGCTCGATCTCGGCCTCCCGGCCGATGAGCGGGTCGATGAGCCCCTGCGCGGCGCGCTCGACCAGGTTCACCGTGAAGGTCTTGAACGGATCGCGGACCGGCCGGGGGCCACCCTCCTCGCCCTGCTCCTCGCCGGGCTCCTCGCCAGGGCCCTCGCCTTCCTTTCCGATGCCGTGGGAGAGGTACTGCAGGATGTCGAGCCGCCGCACGCCCTGCTTCTCGAGCAGGTAGACGGCGTGCGAGCCGCGCTCCCGCGTGATGGCGACGAGCACGTCCCCCGCGTTCAGCTCGGTGCGCCCCGAGCCCTGCACGTGCCACGCGGCACGCTGCAGGACCCGCTGGAACGCGGCCGTCTGCTCGGGATCCTGCGAGGTGCCGAGCGACTCGAGCGTCCGGTCGAGGTAGTCCTCGAGGTCCTTCTCCAGCTTCTCGAGGTCGGCGCCGCAGGCGAGGAGGACCTCGGCGGCGACCTTGTCCTTCACCATCGCGTGGAGGAGGTGCTCCAGCGTCACGTACTCGTGCCGCCGGCGGCGCGCCTCGGCCACCGCGTTCTGGAGGGTCTGCTGGAGTTCCTTGGACACCGTCACCATCTCGTCTCCTGCACCTCGACTCCCTACTCCACCGGCTCGACCGTGACGAGCAGGGGGAAACCGGCCTCGCGGGCCAGGGACATCGTCTTCTGCGCCTTGGTCTCGGCGATCTCCCACGGATAGATACCGGCCACGCCCACTCCGTGCATGTGTACGTGCAGCATGATGCGATGCGCCGTCTCCGTGTCGTGGCTGAAGACCGAGATGAGCACCTCCGTGACGAACTCCTGGGTGGTGTAATCGTCGTTGTGGAAGAGCACGCGGTACCGTGGAGGCCGCTTGGTCTTCCGCTCGGTCTTCGTTTTCGGGACGACGACTCCCGTGTCGCTGCCGGGGCGAGGCCGCTCCGCCATGGGGCTTTATTGTAACGGGGTCGCCGCCAACTGGAATCCGGGCGCCCGGCGGGCCGCCGGAGTCGGTCCGGCACCCCGTTCCCCCGGTCGGGCCAGCGCCGCGTCCTGGAGGAGCGGCGCGCCGGATCCGGTCGCTCACCGGTGTCCGCCGCCGTGGCCGCCGCCACCGGCATGGCCTCCCACGGTCGCGTGGCCACCGCCAGCCGGCGCCGGGCGCGCGCCGCCGGTCGGTGCGCCCCGGAACCCGGGCGCGCCGGGCGCGCCGCGCGCGGTGGGCGGGCCCCGGTACGGCACCGCGCCCCACCCCCGGCCGGCGCGATAGGGGACGGGAGCACGCCCGGGCGTGACCCAGCCGCCGCGGGGGGGCGCACCCGCGCCGCCGCGGCCGACGATCGCGGGCCGGAAGGCGTTCGGGATCGGCGCCGCCTGGCCGGCGGAGAGACCCCCGGTCCGGGAGTTGTACGAGTGGCCGACGGAGGCGAACGGCGGCCGCGACGCGGCCGGTGGGGAGCGGGCCGGCACCGCGGCCGTGCCCCAGCGGCGATAGACGTTGGAGGAGTTGGCCGCCCAGGCGCGCGGTCCCCAGGCCGGCGGGGGCCGCGGAGGCGGGCGCGCCGGGTGGCCCGGCGGCACCGGCACGGGCCTCGGCGCGACGCCGTGGTACCACGGGTAGGCTCCCCACCACGGCGCGCAGCCGTAGCCCCAGCCCGGACCCCACGCGTACGCTCCCCAGCCCCAGCCGAACCCGAACCCGAACCCCCAGCCCAGCCACGGGGTCCAGCCGATCCCCACCGCGAAGCCGTAGGTCCAGGGCTCGCCGTACCACCACCCCGGCCCGATCCAGGGCTGGTACCAGTACCCCGTGCCGTACACCACCACCGGACCGGGCGCCACGTAGGTGCCCATGTAACCCGGAGTGTAGCCTTCCTCGACCCACTCCTCGTCCGCGTCGTACACCTTCACGAAGGTGACGGAGTAGAGCGGGCTCGACGGCGGGATGGTGTAGATGACGGGCGGCACCTGGGTGGCGACCACCCACGGACCGGCGAGCTGGGCGGCGCCGAACCAGACCCCGTCCTGGAGCGCGACCCACTGCGTGGGGCTCACCTCGATGATGGGCGTGGGCGAGTTCGCGACGTAGTGGAGCTCGGTCCCCTCGATGGGCCGGATGTCCGGCGCGCCGTCGATCCAGGGCTGGAAGGTGGCGTCGCGGCGGTTGACGCGGGCCGTCTTCGGGACCTCGGCGGCGGCCACCGCCTCCTGGGCCTGTGCCGTGCCCGGCACGGAGGCCTTCACGTTCTCCTTCGGGCTGTCGTCCGGGATGCGCGCGAAGTCGGCGGGGATCTCGGGGCCCGCGACGTACGTCCAGGGGCCCGCCAGCGAGTCGGCGCGGAACCAGCGGCCCGAGACCAGCACGTACGTCTGCCGCGCCCTCGCGTCCTCGAACACGTTGCCGGTGGTGTTGGTGGCGTAGCGGAGGGAGGTGCCCGGCACGGCCGCCCACGCCGGCGCGCCCTCCGTCACGATCAGCTCGGTGGGCCGGTCCACCACCACGAGCCGCGGCGCGCCCTCGGCGAGCGACGTCTCGCCCGGCCCGTCCTCGTCCTCCGCCGCGCCGGCGGGGCCGGACAGCAGGTCGACGGCGCCCGCCGCGGAGAGCTCGCGCGCCAGGTCGTCGGCACCGTCGGGCGCGCGCCCGGAGACCGTCCACGGGCCGGCGAGCGCGGGGGCCTGCATCCACCCGTCGAGGACGTGGACGAACAGGGTCCCGTCCCCGCCGCGGAGCAGGAGCGCGCGCGTGTTGAGGGCGCGCACCAGCGGCGTCCCTTCCACCTCGCGCCAGGCCGGGGGGCCGTCGACGATGACCAGCACCGCGGGCGTGGAGGAGAACACGATCTGCGGAGGCACGTTCCCGAGCGGCTGGGCCCGGGCCTGCCGCGCGGCGCGCTCGACGGCGAGCGCCGTCTCGAAGCGCTCGAGCGGGACCGTCAGGGGAGAGTGCGGGAGCATGCCGCGGAAGGCGGCGGCGTACCGGGAGGCGGCCTGCGGTGAAGAAGGCAGGGTCACCGCCTCGATCCTCACGTCGTCGAGGGAGACCGTGGCCGCAGCGCGGTCCGCCCGGGTGGCCGCGGAGATCTGCACCGACCCGAACAGCGTCTGGTCCGTGCCCGGCGGCACCACCGTGAACGCCGCCTGGGCGGTGACGCGGACGCCGTCCCACTCCTCGAGCTGCGGCTGGAAGAGGGTGAGCCTCCCCAGCGACGTGTCGCGCGTCTGGGGCCAGCTGCGCGGCGAGGCCGGGACCGCGTCGTCGGCGGGCAGGGCTGGAGGCGGCAGGGCGAGCGCAGCCAGGGAGACGAGCAGTAGGGCGATCCGGGCGATGGCGGCCATGGCGGCCTCCTGGCCTCGCCGGGCGCGGGCTGCTGCGGCGCCTGCGGGCCTCCGGCGCGCGGCCACGCCACAAGGATAACGGAGCGGGGCCTTCTCCACCAGCGCCCGCCGCTTCCCCCCGGAGGACCCGCGCCACGGCGCCGCGGCCCCTGGGCGCGGCGTCCCGGACGGGCCGCGCCGTGGTAGACCCTCGGCCATGCGGCAGCGGCTCGCGGCGGCGGCGGCGGTCGCGGTGGCAGGCATCCTGCTCGTCGCCGCGGTGCTGTTCGCCCTGGTCCGGAGCATCGCCGGGTGAGGTTCTCGTTTCGCGACCTGACCCGCGCGGCGCTCTGGCTGGGGCTCTACGTCCTCCTCGCCCTCTACCCGCTCCTCTGGCTCGCAGCCGTCCCCGCCTCGACGGGCGGGACGTTCCGTGCCGAGCTGGCCTCCGCGCTCGGCTTCCTCGCGCTGTCCACGCTCGCGATGCAGTTCGTGCTCACCGCGCGCTTCCAGTGGCTCGCGCCGCCCTTCGGGACCGACCTCGTCTACGCCTTCCACCGCCACGTCACGGCGGTATGCCTCGGGCTCGCCCTGCTCCACCCCCTCGTCCTCTTCTCCGACGACCTGCGCGGCCTCGGCCGGTGGCTCCTCCCCTGGGAGGCGCCCGGGCCCTACGCGGCCGGGGTGGTCTCGCTCTACGCGCTCGGGCTCGTGGCCCTCACCTCGTGGGGGCGGCGCCGGCTGCGGCTGCCGTACGAGGCGTGGCGCCGGCTCCACGGCGCCGCCGCGGCCGCTGCGGTCCTCCTCGGCCTCTGGCACGCGGCGCGGGCCGAGCGGCTGCTCGCCTCGCCGGTGACGCGCTGGCTCTGGATCGCCTGGACGCTCGCATGGGTGGGGCTCCTGGTGCGCGTCCGCGTCCTGAAGCCGCTGACGCTCGCGGCGCGGCCCTGGGTGGTGCGCGAGGTGCGGGCCGAGCGCGGCCGGGTGGTGACGCTGTCGCTCGAGCCGCAGGGGCACGTGGGGTTCCGGTTCCGCGCCGGACAGTTCGCCTGGGTGACGCTCGGCGGCTCGCCGTTCGCCGGGCGCGAGCACCCGTTCTCGTTCTCCAACAGCGCGCACCAGCACCCGCGGGTGGAGGTCTCCGTCAAGGCGGTCGGCGACTTCACGCGGCGCGCGCTCGACACGCGGCCGGGCGCCCGGGCCTACGTGGACGGGCCCTACGGGACCATGGGCGTGGACGGCTTCCCGGATGCGGACGGCTACGTGTTCGTGGCGGGCGGCATCGGCGTCGCCCCCTGCCTCTCGATGCTCCGGACCCTCGCCGATCGCGGCGACCGCCGCCCGTGCCTGCTCGTCTACGGCACCGCCGACTGGGAGGCCACGCCGTTCCGGGAGGCGATCGCGGCGCTGACGGAGCGCCTCGACCTGCGCGTGGTGCACGTGCTGGAGCGGCCTCCGGCCGCGTGGGCGGGGGAGACGGGCCTCGTCACCGAGCCGCTGCTGGCGAGGCACGTTCCGGGCGGAGGGCGCCACGGCTACTTCGTCTGCGGACCGCCGCCGATGATGGCCGCGGTCGAGCGGGCGCTCCTCCGGCTCGGCGTGCCCCACGGGCAGCTCCACTCGGAGCGTTTCGACCTGGTCTGAGCATGGGCGCTCCGGGGAGCGGCCCGGGCGCCGGCCTACGCTCCGGGTGATCGGGGCGGGTCCATCGCCCAGCGCCCGCGGCGCGACGGAGCCTGGAGCGCGCGGCGGAGCAGGCCCAGGAACTCGGCGCGCCCCACCTCGCGCGCGCCGAAGCGCTGCAGGTGCTCCGTGCGCACCTGGCAGTCGACGAGGCCGACTCCGAGTCCGGCCAGGAACCCGACCGCGCGGACGAAGGCGACCTTGGACGCGTCGGCGCGGTCCGCGAACATCGACTCGCCGAAGAACGCGCCGCCCAGGCACACGCCGTAGAGGCCGCCCGCCAGGTCGTCGCCGTCCCAGGCCTCGAAGCTGTGGGCGAACCCGAGGGCGTGGAGCCGCTCGTAGGCGGCGATCATCTCGGCCGTGATCCAGGTCCCGTCCTGGCCCGGCCGCTGCTGCCCGGCGCAGCGGCGGATGACGCGGCCGAACGCGTTGTCGCTCGTCACGCGGTACCGGCCGCGCCGCAGCGTGCGCCGCAGCGAGGCGGAGACGTGCAGCTCCTCGGGGAGGAGGACCAGGCGCGGATCGGGCGACCACCAGAGGATGGGCGCCCCCGCGCTGAACCACGGGAAGATGCCCGCCGCGTAGGCCGCCAGGAGCCGGTCCGGGGAGAGGTCGCCGCCCACGGCGAGCAGGCCGTCGGGCTCTGCGTGGGCCGGGTCCGGGAAGGCGATCTCGCGCGCCGGGAGGCGGAAGACGGGCACGGCCGGAAGTGTAGGCGAGAACTTTTCCGCCGGCGCGCCGGCGCGCCCCACAAGGGCGAGAGGCCAGACGCTGTCAGTGAATTCCCCACCGGTGGGACCCTTTCGAGACCTTTCGCGGCGCGTCGAACCACAACACTCTACGGCCCAACGCGGGCCCCGGGACGTGCCGTGGTTGCAGAAGTCCGACCACGGGGCGCTGCGCGCACGCGATGAGCGCCCTTTTCTCCCCGAGATCCAACGGCCTCTTCCGCCTCGTCCTCGTCGTGCTGGCCGGCGGCGCCGCCGGGACAATCGGCGCCCTGATGGTCTACGCGCGCGTGCCGTACGGCACGGGTCAGTTCGACCCGGTCGCACAGCCGGTGCAGTTCGACCACCGGCACCACGTCCAGGACGACCTCATCGACTGCCGCTACTGCCACACCAGCGTCGACCAGGCGCCCAGCGCCGGGATCCCGCCCACCGAGCTGTGCCTCAACTGCCACAGCCAGGTCTGGAACAAGAGCCCGCTCCTCGACCTGGTGCGCGCGAGCTGGTTCGCGAACCGCCCGGTGCCCTGGGTCCGCGTCCACAAGCTCCCCGACTTCGTCTACTTCAACCACGCCATCCACGTGAACAAGGGCGTCGGCTGCGCCGTGTGCCACGGGCGCGTCGACCAGATGCCCGCCGTCGAGCAGGTGCAGCCGCTGACCATGGGCTGGTGCCTCGAGTGCCACCGCGATCCCTTCCCGAACCTCCGCCCGCTGGAGCAGGTCACGAACCTCGCCTGGCAGGCGGAGGGCGATCCCGCCGCGCTCGGGAAGGAGCTGGCCCGCAAGTACGACGTCCACCCTCGCACGAGCTGCACGACATGCCATCGCTAGGGCGCCTCCCCATCTACGGTCAGGACGAATCGCCCCTCGACCGCCGCCGCTGGCGGAGCCTGGAGGAGCTGGACCGGGGCGCGCCGGAGCCGGCCGGCGAGTTCCCGGAGGGCGCCGCCGAGGCGCCGGACGGCCTCGGCCGCCGCGGCTTCCTCCAGCTCCTCGGCGCCTCCGCTGCGCTGGCGGGGACGGCGGCGTGCAAGCCGCCGCGGGAGCGGGTGGTCTCGTACGTCCAGCGGCCGCGCCAGGTCACCCCCAGCGTGCCCTCCGCCTATGCCACCGCGGCGTCGCGCGGCGGCTACGGGGTGGGGCTGGTGGTGACGAGCTGGGAGGGGCGGCCGACCAAGATCGAGGGCAACCCCGGCCACCCCTCCAGCCTGGGCGCCACCACCGCGCTCGAGCAGGCGATCCTGCTCGACCTCTACGAGCCGCGCCGCCTCAGCGGCTTCCGCCGCCGCGGCCGGTCGCTCGGCTGGGGCGCGCTCCTCTCCGAGCTCTCGGAGCTGGGCGGCCGGCTCGAGAAGGACGGCGGCGCCCGGCTGCGGTTCCTGGGCGAGCCGACCAGCTCGCCGACCGTCGCCGACCTCCGCCGCAAGATCCTGGCGCGGTTCCCGGCCGCGCGGTTCGACGCCTGGGCCCCCGTCGGCGAGGGGGCCGCGCGCGAGGGCGCCGCGGCGGCGTTCGGCCGGCCGCTGGAGGCGCGCCTCGACCTGGCGCAGGCCGACGTGGTGCTCTCGCTCGGCGCGGACTTCCTCGGGGGCGAGGGCGACGCGATCCGGAACGCGCGGGCCTTCGCCTCCCGGCGCGCGCCGCCCGCCATGAACCGGCTCTACGTCGCCGAGGCCGGCTACACGGTCACGGGCGGCTTCGCCGATCACCGGATCCGGATGCGGTCGTCGGAGGTGCTCGGCTTCGCGCGGGCCGTGTGCGCGGCGCTCGCCGGGTCCCACGGCCTCGCCGCCCTGGCGCCGCTGGGCGCGCCCCCGGCCGATCCGGCGCGGGCCCGGATCGCCGCGGCCGTCGCGAAGGACCTGGCGCGGGCGCGCGGGCGCTCGGCGGTGGTGGCCGGTCTCCGCCAGCCGCCCGCGGTCCACGCGCTCGCCCACGCCCTGAACGACGCGCTCGGCAACGCCGGGGCGACGGTGCGGTACGGCGCCCCGCAGCTCCTCGACGCCGAGGACGGGCCCGCCGCCCTGCGCCGCCTGGCGGCCGAGATCAGCGCGGGGAAGGTGGACACGCTCGTCGTCACCGCCTGGAACCCGGCCTACACCGCCCCCGCCGACCTCGAGCTGCCGGGGCTGCTCGCCGGGATCCCGAACGCGCTCGTCCTCTCGCAGCGGGAGGACGAGACCACGCGCGGCGCCGGCTGGGTGATCGCCGCGAGCCACGTCCTCGAGTCGTGGGGCGACCTGCGGGCGCGGGACGGGACCGCCTCCATCGTGCAGCCGCTCGTCTCCCCGCTGCACGAGACCGCCACCGAGATCGACCTCCTCGCCGCCTTCGTCGAGCAGGGTGACCGCGGGGCGTGGCGCCACGTCCGCGACGGGTGGCAGGCGAGGACCGGCGCGGCCGGGTTCGACCGGCGCTGGGAGGAGTGGCTCGCCGCCGGGGTGGTCGCCGGATCGGCCGCGGCGCCGGAGGCCGCGACGGTCGATCCCGGGCGAGTCGCCGCCCTGGTCCGCGACGTCCCGCCGCCCGCCGAGGGGCTCGAGCTCGACCTGGTTCCCGATCCCCGGGTGGTGGACGGGCGCTTCGGCGAGAACGCCTGGCTCCAGGAGCTGCCCGACCCGATCACCAAGGTGACCTGGGACAACGCCGTCCACCTGTCGCCCGCGACCGCCGCGCGGCTCGGCGTCGCGTCCGGCGACGTGGTGGCCGTCTCGCACGGCGGCCGAGCCGTCAGCGGGCCGGTGCTGGTCGTCCCGGGGCAGGCCGACGAGGCCGTCACGGTCGCGCTCGGCTACGGGCGCCGGGCGGGCGGCCCGGTGGCGAGGGGGGTGGGGTTCGACGCCGGCGCGCTCCGCCGCGCGGACGCGCCGTGGTTCGAGGGCGGGGTCCAGCTCCGGCCCACCGGCGCGCGCCACGCGCTCGCGATCACCCAGGGTCACTTCTCGATGGAGGGGCGCACCATCGCGCTCGACTTCTCGCTGGACGAGCTGGAGCGGCACGGCGAGGAGCTGGCGGAGCACCGCGGCCCGGTGGCCAGCGCCCTCCCGGCCTACGACTACTCGAAGGTGCCGTACCGGTGGGGCATGGCCATCGACCTCACGCGGTGCACCGGGTGCTCCGCCTGCACCGTCGCCTGCCAGGCCGAGAACAACATCCCGGTGGTGGGGCGCGAGCAGGTGCTCCGCGGGCGCGAGATGCATTGGCTGCGCATCGACCGGTACTTCTCCGGGACCGCCGACGAGCCGCAGTCCGTCTCGCAGCCGCTCATGTGCCAGCACTGCGAGGCCGCGCCCTGCGAGTACGTCTGCCCCGTGAACGCCACCGTCCACTCGGACGAGGGGCTGAACGAGATGGTCTACAACCGCTGCGTCGGCACGCGGTACTGCTCCAACAACTGCCCGTACAAGGTCCGCCGCTTCAACTACCTCGACTACCACGGGCAGGTGGCGCCCACCCTCAAGATGGCGCAGAACCCGGACGTCACCGTCCGCGCCCGCGGCGTCATGGAGAAGTGCACCTACTGCGTCCAGCGCATCGAGCGCGCGCGCATCCAGGTCCGCTCCGGCGGCCCGGACCGGAAGATGGGCG
>DATIWK010000206.1:0-93039 GCA_035519395.1 Anaeromyxobacteraceae bacterium | reverse complement strand
GAGATTCGAGGAGTGCCCATGGTCCCTCCGAGCGCAGTGGTCCCGCGATCTTGCGGAACCGGTGGGCGGCTCGCGATGAGACCTTGGGCGTAGAACCGTGAGCCGCGAGCTCGGTCGTGGTGGTGGTGCCAGACGCCCACGCCGCCGCCTTCGCACCCGGAGCGGCAGGTCTCGTGGATGTCCGCTGCGATGCGCGTGGGACTGAGCCCGGCGCCCACGTCCACGCCCCAGTAACCCTTCGTGCTCCAGCGCCCGCAGGCCATGACGACCCCCCAGTCGCCGATGCCGTCGCACAGGCTCAGGTGGAGCCCCGAGCCGGCTGTACATCTCCCAGCCGACCTGGAGCGTGACGGCGTTGTGCCACCCCGTCGCCCCCGGCGCGACCGCGAAGCCGCCGCCCAGGGTGGCGAAGTCGGGGCCCGGCGCGAACTGGTAGTTTGCCTCGAACACGTCGCGGACGGGGCGCTGCCGCACGCGCCAGCCGGAACCCACCTGGCGGGTGCGCCGCCGGCCGGACGCGCTATCGGTTGGCGTCGTCCAGCGCGCCCGCCGCCGCTGGCCTGCCGAGGAGGACGCATGAAGCCATCGGGCCCGGTGCAGTGGATCTCGCTGTCGCTCTCGCTCGCGGCGCTCGCCGGTCCTCGCGTCGCGGGGGCGAGCGGCGACCTCCACAGGGTGAACCACGTCGTGGTGGTGATGCAGGAGAACCACTCGTTCGACAACTACTTCGGCGCGCTGCCGCACGTCGAGGGCGGCCCCTACCACCCCGGTCCCTGCCGCGAGGAGGACCACGCCTGCGTGGACGGGCTCACCTGCCGCCGCGCCGGTCCGGAGCTCGTCTGCCGGAACTGGAACCGCGACGACGACGGGAGCCGCGTCCGGGCCTTTCACCTCCGGACCTACTGCCCCGGCCCGGACCTCTCCCACGACTGGCCGGGCAGCCACCAGGAGGCGAACGACGCCAACCCGATGCTGACCTGGCTCGCGAGCCCGAACGACGGCTTCGTCCTGGTGAACGACGGCGTCACCGCCCTCGTCCCGCCCCGCGTCCCGGACGGCGGCGGCCAGCACCCCCCCGACGCGGGCGCCGAGACCCCCTTCGACGACGCGACCATGGGCTACTACGACGAGACCGACCTGCCCTTCTACTACGCGCTCGCGCAGACCTTCGCGATCGGCGACCGGCACTTCGCCTCGGTGATCGGACCGACCTTCCCCAACCGCGCCTACGCGCTCGCCGCGACCTCCTTCGGCCACCTCACCACCCAGGAGATCATCCCGCCGCTTCCGCCCCTGGCCGCGCTCCCGGGCGGCTACCGGCCCGTCACCGGGAGCATCCTCGACCTCCTCGACCGGGCCGGCGTGTCGTGGACCGACTACTTCGTGGACGTGCCCACCACCGCGCTCTTCCGCGGCCTCGACCTCTCGCACGCGCAGCCCATCACCGGCTTCCTCGCCATCGCGGCCTCGCCGGCCTGCACGCTCCCCGCCGTGTCCTTCGTCGATCCCGCCTTCGGCGACAACACCTTCGGCACCAACCCGACCCTCTTCCAGAACGACGAGCACCCGCCGACAGACATCCGCGCCGGCCAGTTCTACGTCTCGAACGTCGTCCGGGCGCTCCGGGCCAGCCCGTGCTGGAGCGACACCGTCCTGTTCATCACCCATGACGAGCACGGCGGGTTCTACGATCACGTCGCGCCGCCGCGGGCCCCGCAGGGTGGGGCGCGCACGCCGGACGGCATCGGGCCCGGCCAGTGCGCCGACCTGTCCGCGCCGCCCGCCAGCGCCCAGCGCGGGGGCGGCGCACAGTGCGCGGTGAGCCGCCTCGACGCGGCCAGCATCTGCCCCGGGTTCACGCCCACCGGGACCTACCCCTGGTACTGTCCGAGCTTCGACCAGCTCGGCTTCCGCGTCCCCTTCATCGCGGTCTCCCCGTTCGCGAAACCGCACCACGTCTCGCACCAGGTCGCCGACCACACCTCGCTCCTCGCCTTCATCGAGAAGCGGTTCCTCTCCGCCGGCGGCACGCCCTCGCACCTCACCGCGCGCGACCGGTACGCCTCGACGCTCGAGGACCTGTTCGACTTCGACGCCGCTCCCAGCCGCGACGCCGCCGTCCCGGCCGCGCCTCCGCCGGGCCCGGGAGATCCGGGGTGCCCGTTCGTCCGGTGAGGGGCGCGCTATCCCGCCGGGGGGAGGAGGCCGTGGAGCAGATCGGCGCGATCGACCATGCCGACGAGCCTCCCGGAGGCGTCGGTGACCGCCAGAACCTTGTGGTTCCCGCGCAGCATGGTGGCGATGGCGGCTGAGAGGAGGGTGTCCTCCCGCGCGGTCGCGATCGACTGGGTCATGAGCTCCGCCGCCGTCCGGCCCCGGACGTGGGAGGCCGCCGCGTCGTCCGTGTGGTGCGCGAACGGCAGCCGGTGCATGAGCGAGCGGATCACGCCGGACCTCAGGGCGGGCGTGATGCGCTCGAGGAGCTCGGCGTCCGTGACGAGGCCGACGACGCGCCGGTCCTGATCGACCACGAGGGCCCGGTTGAGCCGCGTCGAGACGACCGCCTGGAACACCTCCGGCAGCTGCGTGTCCGGATGGACCGTCGGCACGTCGCGCCGCATGACGCGCGAGAGCGGCTGGTCCCCGGAGAGCCCCATCTCCCTGGCGACCGCCTCCTCGCGGGCGAAGCCGCCGGCGGCCGTTCGCAGGAGGTCGAGCCGGCTCACGACGCCCACCAGCGCTCCCGCCGCATCGACGACGGGGAGCCGCTTGAGCCGGCGCCGCGCCATGATCTCGGCAGCCTCGGGCAACGGCGTGGAGGCCGTGACGGTGACCACGCTCGGGGTCATCACCTCCGCCGCCGTCTTGTTCTGCCTGGAGAGGCGCTCCAGGGTCTCGTGCAGCTCGGGTTTCTCCAGGCTCTTCAGGAGGTCGAGCCGTACCCCGAGACCGCCGCGCTGGACGAGGTCCGAGCTGGTGATGATGCCGACGGGGCGCCCGTCCTTCACGACGGGGACGGCGCGGTAGCACTTGCCGAGGGTGAGCTCCACGACGTCGCGGGCCGGCGTCGCCGGCGCCACGGTCACGACTTCTCGGCTCATGACGTCGCCGACCGACGCGGTCCCCGCGAGATCGCGGACCGGGTGCGGCTCGAACAGCAACACGTCCGTGTCGTCGACCGTGATGAGGCCATGCCGGACCAGCTCGCCGATGCGCGGCGCGAGCCGCTCGACCTGCTCCGCCGTGTCGACCCACTCGACGATCACCGGCAGCCTCGCCGCGACGTCCACGAGGTGGCTCACGTGGATCCGGCCCGCCGCACCGAACCCCTCGACCGCGCGGACGACGGTGGCGCCCTGCGCGTTCTCCTTGCGCAGGAGCTCGAGGATCGCGAGGTGCAGCGGCCTGGCGCCGACCTTGTCGTCCTCGTTGACGTAGATCCGGACGCGCTTCGCCTTCCCGAGGGTCTCCACGGTGCCGCCTCCTCCCTCAGTCTGGACGCCCGGCGAGCCGGCGTCCGCGCCCCCGTCAGGGTGCCGGTCGCGGCGGCGTTGCCGAGCCCGGCTCCTCCGTGTAGCGTTGTGCCCACATCGACGGCGGTGGAGTCCGCCGACAACCGCCGCCATCGAGCGGCCAATGACTCCTGCGAAGGCGCCGTGCGCCAGCAGGAGGCTCTCCCCGAAACCGACGGAAGCTTCGCTGGCGCCTCCCGGGAGGAACAGGCGTGGGCAAGCTCCTCATCGTGTGCATCGGCGGCGCGCTCGGATCCGGCGCGCGGTACCTCGTCGCCACCTGGGCGGCGGGCGCGTTCGGACCGGACCTCCCGCGGGGAACCGCCCTCGTGAACCTGGTCGGCTCGTTCCTCATCGCGCTCGTCATGGGCCTGTCGCTCGGGACCGGCGCGATCTCCCCGAACGTCCGGCTCTTCCTCACCACGGGGATCATGGGCGGGTTCACCACCTACTCCTCGTTCAACCACGAGACGCTCCACTTCGTCGAGGAGGGCGCGTTCGGATACGCGGCGGCCTACGTCGCGCTGACGGTGGTGGGCTGCCTCGCGGCCGGGATCCTCGGGCTCGCCTCCGCCCGCCTCATCGCCCGCGTCGGCTCCGGGCTCGCGGTGTAGCGATGGACGCCGCCCGCCGCCATCGCGAACCGCCCGACGCCGGGGCGCGCCTCCGCTCGCTCGGGGACCTGGCAGAGCAGCTCGGGGCGACGGCCGTCGCGCGCGACGCGGCGGAGACCGCGGCCCGCGTCGCCGAGGGCCGGTTCTACGTCGCGTGCGTCGGCCAGTTCAAGCGTGGCAAGTCGACCCTCCTCAACGCCCTCGTCGGCGAGCCGGTCCTCCCCACGGGCGTCGTCCCGGTCACGTCGGCGATCACCGTGCTGCGTCACGGGGAGCGGGGCGCGCGCGTCCGCTTCCAGGACGGGCGCACGGTGGACGTCGGCGTCGAGGCGTTGCCCGCGTACGTGACGGAGCGGGAGAACCCGGAGAACCGCAAGGGTGTCCGCGCCGTCGAGGTGTTCCTTCCGGCCCCGCTCCTCGCGCGCGGGATGTGCCTGGTGGACACGCCGGGGCTGGGCTCCGCGTCCGGCGGCAACGCGGCGGTGACCCGCGAGTTCGTCCCGCACCTCGATGCGGCGCTCGTGGTGGTGGGCGCCGACCCGCCGGTGTCCGGGGAGGAGGTCGCCGTCGCCGAGGACGTCGCCGCGCACGCGCGCCATCTCCTCGTCGTCCTGAACAAGGCGGACCGGGTGACCGACGAGGAGCGGCACGAGGGAGCGCGGTTTGCGGTGCAGCTGCTCTCGTCCCGGCTGCGCCGCCCCATCGGGCGCGTGTTCGAGGTGAGCGCGCACGAGCGGGCGGCGTCCGGCGTGGCCACGCGCGACTGGGCCGAGCTCGCCTCGACGCTCGACGCGCTGGCGCATGCGTCCGGCGCCGACCTGGTCGAGGCGGCCGAGGCGCGCGCGGTCGAACGCCTCGGCCGTGCGCTGCGCGCGGAGATCTCCGGGAGGAGGGACGCGTTGCTCAGGCCCGTCGCCGACTCCGAGCGGCGCGTCGCGGCGCTGGACCGACAGGTCGCCGCGGCCGAGCGGGCGATGGCGGACCTCGGCGCCCTGCTCTCGGCGGAGCAGGCCAGGCTGACGCGGACCTTCCGCGCGCGGCAGGAGGCGTTCCTCCAGCCCGCCCGGGGAGAGGCGCGCCGGCGGCTGGCGGAGCGCGTCCCGCTCGACTCGCCGGCGGGGCGGACGCGGCAGGCGGCGTTCGACGCGGCGCGCGGCCTGTCCACGGCGCTCGTGGAGCGCTTCCGGAGCGAGCTCGAGCCGGAGGCGGAGCAGCTCTACGGGGCCGCCATGGAGCGCTTCGTGGCGCTCGCGAACGAGTTCCTGCAGCGGGTCGCGGGTGAGCCCGGGATGGACGCGCTTCCCCGGGCGCTCGGGCCCGAGGCCGGGTTCCGCGCCCGCGGGCGGCTCCACTACACCCATCTCATGGACCGGACGTCGCGCACGCCGATCGTCGGCTGGTTCGCCGACCTCCTCCGGACGCGGCGCGGCGTCGCTCGCATCGCGGTCCGGGATGCCGGCACGTACCTCGACGCGCTCGTGGAGAGCAACAGCTCGCGGGTCGCGAACGACCTCGTCGAGCGGACCGCCGCGAGCCGCGCGCGGCTCGAGGCGGAGATCCGGGCGCGCCTCCGGGAGGTGTCGGAGCGTGCAGGGCGCGCGCTCTCGCACGCGCGCGAGCGGATCGACGAGGGACAGGAAGCGGTCGAGAGGGAGCTGGCCCGGCTTCAGTCGCTGCGAACCAACATCGAGTCGCTCGTCGCGGCTCGCACCAGAGGAGAGGAAGCATGAGCGCCATCGCGCAGGTGAAGGCACGGGAGATCCTGGATTCGCGCGGCAACCCGACCGTCGAGGTGGACGTGCGGCTCGACGGCGGGGCGTTCGGCCGCGCCGGCGTTCCTTCGGGCGCGTCGACCGGCAGCCGCGAGGCGCTGGAGCTGCGGGACGGGGACAGGAAGCGGTTCGGCGGGAAGGGGGTCGCCAAGGCGGTCGCGAACGTGAACCACGTCATGGCCCCCGCGCTGCTCGGCCTCGACGCGCTCGACCAGGGCGCGCTCGACGCGAAGCTCCTCGCGCTGGACGGCACCGCCAACAAGGACAAGCTCGGCGCGAACGCGATCCTGGGGGTCTCGATGGCGGTCGCGCGCGCCGCGGCCGCGTCCCGCGACCTGCCGCTCTACCGGTACCTCGGCGGCGTCGATGCGCGGCTCCTCCCCGTCCCCATGCTGAACGTCCTGAACGGCGGCGCGCACGCGGACAACAGCGTCGACTTCCAGGAGTTCATGATCGCCCCCGTCGGCGCGCCCAGCTTCCGCGAGGCGATGCGATGGGCGGCGGAGTGCTACCAGGCGCTGAAGGCCACGCTCAAGTCGAAGGGGCTCGGGACGGGCGTCGGCGACGAGGGCGGCTTCGCCCCGAACCTCCGGGCGAACGTGGAGGCCATCGAGGTGATCCTGGCCGCCATCGAGAAGGCGGGGTTCACCGCCGGCAAGGACGTGGTGCTGGCGCTGGATCCGGCCGCCAGCGAGTTTTACGAGGAAGGCAGGTACGTCTTCGCGAAGTCCGACAAGAGCAAGAAGACGTCGGCGGACATGGTCGCGTTCTGGGCGGAGTGGGTGCGCCAGTTCCCGATCTGGTCCATCGAGGACGGCCTCGCCGAGCAGGACTGGGATGGGTGGAAGCTCCTGACCGAGCAGCTCGGCGGGAAGACCAGGCTCGTCGGCGACGACATCTTCGTCACGAACCCGGGGATCGTCCGCCAGGCGATCGAGAAGGGCGTCGCCAATTCGGTGCTCATCAAGCTGAACCAGATCGGTTCGGTCACCGAGACGCTCGAATGCATGCGGATCGCACGGAGCGCCGCCTACGGGACGGTCGTGTCCCACCGCTCCGGCGAGACCTCGGACGACTTCATCGCGGACTTCACCGTCGCGACCGGCGCGGGTCAGCTCAAGACGGGTGCCCCGTGTCGGGGCGAGCGCGTCGCGAAGTACAACCAGCTCATGCGCATCGAGGAGGAGCTCGGAGCGCAGGCGCGGTATGCGGGGGCGGTGCCGTTCGGGCGATGAGGCGAGCGGCCTTCGGGGAAGCGTTGGTCCCGATTCGGGGGCGCGGTAGAGTCCCTCTCCCGGGGAGACGTGGCGCGGCCGCGGGTGCGCGGCGCTGGAAGGAAGGGGACATGGCGGGTGACGGCTCGGAGGCGAGGGGTGCCGCGCTCGCGCCGGAGCGCAGGCCCTCCGGTTTCTCGAACCTGGTCCTCCACCTCCACCCGCGCCTGGTGCCGCTCGAGGCGCTGCGCTTCACGCGCACCTTCGGGCTCGGCGGCGCGGCCCTGGTCCTCTTCCTGCTCCTCGCCGCAACCGGCGCCCAGCTGCTGGTGAGCTACGAGCCGTCCCCGGAGCGGGCCTACGGGACGGTGACGGCGCTGGTGGACGAGGTGCACTTCGGGGCCTTCGTCCGCAACGCCCACCACTGGGCCGCCAACGGCCTGGTGCTGGTCGCCTTCCTCCACGTGCTCCGGGTCTTCTACCGGGGCGGCCACCTCCCGCCGCGGCGGGGAAACTGGCTGGTGGGGCTGGCGCTCCTGCTCCTCGTCGTCGCCAGCGCCTTCACCGGCTACCTGCTCCCCTGGGACCAGCTCGCCTACTGGGCCGTCACCATCAGCACCGGGATGCTGGAGTACGTCCCGCTGCTGGGCGGAGCGCTGCTCAGGGCCGCCCGCGGCGGGCCCGAGATCGGGCCGGCCACCCTGGCGCGGTTCTTCGTCCTCCACGTGGCCATCCTGCCCGCGGTGCTCCTCGCGCTGCTCGCGTTCCACTTCTGGCTGGTCCGCAAGGTGGGCGGCGTGGTCCTGCCCGAGGGCGTGGGCGACGCGGCCTCGCCGCGCGGGCCGCTCCTCCCCACCTCGCCGGCGCTGACCCGGCGGGAGGGCACGGTCGCGCTGGTGGTGACGGCCGCCGTGCTGCTCCTCTCGGCGGTCGCGGACGCGCCGCTGCTGGCGCAGGCGAACCCTGGGATGAGCCCGAACCCGGCCAAGGCGCCCTGGTACTTCATGGGCGTGCAGGAGCTGCTGGTCCACGTCCACCCGCTCTTCGCGGCGGTGATCGTGCCGGCGCTGACGCTGGCGCTGCTCGCGGCGCTCCCGTCCCTCGGGGGCGGTGGGGCGACGACCGGCCGGTGGTTCGGATCCCCCCGGGGCGCGCGGAGCGCGGCCGGCGCCGCGATCTCGGGGGCGGCGCTGGCGGCCGGCGCGATCCTCCTCGACGAGCCGCTGCGCCGCGGCGCGCCCTGGTTCCCGCAGCTCGCGCCGGCGCTCCGGGGCGGGCTGTTCCCCGTCCTCGCGGCCGGCGCGGCGGTCGCCGCCGTGGTGGCGCTGGTCCGGCGCCGGGGCGCGTCGCGCCTCGAGGCCACTCAGGCCGCCTTCACCTTCGTCCTGGCCGCCTTCGCCGTCCTCACGGTGGCGGGCGTGCTCTTCCGGGGCCCGGGGATGGCGCTCGCCTGGCCCTGGTCGCCGCCGTCCTAGGAGCTCTCGTGACCGAACGTCCGACCCCGGCGAGCGAGCCGGACCTGCCCGGGCGCCGGCCCTTCCTGGCCCGGCTCTGGAAGGCGCTCGGGCTCGTGGCCGCCGCCGAGCTCGTGGCCGTGGTGGCCGCCTACCTCGCTCCGCGGAAGGACGGCGCCGGGCGCGGTGCGGGGCTGGTCGTCGCCGGTCCGGTGGCGGAGTTCACGCCAGCCTCGGTCCGCCCGTTCCCGGCCGGGAGGTTCTACCTGGTGCGCCTCGCCGACGGCGGCTTCCTGGCCATCTCGTCGAAGTGCACGCACCTCGGGTGCACCGTCAACTGGAACGAGCGGGACCAGGTCTTCCCCTGTCCCTGTCACGCTTCCACCTTCGACCTGCGCGGCGACCTGCGCTCGCCGCCGGCGCCGCGCGCGCTCGACCTCTTCCCGGTGGTGATCGACGGCGGCATCGTCAAGGTGGACACCTCCCGCCGCGTCGAGCGGAGCCGCTTCGAGCCCGGCCAGGTGACCTACCTCTAGGGCCGACGGATGGAGCCACGCACTTCAACTGCCCGGCCGGGCGGAGCCGGCGACCCGCTCCGCCCCTGGCGCGCCGCGGGCCTCGCCGCGACCGCCGCCATCGTCCTGGCGGCCCCGCTGTACCTCGCGGTCCATGCCGGACGCGGTCCGCGCTCCGCCCCGCCCGGCGAGCCCCAGTTCGTCGGGAGCGAGCGCTGCAAGGCCTGTCACCAGAAGGCCTACGACGCCTGGAAGGGGTCGCACCACGCCAAGGCCATGCAGGCGGCCCGGGACGACACCGTGCTCGGCGACTTCGGGGGCGCCACCTTCCTTCACCGGGGCAAGACGTGGCGCTTCTTCCGCCAGGGCGAGCGGTTCATGGTTCACGCCGAGGGACCCGACGGCGCCCTGCGCGACTACGAGGTGGCCTACACCTTCGGCCTCGAGCCGCTGCAGCAGTACCTGGTCGTCTTCCCCGGGGGACGCCTCCAGTGCCTCTCGGCGGCCTGGGACACCAGGGCGAGGCGCTGGTTCTACGTGAACCCCGGGCCCGACGCGCCGCCGGGCGACTGGCTCCACTGGACCCGCCCCGGGCAGAGCTGGAACGCCATGTGCGCCGACTGCCACTCCACGGCCGTGCGCAAGCGCTACGACCCTGAGAAGGACGCCTACCGGACCACCTGGTCGGAGATCATGGTCGGCTGCGAGGCCTGTCACGGCCCGGGATCGCGCCACGCCGCCTGGGCCGCGCAGCCGGCCATGGGGCGGGCTCCGGTCGAGAACGCCGCCCTCGTCACCCGCACCTCCAGGCTCGCCGGGCCGGAGCTGGTCGCGCTCTGCGCGCCCTGCCACGCGCGGCGGTCCCAGTTCGCCGACCAGGGCGTGCCGGGTGGCGAGCTGCTCGACCGCTACCTGCCGGTGCTCCTCACCCCCGGCACCTTCCACCCGGACGGCCAGATCCTCGACGAGGACTTCGAGTGGCACTCCTTCACGCAGAGCAAGATGTACGCGAGCGGGGTGCGCTGCAGCGACTGCCACGACGTCCACTCGGGCAAGCGCCACGCGGAGGGAAACGCGCTCTGCACGCGCTGCCACCGCGCCGACACCTACGACGCGGCGTCTCACCACTTCCACAAGCAGGAGTGGCGGGGGAGGGCGAGCGCCGGCGTGCTCTGCGTCTCCTGCCACATGCCGGGCCGGAACTTCATGGTGGTCCACTTCCGGCGCGACCACTCCATGCGCGTGCCACGCCCGGACCTCACCGCGGCCCTGGGCGTCCCCAACGCCTGCAGCGCCGCCGGGTGCCACGCCGACAGGCCGGCGAGCTGGGTGCAGGAGAGGTACGACGGCTGGTACGGGAAGAAGCGAAAGCCGCACTACGGGACGATCCTCGCCGACGGCCGCAGGTCGCCCGCCGCGGCCGAGGCGGAGCTGATCCGGCTCGCCCAGGACCAGCTCCGGCCGGTGGTCGCGAGGGCCACGGCGGTGGAGCTGCTGGCGGGCGCTCCGGGACCGGCCGCCCGGACGGCGCTGGAGAAGGCGCTCTCCGACCCGGAGCCGCTGGTGCGGGCCACCGCGGCGCGACGGCTGCCGGTCGAGGAGCCCGGGGCGCTGGCGCGGCTGCTCGGGCCGCTGCTCCAGGATCCGGTCCGCGCGGTGCGCAGCGAGGCGGCGGCCCGCCTGGCCGGTGCGCCTTCCCTGCGGCTCACCGAGGCCCAGCGCAAGGTCCAGGGCGCGGCCCTCGACGAGTACGTCGAGGGACAGCGCTACATGTCGGACCTGCCCTCCGGCCCCTACGACCTCGGGAACCTGGACGTCGCCCTCGGCCACCCCGCCGAGGCCGAGCGGCAGTATCGCCGCGCCCTCGAGATCGACGACCAGCTCTACATGGCGAAGGCGAACCTGGCGACGCTGCTGGCCGGTGCGGGCCGACTCGAGGAGGCCGAGAAGCTGCTCCGCGAGGCCCACGCCCAGCAGCCGGGACAGGCGAGCATCTCCTTCAACCTGGGGCTCCTGCTCGCCGAGGCCGGAAAGCGCGCGGAGGCGGAGTCGCTGCTCCGCGCGGCGCTGGCGGCCGATCCGGCCATGGCGGCCGCCGCCTTCAACCTGGCGGTGCTGGTCGGGGAGAAGCGGCCCGCGGAGGCCGTGCCGCCGGCGCGGAAGGCGGCCACGCTGCGTCCGGAGGAACCCCGCTACGCCTGGACGCTGGCCTTCTACCAGGCTCGGTCCGGGAACCTCCGGGGAGCGGCGGAGACCCTCGAGGCTTTGCTGAAAGCGCACCCGGACCAGGGCGACGCATACGGCCTCCTGGCCGAGGTGTACGCGCGCCAGGGCAGGACCGCCGAGGCGCAGGCGCTGATCCGGCGGCGGCCGGCGTCGCAGCAGCGGTGAGGGCGGTGAAGGAGCGCCACGGATGAGCGGGATCGAGTATCGGGCGTCCACTCCGGCAGACGATCGGCGTGTCCGTGAATTCGAGCGGATCGCGCGGGGCGCGGCTCACGGCAGCGCCGGAAAGGCGACGAACTTCCCCGCGCACGCGTCGGGCGGAGCGCTGTTCGAGCGCACGTCGCTCGTCGTGACGCCCGTCCCCGAGGGGGTGAGGTTCACCGGCCCCGGCCCGAGCGTCACGCTGGCGTAGCTCGCGTGCACGTTCGTGGCGGCGAGGCCGTCGACGATGACGTCGTCGAGCGCCACGCGCGTGAGGTGGGCCGGGTCGTACCCGGCCAGCGTGACCACCGGGGCGGGGACCGCCGCCGACGCGGAGCAGTCGACGTGCCGCACGCTGCGCAGGGTGATCCCGTCGTAGGTGGGGACCGCCGTCCCGGCCGCGCTGGTGCCGTACCTCGGATCGAAGATCACCGGGTTGGCGAGCCCGCGCATGCAGACGTCCTCGTACGTCACGTTCCGCACGATCCCGCCGCGCGTCGGGTCGCTCTTGATGCGCAGGCCGTTGAGGTTGACGTCGCCGGCCCCGCCGGTGGGGAGGAGGCCGTCGACGGAGAGGTCGTAGACGTGAAGGCCGTCGACGCCGAGGCCGGTCCCGTCGGTCGCCCCGCCGTTCGTCTCGCTCCCGATCGACATCCCGTGGCCGGTGCCGAGGTGGTCGTGGGCGATGGTGATGTTCCGGCAGGACGCCCCGGCGTCAGTCGCGTCCTCGAGGTGGTGCTTCCCGCACTTGAGCGCGATCTGGTCGTCCCCCGTGCTGATCCGGCTGAACAGGATCCAGCCGTCCCCTGCGTTGGACGGGTCGATGCCGTCGGTGTTCCGCGCGTAGGCGGCGGAGAGCGGCCGGCCGACGCTGTTGGTCGAACGCGACGGCGTCTGGATGGTGACGCCCCATACCACGAAGCCGCCGCTCTCCAGCCCGATGTGGACCTTCGGGCTGTCCTGGAACGTCACGCCGTACAGGACGAACCCCGTGGCGCGGGTCACGTCCACGAGGCGCGGGTTGCTGTGGCTGCGCCCGGCCGTCTTCGCGTGCTGGGCGACGTCCCACCAGGTGGCGTCCGGATCCCCCCCGAAGCCGCCGATCATCGGCTCGCCGCCGAGCCCGGCGATGACGCCGCGGCCCATGATCCCCGCGTCGGCGAGCAGCGTCGTCGAGCTGCCCTCGACCCGGACCAGCGGCAGGCACCCCGAGCTGCTGTCGTCCGCGTCCGTGCCGCAGCTGGGGGTGCCGGCCGAGACGTCGTAGTCGCGCGGATTCCGCGACGCGAACAGCGTCACGCCGTCGTCCACCCACAGCGTCACGCCTCGCCGGAGATCGAGCGGCCCCGAGACGAACCCGACGCGCGTGGCGTCGGCCGCGGCGATCCCGAGCCGGACCGACCCCTGCTGCCCGGCGCCGAGCGAGGCCGCGCACGCGTCCACGGCAGCCTGGATGCGCGCGGTGTCGTAGGCGTCTGCGGCCGGGTCGAAGACGGGCAGCCCGGTGCCGGCGTCGACCGCGAAGCGCGCGGCGAGGGTCGCGCCGGGGCAGGCCGGCGGGATGGTCGGCTCGGGCGGGAGCGCGGGATCCACCACCGGGACCGGGTCGGCCGCGCCGCACGGGTCCGCCGCCGCGGGCGCCTGCGTCAGCGCGATCGCGTAGGTCCGCCGGGTGACGCGATCCTGCGCCGCGACCACGACGGTCACGGTCGACGGCGCGCCTGCGGCGGGGACCGCCAGGGCGGCCGAGGGGCGCGAGCTGGCGATCGCCACCGGCGCGCCGCCGTCCTGGGAAACGGTGAGGGCGCTCGCGCGAGGGTCGTGCGCGACCGGCGTCACCGTCAGCGCCGCGGTGCCCACCGGGACCGTCAGCGCGTACCGGGTCGTCCCGCTCGCGAACGCCGGGGCGAGCGTCCCGGCGTTCACGCGGAGCGAGGCGAGGGCCGCGTCGGCGCTCTGCGCGCCCGCGCCGCTCCCGCCGCCGCAGTCGAGCGCGGCGACCGCGAGGGCCAACGATGCCAGAAGAGACAGCGCGCGCATCCCGATCCCATCCCGCCGGTCGGATGCCACGCTAGGGAGGCGCCCGCCAGGTTGTCAAGTGGTAAGGCCACTGCCGCGCCGCCCCGGGCCGGCCCGGCATCCGCGGCGGCGCCACCCGCCGCGGACGCGGCCGGGCCGCCCGCGCCCGACGGCGCCGCGTGCTAGAGTCCGCGGCGAAGCAGGCCGGCGCGAAGCCACCCGTCATGCCCATCCAAGCCGTCGACAGCGACCGTCTCTACCGGAAGATCGCGCGGCAGCTCTCCGAACTCATCGCCGCCGGCGAGTTCATCCCCGGGCAGCGGCTCCCCGCCGAGCGCGTGCTCGCGCAGCAGCTGGGGGGGTCGCGCCCCTCGGTCCGCGAGGCGCTCATCGCCCTGGAGATCGAGGGGAAGGTGGAGGTCCGCGTCGGCTCCGGCGTGTTCGTGGCGGAGCCGCGGCGCCATCCCGTGCCGCGCGAGCTCGAGGGGGAGGGCCCGTTCGAGCTGCTCCGGGCGCGGCAGGTGGTCGAGGGAGAGACGGCGGCGTGCGCGGCGCGCGAGGCGAACCCCGAGGAGGTGGCGGAGATCCGGGCCACCGTCGAGGAGCTGCGGCGCGCGCAGGCGACCCGCCCCAGCACCGAGGCCCCGGACCGCGCCTTCCACCTCGCCATCGCGAAGGCGACCCACAACGGTCCGCTCCTCGCCGTGGTGCAGATGCTCTGGGACCAGGGGCGCGGCGCCATCTGGAAGCAGATGGAGAAGCACTTCGAGACGCCGGCGCTGCGCGCGGCCACGCTCCGGGACCACCGCGCGGTCCTGGTGGCCGTCGAGGCGCACGACCCGCGGGCGGCGCGGAGCGCGATGCGGCGTCACCTGGCGCGGGTCGCGCGCGACTTCGCGCACGGCTGGGAGCAGAAGAAGCGGCAGCGCGGGCCATGAGGGCGGGCGCGGCCCAGGCCGCGCCCCCGCCCGGACCGCCCGGGTGCGCCGCCGTGCCGCGGCCTCGCGCCCGCGGCGAAGCGCCGCGGTGGACAGGTGGCCTTACCACTTGACGACCCGGCCACGGCTCCGTAGGCTGCCGTCCCACAGCGCAGCCCACGAGCGGTGGGCGCCCGCGCGACGGCGGGCGCCGACTCCTGACGAGGAGACGACCATGCCGAAGCTTCGCGTGCGTTCCTGGACGGCAGCGCTGCTCGCGATCCCGCTCTCGCTCGCCGCGTGCAGCAGCGGGAGCTCGGGTGGAGGGGGCAGCGGTGACGCCAGCCTCGCCGCGCTCTCCTTCAGCGCCGGGACGCTCGAGCCCGCGACCTTCGCCCCCGGCAAGACCACCTACTTCCTGGACGTGCCCTTCGGCACGGCGTCCTTCACCGTCACGCCGACCGCCAGCGACGCCGGCGCGACCCTCCAGGTCGCCCAGGACGACGGCGCCGCCGCGGCGGTCGCGAGCGGCACCGCCTCGCCCCCGCTGGCCGTGCCCGCCATCGGGACCAGGTCGATCGTCAAGGTGCTGGTCACCGCCGCGGACGGGAAGACGACGGCGACCTACGGCTTCCTCGTGACGCAGCTGGTGAGCCACGACGCGACGCTGAGCGCGCTCACCACCAGCCTCGGCGCGCTCACCCCTCCCTTCACCAGCGGCACCCTCGGGTACGCCGCCTCGCTGCCCAGCGGGACGAGCAGCATCACCGTCACGCCCACCGCCAGCTTCGCCGGCGCGTCGATCACCCTCGCGCAGGACGGCGGCGCGGCGGTGCCCATCGCGAGCGGCAGCACCTCCGCCGACCTCCCCGTCCCGGCGGCCGGGACGGTGAGCCACATCGCGATCAAGGTCACCGCGCAGGACGGTACCGCCACGAAGACGTACACGATCGGCGTGAGCCAGCTCGCGAGCAACGACGCGAGCCTCGCCATGCTGACGGAGAGCGCGAGCGTCCTCACCGGCTTCGCCGCCGGGACGACCACCTACAGCTACCGGGTCCCCTTCCAGGCGAGCGGCTACACGGTCACGCCCACGGCGAGCAACCCGCGCGCTGGCATCAAGGTGAACGGCTCCACCGTGGCGACCGGCACGGCCTCCGGTCCGCTCGCCCTGGCCGAGGGCGCGGTGGCGGACGTGACCGTCGTCGTCACGGCGGAGGACGGGAGCACGCAGCAGAGCTACACGCTCCACGTCACCGAGGGCGTCCGGGCCGGGCTCGTGAACGCGCGGACCGTCCCGGTGGACCGCTCCCTGCCGCTGGCCGTCGCCGCGGGTGCGCTGCTCCCTCCGAGCAGCGCCGTCGAGGTCCCGGTGGACACCCAGCTCCGCATCGGCTTCGACGCCGCGCCCGCGCTGGGGACGACCGGGACCATCGCCATCCACCGCGCCAGCGACGGGGCCGTGGTGGACGCGATCAACCTCGCCGACCCCTACGCGATCTACGACGGGACGAGCAGCATCAAGAAGCTCACGACCAACCTCGCCTCCACCAAGGTGAACGTCATCGGCGGGCTCACCACCGGCATCGACCAGGTGCGCCTCGTGAACTACGTGCCGGTCACGTTCAGCGGCAACACGGCGATCATCCACCCGCACAACAACAAGCTCGCCTACGCCACCCCGTACTACGTGACCATCGACGCCGGCGTCCTCGCCGGCAGCATCTCCGGCACCCCCTTCGCCGGCATCGCCGACGCCAGCAGCTGGACCTTCACGACCAAGGCAGCCGCCCCGACCACGTTCGTGGTCGCGGCGGACAACTCGCAGGACTTCGCCACGGTGCAGGGCGCGATCGACGCCGTGGCCTTGAACGCGACCGCGACCGTCACCGTCCAGCCGGGCGTCTACGAGGAGCTCCTCTGGGTCCGGAAGAAGAACGTCACGCTTCAGGGGACGGACAGCGTCGGCACCGTCATCCAGTACGACAACTGCGACGCCTTCAACCCGGGCACCGGCGGCGGGCAGGCCGTGACCAGCCCGGGCGCCTCGGGCACGCTCCCGGCGGGCAACCTCGGCGGCGGCGGCCGCGCGGTGGTCCTCACCGGCGCCGCCAACCTCGTCCTCGACACGGTCACGCTCAAGAACCTGCACGGCCAGGGGAGCCTCGTCCTCCCCACCCTGCCGGCCGCCTACACGGTCACCAAGGGTGACGCGAGCAGCCCCACCTTCGTCAACTACACCTCCGCCGGCTCGCAGGCCGAGACGCTCTACTTCAACGTGAGCTTCGGCACGACCACCAACCCGCCCACCGAGCCCGGGCAGCTCGTCGCGAAGCACAGCAACTTCGTGAGCTTCCAGGACACGCTTCAGGTGAAGGGGTGGGCCTGGTTCTACGACTGCTTCGTCACGGGCGACGTGGACTTCATCTGGGGCAACGCCAACACCGTGCTGTTCGAGCGTTCCGAGATCAAGTCCCGGTACAACACCAACGGCGCGTGCGTGGTCCAGTCCCGCGCCTACCTCGGCTACGGGAACACCTCGACGCCGAGCAGCACCACCACCTCGTACGCGGGCTTCGTGTTCCTGAGCTCCGCCCTCACCAAGGAGCCCGGGGACTTCACCGCCTACCTGGCGCGCTCGCCGGGCGCGCCGACCGTGAGCGGGACCGTCGCGCCCTACCTCTACACCCAGTACGACATCGTCTCGTTCGTCGACTGCAGCATGGACGTCCACGTCGCGCCGCTCGGCTGGAAGGTGGGTGGCCCGTTGACCGGCAGCACCGACCCCGGTGGCGCGAACCTGTCGCCGACGGCGGTCACCGGCTGGCGGGAGTACCGCAGCTTCACGCCCGCCGGGCAGTACGTGGACGTTTCGGGGCGGCTCAAGGACCCGGCGCAGAACGGCACGACCACGAACCCCGGCGGCTCGCTCCAGCTGCCAGCGGCCGCGGCCGGCACCTTCTTCCCGGATCGCGCCACCATCTTCGGCGGCGCGACGGACGGGACGTACACGACCAGAGGATACCCGGGCGGCTGGAACCCGCAGCCATAGCCGCTGCCGCGTCCACCCTTCATCTCGAGGAGTCGCTACGATGATCCGAACGAACGGCTTCAGGATGGCGGCGGTCCTCTGCGGGTCGGCGGCCCTCGCCGCGGCGCCCCCGGCGGCGCGAGGCGACGGCACCTTCACCTGGAGCGCCAAGGTCTACGGGTTCCTGAACGCGGAGGTCGAGCGGGTCGAGGCCCCGGGCGGCGCGACGCCCTACCAGGCGCGCGGGCGCCTCTCCGACGGGAACTCGCGCGTCGGTCTCTCCGGCTCGGTCGACCTGTTCCCCGCCACCAAGGCGATCTGGCAGCTCGAGGCGAGCCTCAACGGCTTCGAGCAGGCCGGCGTCAACGACCGCGGCCTCCTCGCGTCGATCACCTCCCGCAACACGTTCGTGGGGGTGGCCGACGAGCGCTTCGGTACCCTCGTCTTCGGCAACGTGGACTCGGCCTACCGGAGCCTGGTGGGCTCGGGCGGCGAGCTGGGCGGGAACGTCGGCCTCACGGTCTTCGGGCTCGACCTCTGGAACAACACCTCGGCGCAGATGACCGGGAACCCGGACAGCGTCTTCAGCCGGGGCGAGGCGCGCTACAAGAACTCGGTCCACTACCTGTCGCCCGACTGGATCGTCCGAGGGGCAGCGTCCTACGCCTTCGACGAGGCCGGCGCGCCGGGCGTCCGGCGCGACCGCGCCGCCTTCGCCGCGCGGCTCAAGCTGGGCGGGTTCCAGCTCGGCGCCGGGCTCGACTGGCAGGGAGACACCGGCGTCGACGCGCTCGCCCTCGAGCAGGGGCTCGGGCTCCGCGGCGCGCCGCAGGACGGCGTCGCCACCTGGTACTACAAGGCGGTCGCCTCCTACGCGTTCCCGAGCAAGACGTACGTCGGCCTCGGGCTGGAGCGGAGCAACTACGGCTACGCGCAGCAGGTTCCCCCGTCCCCCTCGAACCCGCTCGCCGGCGTGGTGAAGGGGACCATGCGGCAGACCGGCGGGATGATCTCGGTGGCGCAGTCGATCGGCAAGCTCGCGCTCATGGGCTCCTTCGGGAAGCTGTGGGGGCTCGACGGGGCGATCCAGGGATCCCCGGGCGACTACGCGGCGTGGCAGCTGTCGGCCGGCGCCCTCTACGCGTTCGCCGACCAGTTCGCGGCGTACGCCTACTACACCCGCATCGACAACGGGCCGGGCCAGTCCGCGAACCTCGGGCAGGCGCCCATCTACAGCAACGGGCTGGGGACGGACGGCGCGTACCTGGCGCCGGGCGACGGCCCGCGCGGCTTCGGCGTGGGCCTGATCGCGCGCTTCTAGCGGGACGTTTCTCGAATGGGACAGCACTCCAAGGCGGAGGTGACGGCAATGAGGGTTCGCAACCTGACGGCATCCCGCAGGTGGCCGGCGGCGCTGGCCGTGGTGCTGGCGCTCGCCGGTTGCAGCGCCCAGGACGACGCCAAGCCGTTCGTGGTGGGGACGGTGACGTACGACGCCGACCTGCCGCCCGAGCCGCGGCTGCCCACGGCGGACGAGGTCTGCGAGACGGTCGAGGCGCACGACGCCTACGTGACGCGGCCCGACGGCGCGCTGCCGCCGGAGGCGGACCCGTCGCCAGCCGGCGCCGGCGTCGTCGCGGATCCCGCGGTGGTGAACCCGGACCAGGCGCGGATCCAGCTGGCGCTGGACAGGTGCGGCGCCGCCGTCGATGCCGAGGTGGGCGCGACCATCGCCGCCGCCGACGCCATCGCGACGCTCGAGCAGATTCGCGCGGCGGTTCCGAACGTGAACATCTCGGGCGCGTCGGGCGAGGAGCTGGCGAAGCCGCAGTACCGCGCGTCGAAGTACGCCGTCCGCCTGGCGGTGAGCAGCACCGGCCCCGGGAACGCCTTCATCTCCGGCCCGCTCACGCTCCCCTCCGGCGTGACCCTCTGGATCGACGAGGGCGTCACCCTGTTCGCCACCCGCGACGCGATGGCGTTCAACGCGGCCGGCAAGTTCTGCGCGAACACCGCGGTCAGCTCGTCGAAGGCCGGGAGCTCGGGCAACTGCAGGGCGCTCATCAACGGCGACAACCTCGTCAACTCGGCGGTCATGGGCGACGGCAACATCGACAGCCGCGCCTACGCGGAGATCGTCACGACCAACCGGCTCTACCCGCTCATGAAGGTGGACCTCACCTGCTCGAACACCTACACGGCGTTCGCGTCCAACCCGCCGGCCCAGGCGCCGGACGGGACGGCGTGCGACGACGGCGGCACCGTGGTGAACTCGAAGTCCTCGGCGCGGAACATGACCTGGTGGGACCTCGCCTACCTCGGGAACATGGTCGAGAACGGCCGCACCGGGTTCGGCTCGCAGTCGAACTTCCGGATGATGGTGTTCAACTTCGCGAAGAACCTGACGCTCTACCGGATCCGGCTCAACAACAGCGCCAACTTCCACTTCGTGCCGGCGGGCGTCGACGGCCTCACCGTCTGGGGCGTGAAGCTGCAGACGCCCTCGCGCGCCGCCTACGCCAACCCGGCCGGCAACTCGAACCCGCTCTACACGGGCGCGATCTTCGACAAGGACAACGTGAAGAACACCGACGCGTTCGACCCGGCGGCCACGGCCGCGCCGGCGTCGGTGCCGCTGACGACCGGCAGCGCCACCACCTCGGCGGATCCCATCTCGTTCGACGGTTATCTCAAGAACGTGGTGGTCGCCTTCAACTACGTCAGCACCGGGGACGACGACATCGTGCTCAAGGGCTCCAACAACCCGGGGCCGAAGGACTCGGCCGGGCTGCCCCTGCTGCCCGCCATCGACGGGAATCGCGACGTGCGCGCCGATCGCCGCTGGGGCGTCATGATCGCCCACAACCACATCTACTGGGGGCACGGGATCTCGATCGGCAGCGAGACCAACGCCGGCGTCACCAACGTCCACGTCTACGACAACAGCTTCGTGGAGTCCGAGGAGGCGCTCCGCATCAAGTCGGACTACGCCCGTGGCGGCGAGGTGAGCAACGTCTTCTACGAGAACATCTGCATCAAGGACGCGGAGAACGCGCTCCTGTTCACGCCGTACTACAGCACCAAGGCGCTCACGGTCTCGGGCGGGGTGGCGACGCCGCGCTACCCCAACTTCCACGACATCTCCCTCAAGAACGTCCGCATCCGGGGCAGCGCGCAGGTGCGGCTCGAGGGGTTCCAGGCCAACACCGGCGGGTTCCCGAACCCGCAGTACCCGCTCGTCATGACGCTCTCCGGCGTCGTGGCGGACACGCCCGACGCGGTCTCGCTGGTCTCGTCGGACGCCGACCTCACGCTGGATCGCGTGAACCTCCCCATCCTGGGATCGAGCGACGCCCGCGTCGTGGTGAACGGGGCCGCGACCCGGAGCGTGGATCCGGCCCGGACCGTCGACTGCAGCCGCGCCTTCGTCGACTTCCCGTCCCCGACCAGCCCCGACGGCGTGACCTGGTGAGCGCCGGCCGTCCTGTACGCACGCGAGGGACAATGCCCTACGACCGCCTGAGCCTCACCGATCGCGTCGCCGTCGTCGTCGGCGGCACCTCCGGGATCGGCCGAACGCTGAGCCTGGGGCTCGCCGAGGCCGGCGCGCAGGTGGTGGCCTCCTCGCGGCGGCGCGCGGAGGTGGACGCCACCGCGGCCGAGCTCGGGGCGCTGGGCCGCCGCACGCTGGCGTGCTGCTGCGACGTCCTCGACCGCGCCTCGCTCGAGCGGCTGCGGGACGCGGTCCTCGAGAAGTTCGGCCGGATCGACGTCCTCGTCAACTGCGCCGGCCGGACCAGGAAGACGCCGACGCTGGAGGTGACCGACCAGGAGTGGAACGACATCCTCGAGACCAACCTCACCGGGACCTTCCGGAGCTGCCAGGTGTTCGGGGCGCCGATGCTGGAGCGGGGCTCGGGGCGGATCATCAACATCGCCTCGCTCTCCACCTTCGTCGCGCTCTACCAGACCGCGGCCTACTCGGCCTCCAAGGCAGGGGTGGCCTCGCTGACCAAGGCGCTGGCGGTGGAGTGGGGCGCCCGCGGCGTGTGCGTGAACGCGATCGCCCCTGGCGTCTTCCGCACGGCGCTCAACGCTGCGCTGCTCGACGGCACCGAGCGCGGGCGGGAGTTCCTGCTCCGCACGCCCATGAAGCGGTTCGGCAAGCTCGAGGAGCTGGTCGGCGCGGCCATCTTCCTGGCCTCCGACGCCGCGAGCTTCGTGAACGGCGAGGTGCTGGTGGTGGACGGCGGGTTCCTGGCCAGCGGCGTGAACCAGTGACGGGGCGCACCCGGGGGGACGCGATGGCGCTCGAGATCAGACCGAAGGCGGGCTGCCGCTTCGACCTGGTGGCGCTCGGCGAGATCATGCTGCGGCTCGACCCCGGCGACCTGCGCGTGACGACCACCCGCACCTTCCGCGCCTGGGAGGGTGGGGGCGAGTACAACGTGGCGCGGGGCCTCAAGCGCTGCTTCGGGCTCGACACCGCCATCGTCACCGCGCTGGCCGACAACCCCGTCGGCCGGCTCATCCAGGACTGCGTCTACCAGGGCGGCGTCGATCAGTCCTACCTGCGCTGGGTGCCGTACGACGGCGTCGGGCGGACGGTCCGGAACGGGCTCAACTTCACGGAGCGCGGCTACGGCCTGCGGGGAGCGGTCGGGTGCTCGGACCGGGGGAACACCGCCGCGAGCCAGCTCGGGCCGGGCGACGTGGACTGGGAGCGCGTCTTCGGGCAGGACGGCGCGCGCTGGTTCCACACCGGCGGCATCTTCGCCGCGCTCTCGGAGTCCAGCGCCGCCGTGGCCGAGGAGGCGATGCGGGCCGCCAGGCGCCACGGGGTGGTGGTCTCCTACGACCTCAACTACCGCGAGTCCCTCTGGAAGGGCATCGGCGGCAGGGCGCGGGCACAGGAGGTGAACCGCGCGCTGGCCCGCCACGTGGACGTGATGATCGGGAACGAGGAGGACTTCACGGCGGCGCTCGGCTTCGAGGTCGCGCTGGGCGACGAGGCCTTCTCGAACCTCGAGGTCGCGTCCTACCAGAAGATGATCGAGGTGGCGGCGAAGGCGTATCCGAACTGGTCGGTGGTCGCCACCACGCTGCGCCGGGCCACCACCGCGAGCCGCAACGACTGGAGCGCGCTGTGCTGGCAGGCGGGCCGCCTCCACCAGGCGCCGCAGCGCAAGGACCTCGAGATCCTCGATCGCGTGGGCGGGGGCGACTCCTTCGCCTCGGGGCTCATCTACGGCCTCCTCGCCGGCAAGGGCGCCCAGTGGGCCGTCGAGTGCGGCGCCGCGCACGGCGCGCTCGCGATGACCACCCCGGGTGACGCCACCATGGCGACGCTCGCCGAGGTGGAGAAGGCGATGAAGGGCCTCGGGACCCGCGTCGAACGGTGAGACCACCATGGCGAAGACGGACACGCTCGGGAGAATCCTGCAGGCCGGCGTCCTGCCGGTGGTCCGCGCCGCCTCCGGCGACGAGGCCCTCGGCGTCATCGACGCGATCCGGGCCGGGGGCATCGACGTCGTCGAGCTGACGATGACGGTCCCCGGCGCCCTCGACCTGATCCGCGAGCTGGCCCGCCGCTACGGCGAGGAGGTGGTGCTGGGCGCCGGAACGGTGCTCGACGCGGAGACGGCGCGCGCCTGCCTCCTCGCCGGGGCGCGCTTCGTGGTGAGCCCCAGCCTCGACGAGGCGACCATCGCCTGCTGCCGCACCTACTCGGCGCCGGTCATGCCGGGGGCGCTGACGCCGACCGAGGTGGTCCGCGCCTGGCGCGCCGGCGCCACGATGGTGAAGGTGTTTCCCTGCAGCGCCGTCGGCGGCGCGAGCTACATCCGCGCGCTCAAGGCGCCGCTCCCGCACATCGACCTGGTGCCGACCGGCGGCGTCACGCTCGAGACGGTCGCCGAGTTCTTCCGGGCCGGCGCGAGCGCGGTCGGCGCCGGCGCGGACCTCGTCGACGTGAAGAAGATCCGCAGCGGCGAGGCCGGCGCGGTCACGGAGAAGGCGAGGTCCTACGTGCAGGCCATCGCCCACGCGCGGGGCGGTCAGGCCGCGTGAAGGGCGGGCGCGAGGCGAGATGCCGATCCAGACCATCGAGACCGACCGGCTCTACCGGAAGATCGCGCGGCAGCTCTCCGCGCTGATCGCGGCGGGGGAGTTCGCGCCCGGCGCGCGGCTCCCCGCGGAGCGCGTCCTGGCCGCGCAGCTCGCGGTGTCGCGGCCGTCGGTGCGCGAGGCGCTCATCGCCCTCGAGATCGAGGGGAAGGTGGAGGTCCGGGTCGGCGCCGGCGTCTTCGTCACGGCGGGGCCGCGGCGTCCGCCGGCGGACGGCTTCGAGGGCGAGGGGCCCTTCGAGCTCCTCCGGGCGCGCTGGGTGGTCGAGGGCGAGACGGCCGCCTGCGCGGCGCGCCAGGCCAGCGCCGCCGAGATCGCCGAGATCCGCGCCGCCGTCGAGGAGCTCCGCGCCCTCCAGGCGGGCGACCGGCGCGCCGACCCGGCCGACCGGGCCTTCCACCTGGCCATCGCCCGGGCGACCCACAACGGCCCGCTCGCGGCGGTGGTGCGGATGCTCTGGGACCAGGGGCGCGGCGCGATGTGGAAGCGCATGGAGGCGCACTTCGAGACCCCGGCGCTGCGCGTGGCCACGCTCCGCGATCACCGCACGGTCCTGGCGGCCATCGCCGCGCACGAGCCGGCACGCGCGCGGAGCGCGATGCGCCGCCACCTCACCCGCGTCGGGCGCGAGTTCACCAAGGGCTTCGGGGCGCAGCCCGACCGCCGCGGCGAGGCGGCGTTCCGCCCGCGCGCCGTCCCGGGGGATGCCCGGGCTCGCCGCAAGGTGGGTTGAGGATCCCATGCACGCACCGCTCGCGCTGCACGAAGATCGGCTGTTCCCGTCGGATCCCGGCCAGCGCGCCATCGCGCGCCGGCTCCACGCCGAGGTGCGCGGGCTGCCCATCGTGAGCCCGCACGGCCACACCGATCCGCGCTGGTTCGCCGACGACGAGCCCTTCGCCGATCCGGCCACGCTGCTCATCGTGCCGGACCACTACGTCTACCGGATGCTCTACAGCCAGGGCGTGCCGCTCGAGGCGCTCGGGGTCCCGCGCCAGGACGGCACGGCGGTCGAGCGCGACGGGCGCAAGATCTGGCGGCTCTTCGCGCAGCGCTGGCACCTGTTCCGCGGCACGCCCACGCGGATGTGGTTCCACCACGTGCTGCACGAGGTGTTCGGGGTCCGCGAGGCCCTGAGCGACGAGTCGGCGGACCGGATCTACGACCAGCTGGCGAGCTGCCTCGCCCGCCCCGAGTTCCGCCCCCGCGCGCTCTTCGAGCGCTTCGGCATCGAGGTGCTCGCCACCACCGAATCACCCCTCGACCCGCTGGTGCACCACCGGAAGCTCCGCGCCTCCGGCTGGAAGGGGCGCGTCATCACGACCTTCCGCCCGGATCCGGTGGTGGACCCGGAGTTCGACGGGTTCGCGGCCAACGTGGCGAAGCTCGGGGAGATCACGGGCGAGGACACCGCGAGCTGGGCGGGCTACCTGCGGGCCCTCCTGAAGCGGCGCGCCTTCTTCGCCTCGCTCGGCGCCACCGCGACCGACCACGGCCACCCCTCCGCGGCGACGAGCGACCTCGGTACCGCGGAGTGCGCTCGGCTCTTCGCCCGGGCGCTGGCCGGCGGCGCGAGCCCGGCGGACGCGGAGCGCTTCCGCGGACAGATGCTCACCGAGATGGCGCGGATGAGCCTCGAGGACGGGCTGGTGATGCAGATCCACCCCGGAGCCTACCGGAACCACAACCCGGCCGTGCACCGCCTGTTCGGGCGCGACCGGGGGGCGGACGTCCCGATGCGCACCGAGTACGTCCACGCGCTGAAGCCGCTCCTCGACCGCTTCGGAAACGAGCCCCGCCTCACCGTCATCCTCTTCACCCTCGACGAGTCGAGCTACGCGCGCGAGCTCGCGCCGCTGGCCGGGCACTACCCGGTCCTGAAGCTCGGCCCGCCCTGGTGGTTCTTCGACAGCCCCGAGGGCATGCGCTTCTTCCGGGAGCGCGCCACCGAGACCGCCGGCTTCTACAACACCGTCGGCTTCAACGACGACACGCGCGCCTTCCCGTCGATCCCGGCCCGGCACGACGTGGCCCGGCGGATGGACTGCGCCTTCCTCGCCCGGCTGGTGGCCGAGCACCGCCTGGAGGAGGACGAGGCCCGCGAGCTGGCGGTGGACCTCGCCTACCGGCTCGCGAAGCGGGCCTACCGGCTGTAGCCGCCGCGCGCCGACGTCGATCCCACCCGGGAGCGCACCATGCAGCCGTCCGTCCAGATGCAGCGCAGCGCCGAGGAGGCCTCGAGCACGAGGCCGCGCTTCACCGTGCGGGGCCTGCGCTGGTGGATCGCCGGGCTGCTCACCTGCATCACGGTCATCAACTACCTCGATCGCTCCACCCTCGCGGTCGTCGGACCGACGCTGAAGAAGGACCTCGACATCGACGAGGAGTCCTTCTCGTACGTCGTGATCGCGTTCCAGGTCGTCTACGGCGTCATGCAGCCGTTCGCCGGGCGCGCCATCGACTGGCTCAACATCCGCTGGGGCTTCGCGGCGTCCCTCACCTGGTGGTCGATCGCTCAGGCGCTCACCGGCTTCACCACCGGCTGGCGCTCGCTGGCGGTCTTCCGCGGCGTGCTGGGCGCGGGCGAGGCGGGGAACTTCCCCGGGGCGATCAAGACGGTGTCGCAGTGGTTCCCGCCGAAGGAGCGGACGGTCGCGACCGGCATCATCAACATGGGCTCGGCGCTGGGCTCGCTCGTCGCGCCGCCGGTCGTCGTGTTCCTCGTGCTCCAGTACGGCTGGCGAACCGCCTTCGCCGGCACCGGCATCCTCGGCCTGGTGTGGGTCGTGATCTGGATCGCGCTCTACCGGTCGCCCGACCGGCACCCCTGGCTCCGCGCGGAGGAGCTGGCGCACATCCGGGCGGGGGAGGCGGAGCTGCCGGCGGTCGAGGCGCCGCGGGAGAAGGGCGTGGTGCGGCTCGTCCTCCCGCAGAAGAACTTCTGGGGGCTCGCCATCGCGCGCTTCCTCTCGGAGCCGGCCTGGCAGCTCTTCACCTACTGGATCCCCTTCTACCTCGTCACCGAGCGTCACCTGAACCTCAAGCAGGTCGCCTACTTCGCCTGGGTGCCGTTCCTCGCCGCCGACCTCGGCTGCCTCTTCGGCGGCCTGCTCTCGCCCTTCTTCATCGGCCGCGGGCTCTCGGTGCTGACCGCGCGCAAGGTCGCGATGACGATCCCGTCGGTCCTGATGACGCTCTCCATCTTCACGGGACGGGCGCCGTCGGTCGGCCTCGCCATCCTCTTCTTCTCGATCGGCGCGTTCGCGCACCAGGCCATCTCGTCGACCCTCCTCACGCTGCCGGCCGATCTCTTCCCCAAGCGCACCGTCGCGACCGCCAACGGGATGTCCGGGATGGCCGGGTACGCCGGCGGCATCCTCTTCACCTGGGTGGTCGGCAAGGTCGCGAAGTCGATCGGCTACGGGCCGCTGTTCGTGGCGATCGCGTTCTTCGACGTCATCGGCGCCGCCTTCGTGTGGGCGATGCTCAGGCCGCCGGGAGGCGAGCCGGCTGCGGCGCCCGGCCCGAGAGCGGCATGACGACGTGCACCCGACGGAACCACGGAAGGCCCTGATGCCCCCTGCGCCTCCACCCGCGAGCCGGACGCTGCGCCTCCACCCGCTCGACGACGTGGTGATCGCGAAGGTCCCGCTCGCCGCCGGCGACGAGGTGGAGACACAGGCCGGCGCCACCGCCTTGCGCGCCGCGATCCCCGCGGGGCACAAGATCGCGTTCCGCGTCCGGGCCGTGGGCGAGCCCCTCCATCGCTACGGGCAGGTCATCGGGTTCGCCTCGGCGCCGATCCAGCCCGGCGATCACGTCCACACGCACAACCTGCACCGCGGGGAGGTCCGCCGGGACTACGAGGTCGGCTGCGACGCCCGGGAGGTGATCCCGTACCCGCCCGCCGCGATGCGCCACTTCGACGGTTTCCTGCGGGCGGACGGTCGCGTCGGGACGCGCAACTACCTGGCGGTCGTCTCCACGGTCAACTGCTCGGCCACGGTAGTCAAGGCGGTGAGCGCGTGCTTCCGGGACGTCTCGCGCGGCTTCCCCGGCGTGGACGGGGTCGTCGCGCTCACGCACCGGGGCGGCTGCGGCAACGTCGCGGATGGGGAGGACCACCGCCTGCTCGAGCGCGTCCTGGCGGGGTACGCAGGGCATCCCAACGTGGCCGCCTACGTCATCGTGGGCCTCGGCTGCGAGGTGAACCAGCCGCTGACGCTCATCGGCCGCACCGGGCTCTCGCTCCCCGGAGGCCCCGGGTCGCGGCCTCCCGTGATCGGGATCCAGGAGGCGGGCGGCACGCGCGCGGCGATCGACGCCGCGGTGGCCGAGGTGGCGCGGCTCCTCCCGTTCGCGAACGAAGCGCGGCGGACCCGCCAGCCGGTCTCGAAGCTCGTGCTCGCGACCAACTGCGGCGGCTCGGACGGCTACTCCGGGATCACCGCGAACCCGGCGCTCGGCTGGGCGGTGGACGAGCTGGTGCGGTACGGTGGCGCGGCGGTGCTGGGCGAGACGACCGAGATCTACGGCGCCGAGCAGCTCCTCATCCGGCGCGCGGTGAGCGGCGCGGTCGCGCAGAAGCTGCTCGATCGGCTCGCCTGGTGGCGCCGGCACCTGCAGGCGCACGGGGCCGACGTGGACCACAACCCGTCGCCCGGCAACGTGGCGGGCGGCATCTCGACGGTCCTCGAGAAGTCGCTGGGCGGCGTGGCGAAGGGCGGGACGACCCCGCTCGTGGACGTCGTCGAGTACGCCGAGCGCGTCACCGCGAAGGGGCTCGTCTTCATGGACACGCCCGGGTACGACCCGGCCTCCGTCACGGGGATGGTCGCGGGCGGCGCGAACCTGATCGCCTTCACCACCGGGCGAGGCTCGGCCTTCGGGTGCAAGCCGGTCCCCTCGCTGAAGCTGGCCACCAACTCCCAGGTCTACCGGCGGATGAAGGACGACATGGACCTCGACTGCGGTCGCGTCCTCGACGGGACGTCCATCGAGGAGATGGGCCGCGCGATCCTCGACGAGCTCGTCGAGGTGGCCTCGGGCAAGCGGACCAAGAGCGAGCTCCTGGGCATCGGGGAGGAGGAGTTCGTCCCCTGGCTGCCCGGACCGACCCTCTGACGGCGAGCGCGGGCGGCGAGGGTCCCGGTGTCGCCGGCCGCGGCCGGCGTGGCTACAGCACCAAGGTCGCGGCGAGGCGGAAGCTGCGCGGCTCGGCGGGGTGGAAGTGGACGCCGTACTCGCCCGGGGGCGAGCCGGGAGGGGGCGGCGGGTCGCCGGGGAGCGCCGAGCGGTAGTAGTAGGCGATGTCGTCCACGCGCGCGTCGAGCAGGTTGAACACGTCGGCGGTGAAGCGCAGGTGCTTCCCCACCCGGCAGGTGACCTGCGCGTTCAGGAGCGTCGAGGCCGAGGACTGGACGCTGCCGTCCTCGGTGAGCGGGCGGGGCCCGAAGCGTGTTCTGCACGCCCCCCCCCGCTCACGAACCGCGTCCAGGAGCCCGCCGTCCCGTAGATCCAGCGGTCGTGGAGCTGCAGCATCTGGTCCCCGTGGACGGGGTCGGCAATCTGGTCGGTCGCGTGCCAGGTGCCGTCGTACGCCATCGCGGTCACGCTCCACGTCCCCGCCCCGGCCTGACCCGAGTAGCGCAGGACCGCGTTCAAGCGCCGGTAGTCGTCGGGGTGAACCCACGGTCGCGAAGTCGGTGCCGTGGTCGAGGTTGAACCCGCGGAGGAAGTACTGGTTCGCCTTTCCGGCGCCGCTGTGCTGCGTGACGATGAGGCCGGGCACCAGCTCCAGCACCTCGCCGGGCCGGAGGATGGGCCGCTCCTCGACGAGCTGGTGCGTGACCGTCCCCGCGCTGGCCGCGTCGGACGTGCCGACGCCGGCCGTCGTCTCCGCGCTCCACGTCCACATGGACGCGCACGACTGCCTCGAGGTCCTGGTCCTGCGCGGCAGCGCCAGCGACGTGATCTCGATGGGCGAGGGGCTCGTCAGCACGAAGGGCGTGAAGTTCGGGAAGCTCCTGCCGGCGACGACGGGCCAGGGGTTGCGCTGAGCGCGCGGCAGGTCCGCCCGCCGCTGACCGGAGCGCACCTGTCCACCGAGCTCCCTCTCGCCCTGTTTGACAAACACCGTTCGCGACGACTACTGTTCGCCCATGTCCCGCCGCGACCCCTTCCAGGCCCGCCCCGTCACCAGCCGCCGCGGCGGTCCGACCAAGGATCCGCTCAGCAGGGACGTCATCGTCACCGCCGCGCTCGACCTGCTCACGCGCCAGGGAGCGGAGGGGACCAGCCTGCGCAAGGTGGCGGCCGCGCTCGACACCGGTCCGGCCACGCTCTACGCCTACGTGGACGACCTTCAGGAATTGCAGGCCCTGGTGCTCGACCGCGCGCTCGGCGAGGTGAGGACCGCCGGTGCAGGCGACTGGCGCCGGCGCCTCCTCGCGTTGCTCGAGTCCTACTTCGAGGCCCTGTCGCGTCGCCCGGGGCTCGCCCAGCTCGCCATGAACGCCATCGCGGTCGGGCCGAATGCGCTGCGGATCATGGAGGCGCTGCTCGGGCAGCTCGACGAGGCGGGCATGGAGGACGCCACCGCGGCCTGGGCCGTCGATCTGCTGCTCCTCTACGTCACGGCCGTGGCCGCGGAGCATGGTCACCGTCGCGGCAAGCCCGATCCGCTCGCGGGGGCCGCGCGGGCGCTCGACAAGGTCTCTGCTGCGACCCACCCCAGGGTCCACGCGCTCCGCGGCCAGATGCTCGCAGGCGACGGCCCGGCCCGCTTCGCCTGGTCCATCGAGGTGCTCCTCCAGGGGCTCCTCCGGACGCCCCCCGCCGCCCCGCCGCGCTCTCCCCGGAAGTCCTCCCGCCGCCGATAGCCCGGCCGCCTGCCCCTTCGGGCGCAGCGGCCGGGCGCGCCATGTCGCCGACCGAACACCGTTCGCCACATACATCGATCGCTTGCCACCCCCGAGGTCCACCATGAACAGGAAGAGAGCCGCGCTCATCGCCGCGGCGGCCGGTGCCCTGGCCGGGTTCGCCGCCTGGTCCACGCGGGAAGGCTCGCCCACGCTGACCCTGACCGGCCTCGTCACCTCCGACGACGTGGTGGTCGGGCCGCAGATCGCGGGGCGGCTCGCGAGGCTCGACGTCCGGGAGGGAGACCTGGTGAGGCGCGGCCAGCTGCTGGCCGAGATCGAGCCTGCAGAGCTGGAGGCCGACCGCTCCTTCTTCCAGCACAGCGCCGGGGTGCTCGCATCGCAGGTGGAGGAGAGCGCTGCCTCCCTCGGCCTCCAGGAGCGCGAGACGGCCGCGCGGATCGCGCAGGCCAGCGCCGGGGTGGGCGCCGCCGAGGCGGACCGGGCCGCGGCCGCCGCCCAGCTCTCGGAGGCAGCCGCCAGCCTCGGCCGCCCGGAGCAGCTTGTTCAGGCAGGCGTCGGAGCCGAGCAGGACCTCGACCACGCCCGTCGCACCCAGGAGGCCGCGCAGGCCCGGGTCGCGTCGCTCGACCGCACCATCGAGGCTCAGCGAGCCGCGCTCGCCCTGGCCCGCGCCGGCGCCGCCCAGGCAGAGGTGCGCCGCGCCGCCCTGGCGGCCAGCCGCCGCCTTCAACGGGCCGCGGAAGCCCAGCGGACCAAGGCCGACGTCCGGCTCGGCTACACCCGCCTGGTCGCGCCCATCGACGGCGTCGTCGACGTCCGGGCTGCCCGCCCCGGTGAGTTCGTCGCCGCCGGTCAGCCGGTGGTCACCTTGATCGATCCCGACGACCTGTGGGTCCGCGCCGACGTCGAGGAGACCTACGTGGGCCGGATCCGGCTCGGCGACCACCTGCGCGTCGTCCTGGCCTCCGGGGAGGCGCGGGACGGCGTCGTCTTCCACCGGGGAGTCGACGCCGGGTTCGCCACCCAGCGGGACGTGAGCCGGACGAAGCGGGACATCTGCACCTTCGAGATCCGGCTCCGGCTCGACAACCAGGACCGCCGCCTGGCGCTCGGCTCGACCGCCAAGGTCGAGCTGCCCCTCGCCGCGGCCCGGTGACCGCCGTGATCGCCATCGACGTGCAGGCCATCGCCAAGCGCTACGGAGCGTTGACGGCCGTGGACGGCATCTCCTTCTCGGTGGGGGAGGGGGAGATCTTCGGCCTGCTGGGCCCCAACGGCGCCGGCAAGTCCACGCTGATCCGGATGCTGACCACCCTGGTGCCTCCCACGAGCGGCACGGCGCACGTGGCGGGCTGCGATGTCCGCACCGAGCCCGACGGCGTCCGGCGGGCCATCGGCGTCATCCCCCAGAACATGACCTGCGACCTGGACCTGAGCGTCGAGGAGAACCTGCTCGTCTACGCCAAGCTGCACGGCGTGCCGAGGAGCCGGCGCGGTCATCTCATCGAAGGCCTGCTGGCGGCGGTCGGCCTCCTCGACCGGGCCAGGGCGCCGGTGAAGACGCTCTCCGGAGGCATGCGCCGCCGAGTGGAGATCGCCCGCGGCCTGGTGCACCAGCCGCGCATCCTCTTCCTGGACGAGCCGACGACCGGGCTCGACCCGGCCTCTCGCGCCGGGGTCTGGACCCTGCTGAAGCAGCTCAAGGCCCGCCAGGATCTGACGGTGCTGCTCACCACGCACTACCTGGAGGAGGCCGACCAGCTCTGCGACCGGATCGCGATCGTCGACCACGGTCACCTCGTGGCGCTCGACACGCCACAGGCGCTCAAGGCCACCGTTCCGGGCAAGAGCGTGCAGAGCACCACGCTCGACGACGTCTTCATGCAGTATACCGGCCGCCAGCTCGGGGAGACGCTCGACGAGCGGCCCCCGGCAGGCGGCGGTCATGACTGACCTCCGGAGCCATCCATGCACCGCACCCTGGCCCTGGTCGAGCGCGAGCTACGCCGCTTCGTCCGCAGCCCGCTGCTCGTCGTCGTCACCGTCTTCGGTCCACTCCTCCAGCTGCTGGTGCTCGGGTACGCCTTCGGCGGCACGCTGCACCACCTCAAGGTCGGCCTGGTCGACCAGGATCACGGCCTGCCGGCCCTGAAGCTCCGGGAGCTGACCGGCGCGATCGCGGCCAACGCAGGCACGTTCGAGACCATCTCCTACGCAGATGAGGCCAGCGCTCTCGGCGATCTGCGCGAGGGACGGCTCGACGGCGTCCTCACCGTGCCGCCCGACTTCTCCAGGCGGGTGCTCAGCCACGTCGACCCGAAGGTCGCCCTGGTGGAGAACAACGCCGATCGCTTCGTCTCGGCGGCGCTGGCCAGCTCGCTCGGCGACCTGGTGAGCGCCTTCGGTGCGGCCCGCGGTTCTCCGGCGCGCCTGCCCGGCGCCGCGCGGCTGGAGGTGGTCGAGCTCTTCCCGTACGTTCCCTACATCCAGTACCTGCTCCCAGGCACCATCGTCCTGGCCATCTTCACCATGGTGATGATCGGCGGCGCCTTCGCCTTCATCGACGACAAGTCGAGCGGCCGGCACGAGGGGTACCTGGTGACGCCGATCACCAGGCTCGAGATGGTGGCGGGCTTCAACATCTCGGGGGCCCTCAAGGCGGTCACGGCCGGCCTGGTGCTGATGGTGGTCGGCTCGGTGCTGGCGGGGATCCCGCACCCGCTCGAGCCGTGGCGGCTGCTCGAGATGACGCTGGTCATCTCGCTGACCGCCCTCGCCCTGGTCAGCATGATGTTCATGTTCATGGTCCGGGTGAACGACATCATGGTGCCGCGCATCGCCTCCGGCATCCTGAGCACGCTCCTCTATTTCCCGAGCGGCGCCGTCTACCCGACCCAGGCCTTTCCACCCTGGATGCGGACGCTCGCAGCGCTCGACCCCTTCAGCTACGCGGTCCACGCGCTGCGCAGCCTGCTCATCCAGGACGTGGGGTTGCGGGCGGTGGCCGGCGACCTCCTGGCGCTGGCCGCCTGCGCCGTCGTCTCGATGGCCTTGACCTCGCTGCTCCTCCGCCGGACGCTGTGATGGCCGGCGGACGCGTCTGGTAGTCCTCCATGTGAAGCACGGCCATCCGGGCCGGTCGGAAACCGCGCAGCGCCTTCACCGTTCCAGGCCCGCACGGCCTGAGCGGCTCCGACGCCTTCGAGGCCAGGCAACGGGAATCGAGGACGTCCATGACCTCTCGCCACCCCTCGCTCGCGCCGACCCGGCGTCGCAACGGGCCGACGCATCGCCCGCGGCGCCCGGCACGGGCGGCCCACCGGCTTCGCCTCCACGCATCGGTGGTCATGCTCGCGCTCGCCTGCTCCGGGTCGGCGCTGGGCGCCGATCCGGCTCGTCTCGACGCACGTCCCGTGCTCTCGCCCGAGCCCGTCGCGGTGGCGGCGGCCCCTGCGGACGTTCAGTCCGATGCCGAGCGCGCCACGCCCTCGCCTCCCGAGGATGAACGCTTCTCGCTCCACTACCAGGCGACGGTGGCCACGCAGTGGCATCCCTCGTTCCACGCCGGCTACTCGGGAAAGAACAGCCTCCAGCCGGGCGACGAGGCCGCCACGTCGGTGGTGATGGATCTCTTCGGCGGCGCGCGACTCTGGCGAGGCGCCGAGGTCTACCTGCAACCCGAGCTGGCGGGTGGCCGTGGCCTCAGCAGCACCCTGGGCGTCGCCGCCTTCCCGAGCGGCGAGGTGTATCGGGTGGGCGACCCGACGCCCACCCTGGTCGTCGGCCGGGCCTTCCTGCGGCAGACGATCGGCCTGGGCGGCGGACCGACACGAGTCGAGCCCGGCCCGAACCAGCTCGCCGGGACGCGAGATCGCGATGCACTCACCGTCACGTTCGGGAAGGTCGCGACCACCGACTTCGTGGACCGCGTCCCGCTCACGGGCGATCCCCACGCGCAGCTCATGAGCTGGGGGCTCTGGGCGTCCGCCGCCTACGACTATCCCGCCGACACTCGGGGCTACACCTACGGCGCCGCCGCCGATCTCTCGATCGCGTGGTGGTCGGTTCGCGCCGGGCTCTTCCTCGAGCCGAAGACCGCGAACGGCATGGAGCTCGAGTGGGACGTGGCGAAGGCTCGCGGCCTCGCCGGCGAGTTCGAGGGCCGGTACACGGTCGCCGGCCTCCCGGGCGCGGCGCGTGCCCTCCTGTTTCTCGACACCGCTCACATGGGCAGCTACGAGGAGGCGCTCGCGGAGTCGCCGGCCTCGCCGGACGTCACCGCGACGCGCGCGAACGGACGCACCAAGTACGGCTTCGCGGCGAGCGCGAACCAGGACCTCGGGTCCGGTCTCGGGGCGTTCCTGCGCGTGAGCTACAACGACGGCCGGAACGAGACCTGGGCGTTCACCGAGATCGACCGCTCGATCGCGGCAGGGCTGGTGCAGGCGGGCTCGCGGTGGGGGCGCCCCGACGACGAGGCGGGACTGGGCGTCGTCGTGAGCGGGCTGTCCGATCCTCACCGGCGCTACCTCGCCGCGGGTGGCTACGGGTTCCTCATCGGCGACGGCGCGCTGAGCTACGCCCCCGAGATCCTGGCCGAGGTCTATTACCGGCTCGCGCTCACGCGCGAGGTCTCCGTCGGCGCCAATTACCAGCCCATCTTCCATCCCGCCTACAACGCCGACCGGGGACCGGCGCACGTCTTCACCGGGCGCGTCCACGTCGCGTTCTGAACGATGGCCAGCCCGAGCTTCTCGGCTCGGTACCCGGGGCGCCCGAAGGAGTTGTCGGGTCGGGTCGGGTGACCTGCACCCGATGTGCGCCACGCGCCTGCCGCTTCTGTCGGATGCGGATGCTCCCTGCTAGGCTCGATTCGCGAGGAGACGCGCTCCTCGTTCCCGAGGACGGTCAGCTCGCGGATTCCTCCTCCGAGTCCGGCTGCGCTCACATCGAGGACGAAATGGCCGATTGGGCCCGCAAGATCGCTCCCTCCGCCGTGCTGTCGGCGGCCTTCCTGTTCGCGGTGACGCTGCTCGGCTCCGCCTGCAGCACGTCGGCCGGCAAGGGCGGCGCCTACGCGCTCCCCGCCGACCGGGTCACCACCTGGAACCCGGGCACGATGTCGAGGGGGGGCATCGCGGCGCTGTCGTCGGGCTGGCCGTCCACCACGGCGCTCCTTCCCAGCGGCGGCGACGACGCGGCGGCGATCAACAAGGCCATCGCCGATGGCCATGCCGCCCATCCCAGCGGCGTCGTCGTCCTGCTCGGTGCCGGCACCTTCATCGTCAACGCCGACTACGTCGCCATCGACAGCAGCAACACCGTGCTCCGCGGAGCGGGCGCCGGAACGACCCTGCTCGTCAAGACCAACGGGGCCAACACCGGGAGCGGAACGGCCACCGACGCTCGACCGGTGGTCATCGTCGGTCCCAGCCGCTGGCCCGTCTACCAGAGCAACGCGACCCTCCTGACCGCCGACGGCGCAAAGGGGGCCTTCTCCGTCAACGTCGCCGACGGCACCCGATTCTCGTCGGGAATGTTCGCGCTCCTCGACGAGGTCTCGGGATCCACCTGGCAGACCGATCCGCAGGGGCGAGGGCAAGTCCTGGCCAACGGCCCCTGGACCAGTCCGAGCTCGCCGCCCGACGTGGTCTGGTGGGCCCACAACCCGCCCTTCGCGAACGACGACCCGGCCGCCCCGACCACGCCCTCGCCGGCGAACGGCTGGGCCAGCGTCGGAGGGGACGCAGCGCAGTGGTTCTCCCGGCCGGATCGGGTCCAGGCCGAGGTGAAGGAGATCGCGGGCGTCTCCGGCAACACCGTGACCTTCACCTCACCGCTGCACAAGGCCTTCCGCGCCTCCCACCACGCGCAGCTCACGCCGCCCGGCGACGGAGGAAGCCATCCGAGCGTCCACGTGACCCTCTCCGGTCTCGAGGGGGTCAGCGTCTCCGGCGGTGGGGACGGCGCCATCCGCTTCGAGAACGCCGCCTACTGCTGGGCGCGAGGGGTGGAGAACACCAAGTGGCTCGGGGAAGGGTTTGCCGTCAACGGCTCCTTCCGCGTGGAGATCCGCGACTCCTACGTCCACGACGGCGCCTGGCCGGTCCCCGGCGGCGGCGGCTACGCCCTCTCCCTGGCCAACGGATCGGCGGAGCTGCTCTACGAGAACAACATCAACCTGCGCGCCAACAAGGTCATGGTGGTGCGTGCCTCCGGGGCAGGCTCGGTCATCGGCTACAACTACATGGACATGGGCTTCATCGCCTACGACGACGTCTGGAACGAGGTCGGGCTGAACGGGAGCCACATGGTGGGCGGCTACCAGATGCTGTTCGAGGGCAACTGGGGCTTCAACTTCGATTCGGACTCCACCCACGGGAGCGCGACCCGCCACACCGTCTACCGCAACTGGCTCCGCGGCTGGCGAGGCGCCTTCACCAACTACATGACCGGAAGCTGCCCGCCGGGCACGGACGGCTGCTCTCCGCAGGAACCCACCGTCGACGACGCCTACGACATGGCCCTCTCCCCGAGCATCGGCGGGCCCTACCGGACCGCCGGCGGCTGCCGCTACTCCTACTACTTCAACTTCGTCGGCAACGTGCTCGGCGCCCCGGGGAAGATGTCCGGCTGGTCCGACCGGTTTCCCCAGGCCTTCAACAACACCGGCACCGGCAGCATCTGGCTCCTGGGCTGGGACCCCGACTCGCCCTATCCCGCGAACGATCCGTACGTGGAGTCGACCGCCATCCGCGACGGGAACTGGGACTTCCTGTCGAGCTCCCAGCGCTGGCTCACCAACCCGGGCCTGTCGAGCAAGAGCCTGCCGGACTCGCTCTACCTGACCGGCAAGCCGCCGTTCTTCGGCGCCAACCCGTGGCCATGGGTCGATCCGACGACGGGAGCGACCTACGTCCTCCCGGCGAAGGCCCGCTACGACGCGGGCCATCCCAATACTCCCTGATCGCGATACGGAACACCTGGCTCACGATGAACGGGGGTTCCCGAGGGCAGGCGCCACGGCGCTTCGTCAGATGGAGCAGGCGCCGGTCGTCGGATCGCAGGTTCCCACGGCCGGCCTGCGAGCACCGAGGAAGCGCCCGTTGCCCGCAGGCTCCACCTCGATCCCCGCTGCCTGGAGGACCTCGGGCTCGAGGGCGCCCCAGGCCTGGTCGCTCAGGCCGAAAGTGACGGTGATCTCCCGGTCGGCGACGCGGCCGTGGCGCCGGATGAACGCCGCGATGGCCTCCGCGGTCCTGGGCGGAGCAGCCTCGACGAGCTCCCCGCCGGAGACCATGCCGAGGACCTCGCGGAACCCCTCGTAGGGAAGCCAGCCGGGGACCATCATCTGGCGATCGCCCTCGAAGAGGAACGCCGGGAAGCCGCGGACGCGATGCCGAACCGTCTTGCACCTCGGCGCCCTGGGCCGTCCACGGGGCGTGGAACACCGCGGTCACCGGCACCAGGAAGATGATCAGTGCGGTGACGCCCCAGCGCGTCCTCCACGCGGCCACCACTGGCTCCCTGGGCGGGTGGGCGCGGCCGCGTCTGCGCGGCCACGTCCCGGGCTGCTAAGTCACCGTCTGGCGCTCGAGCCAGTCCGCGTACCTTTCCTCGCGTCCCATGCGAAATACGGCGGCGAGCAGGTCGCCACACCACCTGGCCCGCCCATGGGACCCCAGCAACAATGCGCCCGTGCTCCTTCCGCCCAGGGTGCGGCGGACGCGGATGCGGAGGTCATGGGACAGAAGAGACTCCGTGACTTCGCGCACCCCGGCCGCAAACTCGGCGAACTTCCCGACGCGCTCGATCGGGAGCGACCACCCGTTCACGACGATCTGGAAGCTGTCCTCAAACAGGACGAGCTCGAACCCAATGTCCGGGCGGGTGGCGATCTTCCATGACACGCATGGACGGTTGCGGGTCGACGAAACATCCTGCCGCTCGACCTTGGCGTGGTGCGCGCGCAGGGTCGCATCAACCTGGGCAGCGACGTCGAGCTGCTCCTTCGTAATGGATGCACCGTCGTCCACACGCTCTCCGGTAGGTCGTCGCCGCTGGCGGCGAAATAAGCTTCGCATCGTACTCCGGGTGGGGGCGTGGTGGGGGTTGACGGTGACATACCCACGTGGTTATATGCGGTGGTGTTCGAGGTTCGCTTCTACGCGACCGATGCGGGCCGGAGCCAGCCAACCGAGTTCCTCGACTCGCTGCCCGCCCGGGAGCGCGCGCAGGTCGTGGCGGACATCATGTCGTTTCGAGACCACGGCCTGCAGGCGCCGATCTCGATGAAGCCGATCAAGGGCTGGCCGAATCGGGGGCTGTTGGAGATCAGGACGGGCGGTTTCCGGACGCTCTTCTGCCGGAAGGGCGGGGTGGTCTGGATCCTCCACGTCTGCAAGAAGCAGGACCAGGACGCGGGCATCGAGGCGGCCCGCGCACGCATGAAGAAGCTGTGAGGTGACGACGATGGCACGCCGGACGACGAAGAAGACGAAGCGACCTGCCGGGGTGGGGCTCGACGAGTACCTGGGGAAGCAGCTCGAGGACCCCGAGTTCCGGCACCACTTCGAGCAGCGCCGGCTCGTTCACGAGGTGGCGATTGTCGTTCGCAGCATGCGCGAGCAGGCCAGGCTCACGCAGGCTCAGCTCGCCAAGATGGTCGGCGTGAGCCAGCCGATGATCGCGCGGATGGAGCGCGGCCTCGACCAGCGGACGCCCCGATGGGAGACGCTCCGGAAGGTCGGGTTGGCGCTCGGGAAGCAGCTGAAGCTCTCGTTCGTCGAGGCTGACGGGGACGAGCCGCTCGTCGAGGTGGACGGCATGCCGCCGCGCGGTACTCAGACTGCCGTTCGGCCGTGAGCCGACGGTACGAGTCCATGCCGGACAGCAAGCACAACGTCCCGGACCGGTTCGACTTCGACGCTCCGCGCAACACGGGAGTGTTCATCTGCCAGCGCGTCCGTGACGGCGCACCGATCCTTCACGTGTCGCATGACGATGATGGCGCCTGGCAGTTCATGTGCGGGGGCGACCACGGCGACGCCGCCGGCGATCCGGGATCGCTCGCGTGCCTCGAGTGCACGGTCGCAGGGGATCCCTCGCTCAACGCGGTCGCGGACTTGCCCCGCGGGTACTCGGCCGACCGAGATCATCCCGACGCGGCGTGGGCTCGGTACGATCCCCACGAGGACTTCATCGACGAGGCCGTCGCGCAGTATGGATGGGCCGTCCAGATGATCCCGGGCGAAGGCGACGAGCCGCCGTTCGCGTACACGGTCGGCCTGTTCAAGAGCTACGGACATCCCGAGATCATCACGTTGGGACTCCGGCTGGAGGTCTTGAAGGCGATGCTCAACGCGTGCGGCGAGCGGGTCAGGCGCGGCGAGCAGCTCCCGGTGGGAACGCCATTCGACGGCGTTCTCGACGACTACCCGGTCGCCCTGCGCGAGGTCCGCGCCATCGACAGCTACAAGCGCCACGTGGGCTACGCGGGGTGGTTCAACCAGGGTTGGGGGTTCCCGCTGCTCCAACTCGTCTGGCCCGACAAAGCGGGTCGGTTCCCTGGCGACAGGGGAGCCCCAGCGTCCCTGACCGAACAGCAGCCGCTGCTGCCCTGAGAGCCGCCGAACCAGGTCACCATCACCGATACCGAACCGCGATGACGGTGGGCGATGCCTGGCGTCATCCGGGCTCTCTGCGAGGTCGGCATCGTCCACTCGGAAGAGCGGCTCGCCAGAGTCAGCGACGCGGTGAAGGCCTGGCTCGCGTCGAACCGCATCTCGCGGTTGCCCGGTGCGCCGCAGCTCCCGCTGCCGCCGTTGCGAGCCGACCTCGTACGGGCGCTCCGGGGATTCATCCAGCAGGAGGTCTCCGCGGCGGCGGCCACGTCCGGCGAGGCCCAGCGAACCGGAGCAAGCCATGGCTGAAGCGAACTCGGAGCAGGCGTCCTTCGGATGGGCGCCGCATGCGGACGCGGAGGCATCGCGTGAGGGCAGCGGCGCGCGCGGCTCGGGCGCGCCGGTGCGCCGGCAGACACGACAGCCGCCTGCACCGCGGCGGACCACGGCGAAAGTCAGCGAGCCGCAGCTGCCGCCGGACAACGAGCTCTGGGACGTGCGGGCGGCGGCGAGATTCCTGAAACGCAGTGCGAGCTGGGTCTACCACCGCGCCGAGGACGGAACGCTGCCCGTGCGCCGCCTCGGTGGTTGGGGCATCCGGTTCATACCCGGCGAGCTTCGCGCTTGGGTCGAGTCCGGCGACGCCAACGGACGCCGCCGTTAGAACGGGCGTCGGAGGTTCGCCATGGCCGAGCCCTACCAGAAGAACGGCCGCTGGTACGTCCGCTACAAGGACGCGAGGGGCGCTTGGCGGGACAAGGCCACGAGCGCGCGAACGAAGACCGAGGCGCGCCGGCTGCAGCTCGAGCCGGAGCGCAAGACGGAGCGCCAGCGCCTCGGGCTCGAGCCGCTCCCGAGCGACGCGCCCGCGATGACCTTCGGGGCCGCGATGGACTTGTGGTGGTCGGAGCACGGCCGCCGCCTGCGCTCGCACACGATCCGGCGGTGCATGGAGAAGCACCTGCGCGCGGAGCTCGGGGCGCTGCCGCTGTCCAACGTCGGAGAGCGGCTCGAGTCCGTCCACGACGCGAGGGTCGGCGCGCTCGCGCCGGAGTCGCTGAACCACCTCCGTGCCGCCGTGCACCGCGTGTTCGCGTTCCTCACGCGCCGCGGCGCTTGGAAAGGCGCGAACCCGGCATTCGCGGTGCCTCGGCTCAAGGTCCCGAAGCGCCTCCCGCAGTACCCCCGGCCCGAGGAAGTCCGGCTCGTGCTCGCCGCGCTGGATGCGCGCTGGCGCGGCCTGTTCGCGACGGCTTTCTACCTGGGGCTTCGCCGGGGCGAGGTCATCGCGCTTCGGAAGTCCGACGTTGACCTCGGCGCGCGGACGATCCGCATCGCCCGCTCGCGCGACTCGGACACGACGAAGGGCGGCCACGAGGACCTACTGCCTATTCCCAACGAGCTCCTCTCGTGGATCGAGCGCGCGATGGCGCGCTCTTCGTCTGACGTCCTGTTTCCGCGGGATGACGGCCAGCAGCACGCGCCGGACGTGCAACTGCAGGACGTTCTCCGCCGGGCGCTTGCACGCGCCGGAGTCGTGAACGGCTACACGCACAAGTGCCGCCGGAAGGGCTGCGGCCACTCCGAGCACCACCCCACGCCGAGCCGGGCACGTGCCCGAAGTGCCGGATGCGCCTCTGGCCGGTGGCCGAGCAGAAGCCGCTCCGCTTCCACGATCTTCGCCACCCGACGGCGACGCTGCTCCTCAAAGCCGGTGTCCCGCTCGCGACCGTCCAGCGGATCCTCCGTCACACCGACCCGAAGATCACCTCCGAGGTCTACGGTCACCTCGACCTGGAGGACATGCGCGAGGGTCTGAACCGGCTTCACCTCTCACCCGAGGTGAAAGAGGGCCGTCCGTTTGCTGCTAGTTTGCTGCTGGGCCCAGCAGACCCGAAAAGAGAAGGCCCCGGGGCTCACCGGAATCCGGTGGAACCTCGGGGCCTTCAGATGGTCGGGGCGACTGGATTTGAACCAGCGACCACTTGCACCCCAAGCAAGTGCGCTACCAGGCTGCGCTACGCCCCGGAACCTGGGGAGGGCGATAGGTAACACCGCGACCGCGGGGGGTCAACGGTCTCCGAGCCGCCTGTCTCCGGGCCGCCCCCGCGTGGCGTCGGGAGCGGCTGCGCGCGCCGCCGGCCTCACTTCACCAGCGCCGACACCTTCTTGAACTCCGGCGTCCCGGCCTGGTGGAGCAGGTCGAAGATCGCGGTCTCCGCCGTGGTCACGATCGCGCCCGCCTCGCGCACCAGCTCGAGGCCGATCTGCCGGTGCTCGGGCGTCCGGCTCCCCACCGCGTCGGCGCAGACGTGCACCTCGTAGCCGGCCTGCGCGAGGTCGCGCGCGGTCTGGAAGACGCAGACGTGCGTCTCCATCCCGCACACGATCACCTGGCGCCGGCCGGTCTTCTCCAGCGCCGCCGCGAACGCGGGGTCGGCGCCGCAGGAGAAGTGCGTCTTCGCGAGCGGCGGCGTCGGTAACAGCTCGGCGATCTCGCGCACGGTCGGGCCGAGGCCCTTGGGGTACTGCTCGGTCGCGAGCACCGGCATCCCCAGCTCCTTCGCCGCGCCGATGAGCGCCTTGCCGTACTTGAGGACGCCCGCGTACGCCGCCGGGTCGATGGCCGGGGCGAGCCGCTCCTGGACGTCCACCACGACGACGATGGCCTTGCTGCGGTCGAGCCTGACCTTGGATGCCATGGTTTTCTCCGAGAGGGAGCCTCTACACCGCGTACCCCGCCGCCCCGGCGGCGGCCGCCGCCTCGGGGTCGATGGCCACGTCCACGCAATACACCGTCCCGGAGGCGAACGCGCGCTCCAGCGCGGGGACGAGGTCCTTCGGGTCCTCGACGTGCTCGCCCTTGCCGCCGAACGCCTCCACCACCCGATCGTACCGCGTGGGCGCGAGCTTGGTCGCGGGCGAGTGCTCCTCCCCGAAGAGCGCGCGCTGCGGGATCAGGATCTGCCCCCAGGCGGCGTCGTTGCCGACCACCACCACCATCGGCAGCCCGAACCGCACCGCGGTCTCGTAGTCCATCCCGTTCAGGCCGAACGCGCCGTCGCCCTGGACCACGCACACCGGCCGCTCGGGCGCGAGCAGCTTCGCCGCGATGGCGAACGGAGCGCCGACGCCGAGGCAGCCGAGCGGTCCGGGATCGAGCCAGCGCCCCGGCCTCGGCACGCGCAGCACCTTGGCCGCCACCGCGACGACGTTCCCGCCGTCGCCCACGAACGTCACGTCGCCGGCGCGCCCCGCCACCTCGTCGAGCGCCTTCGCCAGCCGGAAGTGGTGAATGGGCCGCTGGTCGCTCCGTTCGAACGCGCGCTGCCGCTCGGCGCGCTCCGCCTCCCGGTCCCGCAGGAACGTGAGCCACTCCGCCGCCGCCGGCCCGAGGCGGACGGCCGCCTCCAGTTGCTCGAGGACGCTCCGCGCGTCCCCCACGATGCCCACCTCGATGGGCCGGTTCCGCCCGATCTCCGCGGCGTCGGCGTCCACCTGCGCGACGCGGGCGCCCGGCGCGAAGGTCGGCTCGGTGCCGTACCCGACGCGGAAGTCGAGCGGCGTCCCGACCACCACCACCACGTCGGCCTGCGCCAGCGCCTCCTTGCGCGAGAGCTGCAGGAAGGAGGGGTGGTCCGGCGGGAGGCAGCCGCGCCCCATGCCGTTCAGGTAGACGGGGATGCCGGTCCGGTCGGCGAGCCGGCGCAGCGCCTCGACCGCGTCGTCCCACCAGACCGACGAGCCCCCCAGCAGCACCGGCCGCTCGGCGCGGGCCAGGAGCGCCACGGCCGCCTCGATCTGGCGCGGATCGCCGGGCGACCGGGCGGCGGTGCGGTACCTCACCTGCGCCTCCGCGAGCGCCTCGTCGGCGCCGTTGGAGAGCACGTCCCACGGGATCTCCAGGAACACCGGACCGGGCCGGCCGGCGCGTGCCACGCGGAACGCCCGTGCCATGAAGCTCGGGACGAGATCCGGGGACGGGATCCGATCCGACCACTTGGTGATCCCGGTGAAGAGCTGCGTCTGCGGCATCTCCTGGAGCGAGCCGCGCCCCTGGTTGAAGGTGGGCGCGGCGCCGCCGAGGAGGACGAGCGGCACGTTGGCCGCCCACGCGTTCGCGACGCCGGTGACCGCGTCCGTCACGCCCGGTCCGGCCGTCACCACCGCGACGCCCACCCCGCGGGTGAGGCGCGCCCAGGCGTCCGCGGCGTGCGCCGCCGCCTGCTCGTGGCGCGTGTCCACGATCCGGACGCCCTCGTCCACGCAGCCCGCGTAGATGGGCGCGACGTGGAGGCCGGAGAGCGTGAAGATCGTCGAGACGCCCTCCTTCTTGATCATGCGGGCGACGAGCCGTCCGCCCGTCAGCGTCTCCATCGGGTATTTCCTCCCCATCTTGCTGGGGGGCCACGGCCCCCCAGGCCCCTGGTCGCTCCGGGCCAGGCGCAACCGCCTGGCCCATCGCTCCGATCCGATCCCTAAAAACCCGAAGCCCCGCGCGCCGTGGGGCACGCGGGGCGTTCGAGACGCGGATCGCTCCGGGGGGGCTACGCCTTGCGGAACCGCGACAGGCTCGCGGGCAGCTCGGCCAGCGCCGGGAACTGCTTGTCGGCGTGGACCTTGGCGAGCTTCGCGTAGTTCTGCTCCTCGGTCTCGGTCCGGTTCGGATCGGGGACGCAGCAGTCCACCGGGCACACCGCGGCGCAGGCCTCCTCGTCATGGAACCCGACGCACTCGGTGCAGAGCTCCGGGTTGATGACGTAGATGTCCTCGCCCTGCGAGATGGCGCCGTTCGGGCACTCGGGCTCGCAGGCGCCGCAGTTGATGCACTCCTCGGTGATGAAAGTGGCCATCGCTGGTCTCCAGACGCCCCGCGGGCGTTCGACGAGGCGGGAAGCGTGCCGCCGTCCGCCGATGAAGCATAGAGCGAGGGAGCCTCGCCCTCCTACGAACCCATCGGGTCGTCGGACGCTTCCCGCGCGACCCGCTACGTCTTCACGCAGCAGTCGACCGGGCACACGCCGCTGCACGCCGGCTCGTCGTGGTGCCCCTTGCACTCGGTGCACTTCGCCTGGTCGATGATGTAGATGTCATCGCCCTGCGTGATCGCGGTGTTGGGGCACTCGGGCTCGCAGGCGCCGCAGTTGATGCACTCCTCGGTAATCTTCAGGGCCATCGTTTTTTCCTCGCAGCATCCCCGGGGTGGGGAAAGGGTCGGACCGCCTTATCCCAGACCACGCGCCGGGAAGTCAAGGCTGCCACATGAGAAAAGCCCGCTGATTACGGACCTTTCCCGTCCAGAACCCCTCGCGGATTCAAGACCGATCCGGTCCCCGAACCGGCGTCTGGGAGTGGAGGTGCCGCCGATCCTCCTCGATCTCCGCGGCGATGCGCGACATCACGGACAGTGCGCTCGCGACCAGGCCCGCCGCGCCGACGCCCAGCGCGCCGAGCAGCCGGTCGCGCCGCGCCGAGGCGAGCGACAGGGCGACCTCGCGGCGGCGGACGAAGGCGACCCGCTGGCGCTCGGCGTGCTCGCCCTGGAGCGTCGCGAGGAAGGACTCGCCCTCCGCCTTCGCCGTCGCGGCGAGCGCCTCCAGCTCGCCCTCCAGCGCCCGGATGCGCAGCGTCGCGTGGACCGCGACGCCCGCGCCGATCGCGGCGATCGGCAGGCAGAGCAGGGTGATCTTCCGGGGAGTCATGTCGGCTTGACTGCGCTGCCTGGACGCGCAGGATACGGCACGCTCCGGAGCCCGGCAATCCTCCGGCGGCGCGAGGGAAGATGGCGAAGCCGTACGACCCCAAGGACTTCTACTACCGGCAGGCCAAGAAGGCCGGCCTGCGCGCGCGGTCGGCGTTCAAGATCGACGAGATCCTCCGCCGCCACCGGCTGCTGGACCGCGGGCAGGCGGTGCTCGACCTGGGGGCGGCGCCGGGCGGGTTCCTCCAGATCCTGGCCGAGACGGTGGGCGAGCGGGGGACGGTGGTGGGCGTGGACCTCGAGCCCATCCGCAACCTGGGCAAGGCCTGGGTGCGCACCGCGGTGGTGGACCTGCTCGCGCCCGACGCGCTGGAGCGGATCCAGGCGCTCCACCCCGGCCGCTTCGACCTGGTGACGAGCGACATGGCGCCCAAGACCATCGGCGTGAAGATCACCGACGAGGCGCGCTCGCTGGAGCTGGTGCGGATGGCGCTGGCGGTGGCGGAGGCGACGCTGCGGCTCGGCGGCGCGTTCGTGGCGAAGGTCTTCGTGGGCGGCGACTTCCCCGCGCTCCGGCGGGAGCTGCAGGCGCGCTTCGACGAGGTGCGCGTGGCCAGACCGGAGGCCACCCGCGAGCGCAGCTACGAGGCGTACGTGGTGGGGAAGGGCTATCACCCGTAGTCCTGGGGGTGGCGAAATCGCACCCCCCGGCCCCCCCGGGCTCGCTCCGTGGCAGGCTCGTCCGCCTGCTGCGCTCCCACCGCTCCCACGCCCGCCGCGGGATCCGGTAATCTACGCGCCCGCCATGTCCACGTTCCTCGAAGAGATCCTCCCCCGCGGCTTCGTCCAGGACGCGACGCCGGGCCTCCCGGACCGCCTCGCCCAGGGACCCATCACCGGCTACGTCGGCTTCGATCCCACCGCGGACTCGCTGCACGTCGGCAGCCTGGTCCCGGTGATGGGGCTCGCCTGGCTGCAGCGCTGCGGCGGCACGCCCATCATCGTGGTGGGCGGCGGGACCGGGATGGTGGGCGATCCCAGCGGCAAGCGGACCGAGCGCCCGGTCCTCTCCGTCGAGCAGATCGACCACAACGCGGCGCGGATCCGCGCGCAGCTCGAGCGCTTCCTCTCCTTCCAGGGCGCGAACGCCGCGCTGGTCCGGAACAACGCCGACTGGCTCCGCCCCCTCGGTCTGATGGAGTTCCTCCGCGACGCGGGCAAGCACTTCACCCTCAACTACATGCTCGCCAAGGAGTCGGTGAAGGCGCGGATGGAGACCGGGATCTCGTACACCGAGTTCTCCTACATGCTGGTGCAGGCGTACGACTTCTGGCACCTGTGGAAGCACGATCGGTGCGAGCTGCAGATGGGCGGCAGCGACCAGTGGGGCAACATCACCGCCGGGGCCGAGCTCATCGCGCGCAAGGAGGGGGCGGGCGCGCACGGCGTCACCTTCCCGCTCCTCACCACCGCCGGCGGCGCCAAGTTCGGGAAGAGCGAGGAGGGCAACGTCTGGCTCGATCCCGCCCGGACCTCGCCCTACAAGTTCTTCCAGTTCTGGCTCAACACCGACGACCGCGACGTGGAGCGCTTCCTCAAGTACTTCACCTTCTACGGGCTCGACGAGATCGCCGCGGTGATGGCGGAGCAGGCGCGCGACCCGGGAAGGCGGCCCGCCCAGCGGAGGCTCGCGGAGGAGATGACCGCGCGGATCCACGGCGCCGACGCCGCGCGCAGCGTGGTGGAGGCGAGCCGGGTGCTCTTCGGCGGCGGCGAGCTGCGCGCCGTGGGCCCGGACGTGCTGCGCGTCCTCTCGCAGGAGCTGCCCGTGGTCCGGCTCCCCCGCGCCGAGCTGGACGGGCTCGCGGCCGTGGAGGCGCTGGTGCGGACCGGGCTCGCCTCCTCGAAGGGCGACGCGCGCCGCGGCATCCAGGGGAAGGGGTTCCTCGTGAACGGCGAGGCGATCGCCGCGCCGGAGCGGACGCTCGGGGCGGGCGACCTGCTCCACCAGACGTTCGTGGTGCTCCAGAAGGGGAAGCGGAACCACGCGCTCATCGTGGTCGAGGGCTGAGGCGGCCCCCTCACTCCTCCAGCTTCTCCTGCACCCGCTCGATCGAGCGCGCCTTCCCGGTCGCGTCGTCCACGTCCACGATGGCGCCCTGCAGGTAGGTCTCCCGCTTGGCGGGCTCGAAGGAGATGGGGCGCTGGGACAGGAACCGCTCCAGCACCAGCTCCTTGCGGACGCCGATCACCGAGTCCCACGGCCCGCACATGCCCACGTCGGTCTGGAAGGCGGTCCCGCCGGGCAGGACGCGCGCGTCGGCGGTCTGCACGTGCGTGTGCGTCCCGAGCACCGCCGCCACCTTGCCGTCGAGGAACCAGCCCATGGCGCCCTTCTCGCTCGTCGCCTCGCAGTGCATGTCGACGAGGATGGCGGTGACGCCCTCGGCCCGCAGCGCCTCGATCTCCTGCAGGGCGACCCGGAACGGATCGTCGAGGTTCTTCATGAACACGCGGCCCTCGAGGTTCACCACGCCGAGCCGTCGCCCGTCGGGGGTCCGGGCGATGCCGCGCCCGCGCCCCGGCGAGCCGGGCGGGTAGTTGGCCGGCCGGAGCAGCCGCGACCCGGGCGCGTCGAGGTACGGGACGATCTCGCGCTTCGACCAGATGTGGTTGCCGCTGGTGAGGAGGTCCACCTCCGCGGCCAGCAGCTCCTCGGCGGAGTCGGGCGTGACGCCGGCGCCGCTCGCGGAGTTCTCGGCGTTCGCGACGACGAGGTCGAGGCCGTGCCGGCTGATGAGGCGCGGGACGAGCCGCGCCACCGCGGTGCGGCCGGGCTTCCCGAAGACGTCGCCGAGGAAGAGGATCTTCAAGCCGCAGGGACATGGCCCGGCGGCGGCCCGCTCGTCAACGGAAATCGCGCTCGAACCGCAGCGTCCGCGCCTCGGTCACCACCGCGTCGAGGAGGGCGTCGTGCGGCTCGCGCGGCAGGATGGGGACCACCTGCAGGTCGTAGGCGACTCCCACGCGGCGCGCGCGGGGGGCCCGCATCAGCGTGGCGTCGTAGTAGCCGCCGCCGCGGCCGAGCCGGAGCCCGTCCTCGGAGAAGGCCACGCCCGGCATCACCACGCACTGGATCTCCTCGAGCGGCACCAGGAGCGCGTCCGCCGGCGGCTCGCCCACGCCCAGCGGTCCCCTGATCAGCGAGGACGGATCGCAGCGCGCGAAGACCATGAGCCGCTGCCCGGGCTCGGCGCGGGGGTACACGATGCGCACCCCGCGCCGCAGCGCCAGCCGTGCGATCTCGGAGGCGTCAACCTCCGTCCCGAGCGGCGCGTACAGCGCCACGGTCGGGCAATCCCGGTAGAGGTCGAGCGCCTCGAGCCGGGCGGCGACCTCTCGTGAGCGCGCGGAGCGCTCCTCCTGGGAGAGCCGCGCCCGCGAGGCGATCAGCTGCGAACGCAGCGCTCTCTTCGCCTCGCTCAGGGAGTTCGCCTCCGTCCGTTCCCGAACGCGAGTCCGTGAAGCCTGCCAGGCGGAGCGAAAGAAAAAGCCCCCCGCGTAGGCCGTGTGGCTCGGTTGTTTGGACCTGTATTTCTACAGGTGGGGTTCCCGAATGACCAGCGGCCGTAGGCTTCTCCCTCGCTGCAGGGAGCTTGCTCATGGCCGTGGCCGGGAACTCCTCTTGGGATTCAAAGTCGGCCCAAACGACTCGAAGCCGAATCGCGAACCCGGCAGGGGGCAAGGCGAACTGGTTGAGCAAAGAGCTACAACCCGGCGAAATCACGCAGGGTTTTCACACAACTGATCCTAGAGCCCCGCATCCGCCCTGTCAAGCGAGGAGAGTGGCCTTCGAGGGTAGAATGCCCGCATGGCGACGCCCTCGGCCCTCCTCGCCGGGATCCTCCTGCTCGGCGCGGGCGCGGGGGCGCCCTCCCTCGACGGCGAGTATGACTCGCCGCTCGGGCGCGTCCGGATCTCCGGCGACGGGACCACGTACCGGGGCAAGCTCGTCGAGGCGTCGCCGGCGTGCGCGTTCCGGAAGGGAGACGAGGTGCTGCGCGTCACGCTGCTCGACGACTCGCTCGCGGGCCAGGTGCGCGTCTGCCTCGAAGGCGACGCGTGCCCGGAGGCGGAGTGGGCGAGCGCGGTCCTCCTCGCCGGCAAGGGGCGGCTCTCCGGCGCGCTGCACGTCGCGGCGACGGGCTGCACCTCGCCCGCCGGGAAGAACGGCGGGCTGACGTTCCTCCGGGTGGCGAGGGGCAAGCCCGCGGGCAAGCCCGCCCCGGCCTCCGCTTCCACGGCGGACCGGGCCCGGGAGGTCCTCCGCGACGGCGCCGCCTTCCTGGCGGAGGGCAACTTCGAGGCGGCGCGCCGCCGCTTCCTCGAGGCCATCCAGGTCGATCCGGGCGTCCCCGAGGCCTACAACGGCGTGGGCGTCACCTACCGGATGCGGAACGACCTGGCGCGGGCCCTCGACTGGTACAAGAAGGCGCTCGCGGTGGACCCCGACTTCGGCGACGCGTACTACAACATGGCCTGCGTCTACTCGATGCGGGGCGAGCGGGAGCTGGCGCTGCGCTACCTCCAGATCGCGGCGCTCAACGGCTACGCCACCGCCGAGGGGATCGGCGCCGACCCCGACCTCGAGCCGCTGCGTGCCGACCCCGCATACCGGGCGCTGGTCCGGGCGAAGATGTAGCCGATGGCGCGCCGCTACGCGGACTACGAGATCGAGACCCTCGTCGGGAAGGGAGGGATGGCGGAGGTGTACCGCGCCGTCGCGCTCTCCGGGCCCGCCGCCGGCCGGACCGTGGCGCTGAAGCGGCTCCTCCCCGACCTGGCGCGCGACCCCGCCTACGTGGACCTGTTCCACCGCGAGGCGGCGGTGACGCGGCGGCTGCACCACCCCGCCTGCGTCGAGGTGCTCGACGTGGGCCTGGCCGAGGGCTCCCCGTACATCGCCATGGAGTACGTGGACGGCCGGAACCTGCGCGAGATCCTCTCCCAGTGCGCGGAGCGGTCGATCCTGCTGCCCCTCGACTTCGGGTCCTACGTGGCGCACGTGCTCGCCCAGGCGCTCGCCCACGCCCACGCCGGCGCCGATCGCGCCGGGCAACCGCTCGGGATCGTCCACTGCGACGTGTCGCCGTCGAACGTGTTCATCTCCCGGCTGGGCGAGATCAAGCTGGGCGACTTCGGGGTGGCCCTCACGGCCGGCGCGTCCAAGGCCGTGGCCGGGCACGGGGCGTTCGGCAAGATCCAGTACCTCGCGCCCGAGCAGATCCGCGGCGAGGGCGTGACGCCCCGGACCGACCTGTTCGCGCTCGGCTGCGTCACCTTCGAGCTCCTCACCAACCAGCGCGCCTTTCCCGGCACCGACGTGAACGAGATCGGGCAGAAGATCCTGCGCGGGAAGCTGCGCGCGCCCTCGGAGATCCGCCCGGAGGTGCCCTTCGAGCTGGACGCCATCGTGCTGCGCTGCCTCGCGCCGGCGCCCGAGGACCGCTGGCCGTCCGCTGCCGCGTTCGCGGCGGAGCTGGCCACGCGCTACGACCCGGCCATCGGGACGCCGCTCGCGATCGCGGCGGTGGTGCGCGGCCTGTTCGGCGCCCGCTGAGGGCGCCCCTCCACCTCGTCCGCTCGTCCCGGGCGTGGCGCGCCGCAGGCGCGAAGCCGAGGGGTCACCCGGCGATCGCCGACCGCACCCGCGCGGCGAGCGGCGGGATCATCCGGAGCGCGGCGTCCACCTCCGCGTCCGCCGACGTCCACCCGAGCGACAGGCGGACGGTGGCCCTCGCCTCCTCGGGCGAGAGGCCCATGGCGAGGAGCACGCCGGACGGCCGGGTGGACCCGGAGTGGCACGCCGAGCCGGCGCTGGCGCAGAGGCCGTCGAGGTCGAGGGCCATGAGCAGCGCCTCGGCGTCCGACCCGGGGAACGAGATGGAGCAGGTGCCCGGGAGCCGCGGCGCCCCGGCGCCGTTCACGCGCGCGCCCGGCACGGCCGCGAGCAGCTCCTGCTCCAGCCGGTCGCGCAGCCGCCCCACCCGCGCCGACTCCGCCTCGCGGCGCGCGCAGGCCGCCTCGATGGCCGCCCCGAGGCCGGCGATGCCGGGGAGGTTCTCGGTCCCGGCGCGGCGCCCGCGCTCCTGCTCGCCCCCGAAGAGCGGAGCGAGGGGCAGGTTCGGCTTCACCCAGAGCGCACCCGCGCCGCGCGGCCCGCCGAACTTCTGGGCGGTGAGGGCGAGGAGGTCCGCGCCGAGGGTCCGCACGTCCACGTCGATCTTCCCGACCGCCTGGACGGCGTCGCAGAAGAAGAGGGCGCCCGCCCCCCGCGCCTCCGAGGCGAGGGCGGGGACGTCGAGGACGACGCCCGTCTCGTTGTTGGCGCGCATGGCGCAGGCGAGCGCGACGTCGGGCCCCAGCGCGGCCCGCCAGGCGGCGCCGTCCACCTCGCCGCGGGAGTCGACGGGGACGACGGTGAGCGGGGTCCCGTCCTTCTCCAGGGTGCGGGCCAGGGACAGCACGCAGGGGTGCTCGACGGAGGTGACCACCAGGCGGCGGCGGCCGGGCCGGGCGCTCCGGAGCGCCCCGCGAATGGCGAGCGCCGCCGACTCGGTCGCGCCGGAGGTGAAGACGATCTCCCCGGGAGCGGCCGAGAGGGCGCGCGCCACCTGGCCGCGCGCCCCGTCGAGGAGGTCGCGGGCGGCGCGGCCGGCCGCGTGGACGGACGAGGGGTTCCCGAAGACGTCGAGCGCCGCCGAGATCGCCGCCCGGGCCTCGGGGCGCAACGGGGTGATGGCGTTGTGGTCGAGGTAGATCATCGGCCCCTCTGCCCCTTCCCCTCTCCCTCCGCGAGGCGGGAGGGGGAGGGCGCGAATCAACCGAGGATGCCGCGCCGGGTGAGGGGGGAGCGCTCGGCGCGCCCGCTCACACGATCTTCCTGGGCCTTCGCGCCCGGACGCCGAAGGCCCGGAGGAAGTCCAGCACCACCTCGTCGCGGAGCCGCCTCTTCGCCGCCGCCGAGAACCCCTTCACGGGGATCCGCGCGCCGGCCATGGTGCCGTGCCCGCCCGCCGAGCCGCCCCGCGCCTCGATCACCTCGCGGATGAGCCGGCCGGCGTTGGTGCGGCGGTCGCCGCTGCGCAGGGAGAAGTAGATCGCGTCCTCGTACTCGCCGAAGGCGAGCGACCACTTCACGTGCTCGAAGTAGAGGAACCGCTCCGCCACCTCCGCCACCATGTCGGGCGCGTAGATCTCGCCGAGATCGAAGATCACGGCGTTGCCGAACACCTCCGCCTTCTCGATGGCCGTGTGGTACAGGCGGAAGTAGTCGATGGGCAGCCGCGGGTGCTCGATCTCGCCGAGCGCGTCCTTGTCCGTCATCGGGTAGAGCCAGAGGTAGGCGTCCACGTCCTGACGCGTCGTCTGGCGGCCCAGGTCGCGCGTGTCGGCCTTGATGCCGTAGAAGAGCGCGGTGGCGATCTGCGGGGGCATCTTGAGCCCGCTGGCGCGGAAGTACTCGGCCACCACGGTGGAGGTGGCGCCGATGGGGCCGCCCACGTCGGCGATGGGGGCGAGGTGCGAGTCGGGCCGCTCCGGGTGGTGGTCGATGACCACGTCCGGGAAGTGGCGGGCGGGGAGCGAGTGGTTCCCCTGCTCCGGCTGGGTGTCCACCATGCAGATGAGGTCGAAGTCGTCGAAGACCACGCGGGCGATGGGGACCACCGGCAGCTTCAGGACGCGGATGAGGGCGCGGTTCTCGGCGCGGCCGACGATGCCGCCGTAGGCGACCATCGCCTCCACGCCGGCGAGCTTCTCGAGCAGGTGCGCCAGCGCCACGCCCGCCGCGATGGAGTCCGGGTCCGGGTTGTCGTGGGTGAGCACCAGCGCCCGCTTGTGGGAGCGGGCGTACTGGACCAGGCGGTCGAGCTTCACCCGGGTGGACTCGACGTGCCGCGGGTAGAGGGCCATCCGCGCGGCGCGCATCAGGGGCCGCGCGCCGCGGCCGGGCGGCTCTTCGGGGGTGGGGTGGCGCATGGGGAGGTTGGATTTCATCGGCGCACCAGCGAGCGGAGCACCGCGATGTTCTCCTTGAAGCGCGACTCGGTCTCCACGAAGCCCGGGACCTCCGCGAAGCGCGGGTCGTTCACGAGCATTCGGAAGGGGAGGAGGCCGAGGGCCCCCTGCCCGATGTGCTCGTGCCGGTCCACCCGGCAGCCGAGCCCCTTCTTCGAATCGTTGAGGTGGAAGGCCTGGACCAGGCGCAGTCCCAGCACGTCATCGAGCTGCTCGATCGTCCTCGCGTAGCCGTCCTCGGTGGAGATGTCGTAGCCCGCCGCGAAGGTGTGGCAGGTGTCGAGGCAGACGCCCACCCTGCGACGCAGCGCGGCGGGGACGTCGGCGCGGATCGCGGCGATCTGCTCGAAGCGCCAGCCGAGGCTCGCGCCCTGGCCGGCGGTGTTCTCGATGAGGAGCCGGGCCTTCCCGGGGCTCTTCTCCAGCGCCCGGGCCATCCCCTGCGCGACCAGCTTCAGCCCCTGCGCCTCCTGGGGGTGGCTGCCCGGGTGGAAGATGAGCGCCGCGATCCCGAGCGTTTCGCAGCGCTGCAGCTCGTCCGCGAGCGCGTCCCAGCTCTTCCGGCGGATGTCGCGGTCCCCGGCGGCGAGGTTGATGAGGTAGGACGAGTGGGCTGCCACGGGCTTGCGGGTCCGCTTCGCCTCGCCCCGGAAGCGCGCCACCTCGTCCGACTCGAGCGGCCTCGCCGCCCAGCCCCGCGCGTTGCGCGTGAAGATCTGGAGGCAGTCCGCTCCGTCGGCCTCGGCGCGGGCGAACGCCTGCGAGACCCCACCGCCGATGGTTTCGTGCGCACCCAGGAGCATATGGGGGCTGGGATATACAATAGCCGGGCCCCCACCCGCCACGCCTGGCAGTGGCCAGGCGTCCACCGGCGAAAAGCGCCCTCTCGTCAGTCGGTTGGCAGCCGACGGGCCGGGTCGTTAATCACCGGTAGTGCGTGCCAAGGCCCGCTCGGAGCGACGGCGATACCCCCAAAGGGGGATCGGAGGGCGGGCGCTGCCGGTCCGTCGGGCAGCCTGCTGACCGCCTAGCGGACAGCCTTCTTCTTCCTCTCCGAGGCGGCGGCCTGGAAGAACTTCTCGCCCTGGTCGAGGGCGTTGTCGTACGCGTCCATCATCAGATCCCGCAGCGCCGCCTCGGGGAGCCGGAGGGACTCGTAGTACCGCTGCCGGTCGGTCGCGTGGATGATGCAGGGAAGGTACTGGTCGTGGAACAGGACCAGGTTCGCGAGCAGCCGCGCCACGCGTCCCGAGTTCTCGGTGAACGGGAACACCTGCATGAAGCCGTGGTGCAGCTTCGCGGCGCGCTGGATGGGATGGGTGTTCCGGAAGTCGGCCGAGTCGGTGTGCTCGAGGACCTTCTGGAGGAGCGCGGGGATCCGGACCGGCGGGGCGATCTCGTGGAAGTACGCGCGGTGGAGCGGCATGTCCTTGCGGTACTCCGCCGCGCTCCGCCCCTCGATCCCGGCGCCGAGCGTCTCGTAGAGCTTCTTCACGAGCGTGAGGTTGATCCGGAGCTTCTTGGCCCGGGCCTCCTCGCGGACGAGGTCAACCGCCGTCTTGTGGTTCCGGATCTCGCGCAGCGCGCTCACGAACGTCGCGTCGGCGAGCGGCTGGTTCGCGAGAGCGACCTCGAGCTCCTGGCTCGAGTAGACGACGCCCTCGAGCGCGTTCTCGTGGTAGAGCCACGAGAGCTCCCACTTCTTGAGGAACTCCGCACCGGCCTCGGGGCGCGCCCGCGCGCGCTCCGCGAGGTCTTCGGTGCGATCGTCGATGTCGACGTAACGGCTCCGCATCAGCTGCTCCCGGTTATCGGCCGGCGACCGGCCGGGCGGCTCCGCCCGGCGATCCGCCTCGTCCTGGGGTGGGTCGGGGTTTGAAAGCCTGCGAAAAGTTGGGGGAATCTAGCCGAACCGCGCTCTCAGCGTCAACGTAATTGCCCCTCGGCGAGTCGAACGAGCGGGCGGCTGCGTTTGTTCCGGGGGTCGGGCGGGGAAGCGGAGCTCTCTGCGGTCTACAAGTTAAGCGTATGAATTGAAAAGGTGATTCAGGTACGGTTCGGGAGTGGGCTCCACGGAACGACCCTCCGAAAAGCGCGGCAGCCAGCCGCGGCCTCGTTGGGGTCCCCCGAACCCGGTGTGCGGCAGGGCACGGCTAGAAGGTCGTGAGCCACTCCCGGTACCGCGGCTCCTCGCCGTGCACCGCCCGGAAGTAGGTTTCCTGGACCTTCTTCGTGACCGGCCCTGGCTCGCCCTTGCCGATGCGCCGGTTGTCCACCTCGCGCACCGGCGTCACCTCCGCCGCCGTGCCGGTCATGAACAGCTCGTCGGCGAGGTACATGGTGTCGCGCGTGAACTTCTCCTCCTTCACCGGCACGCCCAGGTCCTTCGCGATCCGGAGCACCGAGTCGCGGGTGATGCCGGACAGCACCGGCGACGAGAGCGGCGGCGTCTGCAGGACGCCGTTCTTCACGATGAAGATGTTCTCCCCCGCGCCCTCGGCGACGTAGCCCTCGGTGTCGAGCACGATGGCCTCGTCGAAGCCGGCCATGGCCGCCTCGCGCGTGGCGAGGAACGAGTTGACGTACTGTCCGGAGATCTTGGCCCGGACCATGTTCACGTTCACGTGCAGCCGCGTGAACGACGAGACCTTGGCGCGGATGCCGTTCTTCAGCCCCTCCTCGGAGAGGTAGGCGCCCCACGGCCAGGCGGCGACGATGAGCTGCACGGGGTTCTGCGCGCCCACGCCCATCGCGCCGGCGCCGAAGAAGGCGAGCGGGCGCAGGTAGCCCTCCGCGAGGCCGTTGGCCCGCATCGTCTCGATGCAGGCCTGCTCCACCTTCTCCGGCGGGAACGGGATCTGCATCAGGATCACGTGCGCCGAGTCGTAGAGCCGCTGCACGTGCTCGCGCAGCCGGAACACCGCCGAGCGCCCGTCCGCGGTCTTGTAGGCGCGGATGCCCTCGAAGACGCCGATGCCGTAGTGCAGCGCGTGGGTGAGGACGTGCACCTTCGCGTCCTCGAAGGGGACCTGCTTGCCGTCGATCCAGATGCTCTTCGCCTTGACCATGTGTTCGGCGCCCGGGGAAAGGTGGGAGCCCGGAAGATGCCTCAGCGGGCGCGGGAATTCAATGGGTCAGGCGAGCGGCGGGAAGGGCCGGCACATCCGGGCCACCAGCGGCATCTCGGGGTTGAGCTCGCCCTTGCCGCTCTGGATGGCCCGCTGCAGCGCGGCGTCGTCGGGGACGATCTCCACCGGCGACAGCACCCGCTGGAACGACTTCGCGACGTGCACGAAGGGCCGGTTGCGCGCCACGTTCTGCGCGGCGAGCTGCTCGAGCCCGAACCAGAGCGGCTGCGCCAGCTTGGGGCCGAACCCCTCCAGCGCCAGCACGAAGGCGTTGCGCGTGCCGAGCCCGCCGCGCTGCGCCACCGCCCAGGCCGCCCGGGCCGGGAGGTTGTCCACCAGCCCGCCGTCCACGAGCCGGAAGAGGTCGTGCCGCTCGAACAGCGCGCCGAGCAGCCGGTGCATCCGCTCGTCGTCGCGCAGCACGTCGTAGTGGACGACGCCGGGCAGGGCGGAGGAGAAGCCGACCGCGTCGATGGCGTCGAAGTCGCGGGTCTCCTCGTCGGCGCCGAGGTAGACGCGGGCGAACCGGTCCCGCTGCTGGATGAGCTCGCCGATCGCGCGGAAGATCTCGCCCACCATGCGGCTCACCACGAACGGGCGCGGCTCGCGCCCGTGGAGGTCGAGCAGGTGCTCGTAGTAGCTCGGGTCGCGCGGCAGCGCGCCGTTGCGGATCCCGGTGCAGGCGACCAGCAGCGGGATGGCGAGCTGACCGAGCGTGAGCGGGTGCCCGTCGGGGCCGCGGAGCACCTCGCCCACCGCCGCCCGCAGGTAGAGCCGCATCGCCGCGGGCAGGCCGTAGCGCGATCCCGTCTGCAGGAACCGGAAGATCTTGCGGAAAGTGAGGCCGCGGGTCACCTCGGCGATCTCGTCGGGCTGGTAGTGGATGCGGCGCGCCCGGAAGAGGAGCAGGACCGCGCCCATGCTCGTGCCGGCGAGGAGCCGCGGGGCGAGGCCGTACTGCTCGAGGAGCGCGAACCCGCCCAGGTACGACCAGGCCACGCCGCCGCCGCCGCCGCAGACCAGGACCAGCGCCTTCTCGCACACCTCGCGATCGAGCGCGCCCACCGGGAGCCGCCCCGGGAGCTCCCCGGCCACCCGCGCCCGCCAGGCGCGCGCGTGCGTCGAGAGGTGCGGCACGAGCCGGACCACCTCCGCCGGGTCGAGCGCGGGGCGGAGGAGCGGGCCGATCGCGGCGAGCACGTCCTCGCGGTACCGGGCCAGGTACTCCTCCAGGTCCACGTCGTCGCCGCCGGGGGCGCGCACCACCGAGGTCCGCGCCAGGTTGAGCGCGTAGCGGAGCGCCGCCTCGTCCGCCTCGGAGATCCAGGGCGGCCTCGACACCACCGCCCGCACCAGCGCCAGCTCCGCCTCCTCGATCGGGCGCAGGCGGGCGCGGAGTGCGTCGAGGGCCTCGTCGGAGGGCACCCGGTGATTCTAGCCGGGGGGAAGGGCGGCGGCGGCAGCCGGCTTCGCCTCGGCCAGCACCCGGACCGGCAGCACCATGGCGTTGATGCCCTTGAACTGGAGCCGCCGCTGGATCTGGTAGGCGGTCTCGTTGTGGAGCAGGCGCTGGTAGAAGCGCTCCTCCTCGAACACCAGCTTCCCGGCGAAGAACACCGCGCGCGGGAACTCCTTCGCGATCTCCTCGCAAAGGTTCACCGCCTCGAGCACCGCCTCGGTCCCCACCGCGAGGCGGTAGTCGGCCGGGAAGTGGAGCCGGCGCGCCAGCGCCACGTACCGCTGCAGCGACTCCTCGGTGCGGAGGCGGACGCGGTCCACCTCCTCCACGCCCTTCATGGCGGCCGAGTCGACCACCCCCACCGACACGAAGATGACGTTGCGGAAGTGCCCGGCGAAGACGCGCTGGACGGAGAGGAGGGCGTGGATGCCGAGCCCGCCGTAGCCGCCCACCAGGAGCACCGCCGTCGGCTTCGACCGGTCGAGCGGCGCGTCGGTCCCGACGCCGGTCACCGGCAGCGCGCCCATGATCTCGTCGAGGCGCGAGAGGTTCCGCTGGACGTCGCGGTAGTGGCCGCGGATCGCGTAGCAGAGCAGGACCACGCCGGTGGTCACCGCGATGGTGATCCAGCCGCCCTGCGCCGCCTTGAACCAGACGGTGCCGGTCAGGATCGCGAGGCAGAGCCCGAGCGCCACCCCGTGGACGGCGAGTCCGCGCCGGCGGCCCGCCGCGCGGCGGTGGATCCAGAAGCGCACCATGGCGAGCTGGGAGAGCGAGAACGTCACGAACACGTTGATCGAGTACATCGTGACCAGCGTGGTGATGTCGCCCCCGGTGTAGACGAGCGTCACCAGCGACGCGCCGCCCATGAGCAGCACGCCGTCCTTGATGGTGAGCCGGTCCGACAGCGCCGCGAACCGGTGCGGCAGCCACGAGTCGGTCGCCATGTTGGCCATGACGCGCGGGCCGTCGATGAAGCCCGCCTGCGCCGCCACGAAGAGGAGCGCGGCCTCGGAGACCAGGGTCACCACCACGAAGCCGTGGCCGAACCGGAAGCCGCCCACCTGCCAGCCCTGGGCGAAGGACTCCAGCAGCACGGCGTTCATGGTCTTCCCCTCCTCGGGCTTCACGCCGAAGAGGAGGTAGGCGAGGAGGATGCCGCCGGCGGTCAGGGCCAGCGAGACGGCCATGTAGATCATGGTCCGCCGCGCCGTCTCCACCTTCGGCTCGCGCATGATCTGGATGCCGTTCGAGACCGCCTCGATCCCGGTGTAGGTGCCGCCGCCCATCGAGTAGGCGCGGACGAAGAGGGCGAAGAGCCCGCCCGCCCCCAGGCTCGCCACGCCGCTGCGGAGCCCGGTGTGCACCTCGTGCGCGAGGCGCGGGACCTGGAAGGCGTGCGTTCCGACCGCCCCGAGGACCAGCACCGCGTGGAGCACCAGGAACACGGCGAAGATCGGCGCCAGGACGGACACCGACTCCTTCACCCCGCGGAGGTTCAGCACCACCAGGAGGAGGATGGCGGCGATCTCGACCGCCAGCTTGCTCCCGTGCCACTCCGGTGGGAGGAAGCTGAACACGGCGTCCGCGCCGCTGGCGATCGACACCGAGATGGTGAGGACGTAGTCCACCAGGAGCGCGGAGCCCGAGACCACGCCGGTGCGCGGTCCCAGGAGCTTCGTCGCGACGACGTAGCCGCCGCCCCCGAACGGGAAGTGCTGGATGATCCCGGAGTAGGCGGTGGAGATGACGATGACGGTGATCGCCGTGGCGAGCGCCAGTCCGACGGCGAGGTAGGTGTGCGCGCCGAGCGCGCGGAACGCCTCGTCGGGGCCGTAGGCGGAGGAGGAGAGGCCGTCGGCGCCCAGGCCCACCCAGGCCAGCAGCGCGATGAGCGACATCGCGTGGTAGGTGTGCGGGTCCTCCAGCTGCCGCGGCGCGCCGAACACCAGGCGCCTCAGGCGCCCCAGGGGTCCCGGCGGCGGCAGCGGCGGCGGGGTCGGCGTCGGCCGGCGTTCCGGCCCGTCGGGCGCCGGCTCGTCGCTCGCGGGTCTGGGAGGCGAGGCCATCGCGATTCCTGTCGAGGGGCGGCCTTGTAGCAGATGCGACCACCGCCGCGCAATTTCGCCTGCGGGTCCACGGCCGGAACCCGGCGCGCCGCGCTGCATTGCGAAACTGCAATGCGGCGGCAAGCGGCCTTGCGCGCAGGGAAATCTAGGCGACCACCCGGTCGAACGCGGCCCGCACCCCCGTCGTCACCCGCCCGTACTCGTCGAGGAAGCGGGCGCCCGGCTCCGGGCCGCCGTACCCGAGCCGCCGCGCGAGCTGGGCCAGCGCCGGCCCGTGCTCCGGCAGGTGGTCGATGGCGAAGTCGTGGACGATGCGGAGGCGCAGCTCGACGCTCCGCAGGAAGTCGTAGCCGTGGGCCAGCGCCTCGAAGTCCGCCTCGCGCAGCAGCCCGGCGCCCCGGAGCTTCTCGAGCGCCAGCGGCGTCGAGCCGGTGCGGATCGAGGGGTGGTCGTGACCGTGTGCGAGCTGGAGGAACTGCGCCGCGAACTCCACGTCGACCAGCCCGCCGCGCCCGGTCTTCGGGTTGCGCCCGCGCGTCGCCTCCTGAGACAGCTCCGACTCCATCCGCCCGCGCATCCGCCGGATCTCGGCCGCGAGCGCCGCGCGGTCCTCCCGCCGGCCGTAGACCACCGGGACGATGACCTTCTCCTGGATCTCGGCGAAGAGGAGCGGGTCTCCGGCCACCGGCCGGGCGCGCAGGAGCGCCTGCCGCTCCCAGAGCTGCGACCGGACCGGCCCGCCCACGCCGTCGCGCGCCGCGCCGCCCGGGAGCGCGTCGCCCATGTGGTAGCGCGTGAAGCCCTCCGCGCCGATGACGAGCGCGCCCTGGTTGCCGGAGGGGCGCAGGCGCGTGTCGATCTGGTAGAGCCGGCCCTCGCGGAGCGGCATCTGGAGGAACGACATGAGCCGCTGCGCGAGCTTGGCGTATCTCTCGTAGCCCCGCGTGGCGCCGCCCGGGTAGAGGAAGATGAGGTCGAGGTCGGAGTGGTAGCCGAGCTCGCGCCCGCCCAGCTTGCCCATGCCCACCACGCAGAGCCGGCCCGGCGGGAGCGCGTCCTTGGCCTTCGCCTCGGCCTCGGCGAGCGCGAGGCAGCGCTCCAGGCACGCCTCGGCGAGATCGGTGAGCTGCCCGGCCACGCCGCGCAGCCCGATGGTCCCGGCGATGTCGTGGATGGCGACGCGCAGCACCTCCTCGTTCTTGTAGCGGCGCAGCTCGCCGAGCTGGCGCTCGAGGAGGTCGTCGAGCGGCAGCCCCTGATCGACGGCGGCGAGCCGCTCGTCCAGCTCGAAGCGGAACTGGTCCTTCTGCTTCTCGAGGACCACCTGGTCCTCGCGGAGCAGCATGTCGATGAGCTCCGGGTGGCGGAGGAACCGCTTGGAGAGGAAGTCGGAGGTGCCGAACAGCGAGAGGAGGAGCCGCGCCACGCGGCGCTTCTCGGCCAGCAGCCTGAAGTAGGGATCGGGGTTCCGGAGGGCGGCCGCGAAGTCGGAGAGGTGCGACAGCGCCTGGTCCGGATCGGGCGCGCCGAGCGCGTCGGCGAGGAGGGCCACCGCCGCGGCCGGATCGCCCATGGGGTGGAAGGGGGTGCGGCGGCGCGCCATGGCGTCCAGGGCGGCGATGGCGCGGTCCGGGTCCTGGAGGCCGCGGCGAACGGCGATCTCCGCGCGGCGCTCTCGCTCGACCTGCTGGTCGGCGAGGAGCGACAGCTCCGGGTCGAGCGGTGGCTGGTCGGCGCCGGTGCCGAGGAGCCCCGCGAAGAGGCGCGCCACCCGATCGCGGTGCACCCCCAGGGCGGTGTCCAGCTCCGGCTCGCCGGGATAGCCCATGGCCCGGGCCAGGCCGAGCCGCTCTCCGGGCGGCGGCAGCCGGTGCGTCTGGGCGCCGTCCACCATCTGCAGCCGGTGCTCGGCGCGGCGGAGGAACAGGTAGGCGTCGTGCAGCTCGTCCTTGTCCCGGGCCGGCACGATCCCGGCGAAGAGGAGGCGGTCGAGCGCGGACATCACCGCGCGCTCGCGGAGCGCGGGGTTGCGGCCGCCGTGGAGGAGCTGCAGGGCCGAAACGAAGAACTCGGCCTCCCGGATGCCGCCCTTGCCGAGCTTCAGGTCGTCCCTGCCCTCGGCGCCGGCGCGGGCGTCGATGCGCGACTTCATCGCCTGGATCTCGGCGAGGATGTCGAGGTCGAGGCTCTTGCGCCACACGAACGGCTCGAGCTGGCGCAGCAGCTCCTCGCCGACGGCGGTGTCGCCCGCGGCGGGCCGCGCCTTGAGGAGCGCGTTGCGTTCCCAGGAGCGGCCGAAGGTCTGGTAGTACATCTCCGCCGCCCGGAGGCTGTTGACGATGGGGCCGTTCTGGCCGTCCGGGCGGAGGTTCAGGTCCACGCGGAAGACGAAGCCGTCCTCGGTGGGCCTGGAGAGGGACTCGGTGACCGCCTCCGCCAGCTTCGCGTAGTAGGCGAAGTGGGTGACGGGGCGCTCGCCGGTGGTGGTCCCGTCCCGCTCGTAGACGTAGACCAGGTCCACGTCCGAGGAGAAGTTGAGCTCCCGCGCGCCGAGCTTCCCCATGGCGACGACGCAGAACCCGGCGCCCGGCTCGCGCTCCTCGAACCCGGCGGGCGCGCCGTGGCGGCCGCGCAGGCGGCGGTCGTGGAAGCGGACGGCGGCGTCCAGGCAGGCGGTGGCGAGGGCCGACAGCTCCGCCGTCACCTCGCGCACCCGGGCACGGCGCAGGTCGCGGAGCGCGATCCGGACCACCTCCGCGGCGCGGACCCGCCGGATGAGCCGGTGGAAGCCGTCCACGTCCTCGGCCGGCAGGCCGCGCGCGGCGCGGGCGATGAGGGCGCGCAGCGCCCCCTCCGTGCGCGGCTCGAGGAGCGCGGGGCCGCGGGCGGCGCGGCTCAGCAGCCGTGGGTTCCGCGCCAGGAGCGCCGGGATCATCCGCGAGGCGCCGCAGAGCAGGACCAGCGCCTCGAGCAGGTCGCGGGCTGGGGGAAGCGCGCCGGCGCCGTCCAGGTAGCGCTCGACGCCGGCGAGGGCGAGGTCCGGGTCGGGCGCCCGGGCGCACAGGTCCCGCAGGTCCTCCATCCGCTCGGGAGACCGCTTGCCGATCCGGGCCAGCCGCTCCCGCGCGTCGGCGGCGCGGAAGGGAACCTCGGGGAGGCCGGGGATGGCGTGGAGGCTCGTCATGCGGTGGGGCGGGCGGGGCCGCGGCCGGGCCGCCGCGCGGGGGAGCAGGTCCTCAGGCCTCGCCCTCGTCGCCGGGCTCCGGCGCCGCCGCGCCGCGTCCGGCGCGCGACAGGCCGTGCTGCTTGATCTTCTTGTGGAGGTTGGTGCGCTCGACGCCGAGGGCCTGCGCCGCCTGGGTGATGTTCCAGTCGTGCTCCTCGAGCTTCTTGAGGATGTAGTCGCGCTCCACCAGGTCGCGCAGCTCCTTGAGCGGCACCTCGCCGTAGCGCGACAGGTCGGCCGCCGCGGCGCCCGCGGCGGGCGGCGGGGCCCGCGGCCCCACGCCGTCGGGCACGTCCGCGACGGTGATGCGGTCGCCCGACATGATCGCCATCCGCTCGCACAGGTTCCGCAGCTCCCGTACGTTGCCGGGCCAGCGGTAGGACTGCAGGCGCGCGAAGACGTCGGGCTCCACCGGCTTGGGGCGCATCCCGTTCTCCCGCGTGGCGAGGAGCAGGAACCGCTCGGCCAGGAGCGGCACGTCCTCGAGCCGCTCGCGCAGGGCGGGGGCGCGCAGCGGGACGACGTTGAGGCGGAAGTAGAGGTCCTCGCGGAAGGTCCCCTCCTTCACCTCGGTCTCCAGGTCCTTGTTGGTCGCGGTGACGACGCGCACGTCCACGGTGATGGCCTTCTCGCTGCCGACGCGCGTGATCTCGCTCGTCTGCAGGGCGCGGAGCACCTTGGCCTGGGCGCTCGCGCTCATGTCGCCGATCTCGTCGAGGAAGAGCGTGCCGCCGTGGGCGACCTCGAACTGGCCGCGGCGGCGGGCGGCCGCTCCGGAGAAGCTGCCCCGCTCGTGGCCGAACAGCTCGGATTCGATGAGCTCGCCGGGGATGGCGGCGCAGTTCACCTTGACGAACGGACCGGCGGCGCGCCGGGAGAGGCGGTGGAGCTCCTGCGCGATGAGCTCCTTGCCCGTGCCGGACTCGCCCAGCACCAGGACGCGGCCGCTGGTGGGCGCCACCTTGGCGATGTCCTCGCGCAGCTTCATCATGGCCGGGCTCTCGCCCAGCATCTCGTCCTGGAAGCGGCGCTCGCGCACGGAGAGCGCCTGGACGCGCTCCTCCAGGTTGCGGCGGGAGAGGGCGTTGCGCACCGAGACGAGGACGCGGTCGCGGTCCACCGGCTTGGAGAAGAAGTCGGTCGCGCCGCGCTTCATCGCCTCGACGACGTCGCTCGTGTCCGCGTGGCCGGAGATCACGATGACGGGGAGGTCGCGCCACAGCTCGCGCGCCCGGGCGAGGAGGGCGAGCCCGTCCATGCCGGGCAGGCGGATGTCGAAGATCCCGAGGTCCACGGGCTCCGCCTCCAGGACCTTGAGCGCTTCCTCGGCGGACTCGGCCTCCAGCACGCCCCAGTCCCCCTCGAGCACCATCCGGAGCGTGCGGCGGATGTTCTTCTCGTCGTCCACGACCAGGATCGTCTGGCGGGTGGGGTCCATGGGGCCCGATCATATACCGGAGCGCGGGGACCGCCCCTCCTAGGCTCGACCGCGAATGGGACGCGCGCGCCGATTGCGCGAAGGGCCCGCTGCCGCCATGTCAGGACGCGCCGCGGGTACACCGCAGGCCGGGTCGCGCCGGACGCGCCACCCGCGACCGGAGGAGCCGCACATGAAGACGCTCGCCCTGAAGCTCGCCGCTGTCCTCGCCGCCCTCTCGCTCGCCGCGCCGGCCCTGGCCTGTGGCGACAGGGCGACCACGACCGCGGGGAACAAGGAAGCGGTGAAGCCCGCGGTTGCCACCTCGGCACAGCCGGGCGCGAAGAAGGCCGAGAAGACGCAGAAGAAGAACGCGAAGCCGGTCCAGGCGACGAACTGACGCGGACCCCCGGGAGCGCGATCCCGCTCCGCCCCTCCACCGCCCTCGCGGCGGCGCGGGCGGACGGGGCCGGGAGATGAAGGGAGCGGGCGGCACCCGAAGACCGCCCGCTCCCCCCGAGCCGCGGCTCGCCGGTCCGCGGCTTTCCTTCGCGCGCCTCGCGGCGCGTCAGAACGTCGCCGGCTTCCCCGGCTCCAGGTTGACCACCCGGGACCTCCCCTTGAGCGCCGCCTCCAGCTCCTTGGGCGTGCCGGGGAGCACGGCGAACGTGCCGTAGTGCATGGGGACGACCGCCTTCGCCTGGACGTATCCGGCCGCGAGCGCGGCGCCCTTGGGGTCCATGGTGAAGTGGCCGCCGATGCAGGCCAGCATGAGGTCCACGGCGCCGTAGCGCTCCGGGATGAGCCGCATGTCCCCGAACACGTCCGTGTCGCCGGTGTGGTAGAGGGTCGGGCCGCCCGCGATGCGGATCACGAAGCCGACCGGGGTGCCGCCGGGCCGGGCGCCCGCGTCGCCGGCCACGTCGGAGGAGTGGACCGCCGGGACGATGAACACCGTGGCGTCGCCCGCCTGGATCTCGCCGCCGACGTTGCCCTGCGAGTCGAAGCCCGCCTGCTCCTTCGGGAAGCCCTCCGCCACCAGCGCCTTCCCCAGGTCGAAGCTGGAGATCAGCTTCGCGCCGGTCTTCCGGGCGATGGCGACCGCGTCGCCGACGTGGTCGAAGTGACCGTGGGTGACGAGGATCCAGTCGACCTTGTCGAGCTTCCCCGCCAGCTCCTTGTCCGGCGACTTCGGGTTCGACAACCAGGGATCGACGGCGAGGACGGTCCCGCCCGGCGTCCGGATCAGGAACGCGGCGTGCCCCCACCACGTCACCTCGGTCTTGCCGTGCGCCGCCTGCTTCGCGCCGCCGGCGCCCTGGGCGGCGGCGGCGGCCGGGAGCACCATCGCCACGGCGGCGAGGAGCCCCCTCAGGAAGGAACGCATTCGAGCTGTCCCCGGGTGGAGGCGGGTCGAGAGCAAGCGCGGAGTGTAGCGGCGCTGCGGGCGGCCGCACCGGCCCGCGTGGGTCGGCTGACCGATGGTCAACCGCGCGACCCGCGAGAGTCGCTCGTCACCCGCGGTGCACGGCGAACGGGGAGAACGCCTGCTGAACGGGCATGACCTCGATGGTGTTCACGTTCACGTGTGCCGGGCGGGTGAGGCACCAGAGCACGATCTCGGCGACGTCGTCGGCCGACATGGGCTTCATGCCGGCGTAGACCTTCTTCGCGCGCTCGGCGTCGCCGCCGAAGCGCACCTCCGAGAACTCGGTCTCGACCATGCCGGGCTCGATCACGGTGGCGCGCACCCGCGTGCCGAGCAGATCGGCGCGCAGGCCGAGGGTGAACTGGTGCACGAACGCCTTGGTGCCGCCGTAGACCTGGCCTCCGGGGTAGGGGTAGTGGGCGGCGACCGAGCCGATGTTCACGACGTGGCCGCGGTCGCGCGCCACCATCCCGGGCAGCAGCGCGCGGGTGACCGCCACCAGGCCGAGGCAGTTGGTCTCGATCATCTGCTGCCACTCGTCGAGCGAGGCGCGGGGCGCGGGCCCGAGGCCGAGCGCGAGCCCGGCGCTGTTCACGAGCACGTCCACCTCGGCGAAGGAGGGCGGCAGGGCGCCGAGCGCCTTCTCGACCTGGCCGCGATCGCGGACGTCGAGGGCGACCGGGTGTACCCGTTCACCCCACCGCGCGGCCACGGCCTGGAGGCGGTCCGCGCGCCGCCCGGCCACGACGACGCGCGCGCCGCGGTTCCAGAGCTGCTCGGCGCAGGCGGCGCCGATGCCGGAGGTGGCGCCGGTGACCAGCGCGGTGGTGCCGGTGAGGTCGGTGAGCATGCGCCGATTCTAGTGCGAGTGCCGGAGCGGAGGGCGAGGCGGATGAGCCTCGCCCGGAGCGACCAGGGGGTCTGGGGGGGCGGCACGCCCCCCCGGCAAGATCGTCAGGAAACCGGCAGCGCGATCGTGAACGACGCGCCCCCGCCCGGGCGCTCCCCGGCCTGGATCTCGCCGCCGTGCTGCAGGACGATCTTCTTCACGATGGCGAGGCCGAGGCCGGTGCCGTCGTTCTTGGTGGTGAAGTACGGGTCGAAGATGCGCTCCCGCAGGTCGCGCTCGATCCCCGGCCCCTCGTCCGCGACCGTCAGCACCGCCCGGTCGCGCCCGCGGGCGACGCCGAGGTGGATGCGGGCCCGGCCCGGCCGCGCCGCGTCGATGGCGTTGGCGGCGAGGTTGGCGAGCACGCGCCGCATGAGCGTCCGGTCGATCGCCACCGGCACCGCGCCGGCCCCGCGCGACACCTCCACGTCGGCGGCCTCGCCGATCTGCGGGCTGGTGCGCACGAAGTCGTCCACGAACTCCGCCAGGTCGCCGGGCTCTGGCTTCACCTCGGGCAGCTTCGCGAAGGCGGAGAAGTCGGCGACCAGCCGCTGCAGGGTCCCGATCTCGTCGCGGACGATCTCGCCTGCCTCGCGGAGGAGCTTCTCGAAGGCGGGGTCGTCGGCCGGGGAGGACGCCCAGCGCGCCTCGAGCTGCTGGAAGGCGAGCTGGATGGGGGTGAGCGGGTTCTTGATCTCGTGGGCGAGGCGCCGCGCCACCTCCTGCCACCCGGAGATCTTCTCCAGGTACACGATCCGATCGCGGCTCTCCTTCACCTCCCGCACCATCGCGTTGAAGGCGCGCGCCAGGCCCGCCACCTCGTCCGACGAGCGGCCGGGATCCACCTGGACCGACAGGTCGCCCGCCGCGAGCTTCCGCACCGCGTCCACCAGCCGCGACACCCGCCGCGTGGTGACGCGGGCGAGGAGGGTCCCGAGGACGGCCGCCACCACCGCCCAGGCGAGCAGCAGGGCCCCGAACGACCGGACGTAGCCGCGGCGGATGCCGGCGCGGATCCGGTCCGCGTCGCGCACCGCCTCCGCCAGCTCGCGCGCGTCGTCCAGCTCCGCGAAGAAGCGCGCCTCGATGGCGAAGGTGGACTCGAGCAGCCCGCCGCGGGGCAGCGTCACGCGGGCGGGGACGTCCCGCCACTCGCCCTCCGGGTTGGGCTGGTCGGTCTCCACCTGCGCGAGGACGCGGCCGTCGGGCCCGGTCCAGACGGCGCGGCGCAGCCGCGGGGTGCGGGACACCGCCGCCGCGAGGTACGCGGGGCCGCGCGCCGGGTCGCGGGGCAGCCCCATGGCGATGTCCTTGGCCTGCTGGGCATAGAGCTGCTTCCGGGCCTGGAAGAGGTCGCGGTAGAGCGTGGGGATCGACTCCAGCCGCTCGACCACGCGCGGGTTGAGGCCCAGCTCCAGGTTCTCCTCCGCGAGCCGGCTGGCGAGGTAGAGCGCGCCGAGCAGCGGGAACGTCGCGGCGAAGACCAGCGCCAGCGCGATCTTGAGCTCGAAGCGGGAGACGCGGAGCCACGCCAGGCGCGGGCGCCGGACGCCGTCCGGGGCGGGGGCGGGCGCGGCGTTCATCGCCCGGTCACCTCCGCCGGGGCCATGGGCCGCGAGCGGAACACGTGGACGCCGCCGCCGGTCTCGGGCTCGCGCAGGAGGAAGCTCGCCATCGCCCCGAGGACGCTCCGCGAGCCCCCCGGCCGCTGCGTGGCGCTGGGGTTGGCGATGAACTCCCGGGTGCGCTCCAGCAGCTCCTGCGACACGGGGTTCACGTCCACGCGCGCCTCCACCACGAAGGACCCCTGCGGCAGCGAGGAGGCGGGGCCGAGGTCGACGTCGCGCGGGTAGGCCAGGAACGCCCGCAGCGCGGCGTAGTCGGGCAGCACGGTGCGCACGCCGCCGGGCGCGTTCGGCTCGCGGGTCGTCACCGCGTAGGTCTCGTCCCAGACGTCGAAGAGGATGTCGATGACGCGGCCGGTGAGCGCGGCGGGCGGCTCGCCCGGCGCGGCGAGGGTGACGTGGAGCGCGACCACGTTGGTGAGGCCGTTGCCGAACGTCCGCTCCGACTGCGGCGGGAAGGCGGAGGAGAGGTCCAGGCTGGCGACGAGCCGCCCTCCCCGGACCGAGATCGCGGCGGCGAGGGGCTCGGCGGCGGCCGCCCCGTGCGCGGCGAGGAGCGCCGCGGCGGCGAGGAACGCGCCCGGGCGCGGCCTGGCGGCGGAGCGGCTCACAGCACGATGTCCACGAGGTAGCCGAGCGAGGCGTTGAAGAAGCCGACCGGGGTGTCGAGGCGGAGCGCGCACTCCGCCGAGAAAGGCCACTTGCTCACGGTGGTCCGGCCGGCGCCGGGCTCGGCGGACGAGTACACGGCGCGCGCGCCGATCGCGAGGTAGCCGCGGCGGAAGAAGCCGCTGCCCCTCCAGAGCGGGACGGCGTACTCGATGCCCGCCATGCCGAGGAAGGCGTCGTACCGGGAGTCGGTGGAGAAGTTCAGCTCCAGCGCCCGCCCCAGGGCCGGCCCGATGGCGAAGTACATGAAGTCGGCGGCGTAGAACCGGTCGAAGAACGGGGCGTCGCCCTGGGCGGCGCCGACGGCGAGCTGCAGCCGCAGCGGCTTGCCGAAGAGCGCGTACGCCGTCTCGAGCTGCAGGTAGTAGCGGCTGTACTCGTAGTTGCCGCCCAGGATGTGCGAGGCGAAGGTGATCTGCGCGACGGTGCGGAGCCCTTCCCGCGGGAAGAAGAAGTCGTCCCGGGTGTCCAGCTCCCAGGTGCCGGTGAGGGCGGCCAGCAGCGAGTCGCCGGCGCGGAGGTCGGGCAACTTGCCGGGCGCCGTTGTCCCGGCCAGGAACGCGCCGTGGAGGTGCTCGAGCCGGTAGCCGCCCATGATCCGCTCGAACGGTCCGGGCCGGAAGCCGATGGTGGCCTCGCCGCCGATGCGCTCGTAGCGGAGGCGCGGGGCGCTCCCGTAGTGGTGATCGGCCTCGGAGCAGTCGGGCGTGGTGCAGGTGAACTCCTCGCCGCGGAGCCACAGGGCGCTCGCGCCGGCGACGAGCCTGGGCAGGTGCGGGAGCTCCAGGTCCGGAGCGAAGAAGGTGGCGCGCAGGGCGAACCGGTCCGGATCGCCGGGCCGGCCGCTCGGCGGACCGCCGTACACGAACGCGCCGGACATGCCGAGGCCGCGGCCGAGGAAGTTCTGCTGCGAGAGCCCGAACCCGCCGTAGATCGGCTGCGCCGGGGTGGAGCCGAGGATGAGGTCCGAGACCAGGAGCGTGTTGCGCTCGTCCACCTCGAAGACCAGGACGACGAGGCCCCGTGCGCTCCCGCGCTCCACGCGCGTCTCGACCCGGGAGAACCAGCCGAGCTGCAGGAGGCGCAGCCGCGAGAGGAGCACCTTCTCCTCGTCGAGCAGATCGCCCTCGGTGAGGAGGAGGCGGCTGCGCACCGCCGACTCGTGGGCGTGCGACAGGCCGCGGATCTCGATCTTCTCGATCTGGTAGAGCCGGGGAGCGGGCGCTCCGGACGCGTCCTCCGGGGCCGAGGCGGGGCGCGCGGGGACAGCGGCGGGAGCGGCGGAGAGCTGCGCCGCGGGGAGCTGCGCCGCAGCCGGCATGGCCAGCGCGATCGCGGTCGCGATCGCGGGGATCGCAGTCGGTCGGGAGCGCATCGCGGCCGATTCTATGCCGAGACGATCTTGCTCGGGGGCTGCGCGCGAACGTCCCGGCTCGTCGAGCGCCGCCGGGCGGCTCCGCCCCCGAGTCCCCCCTCCCGCTCCGGCCCGGCCTCGTCCGGCCGGGCCTCCGCGGCGCGCGTCAGGGGTTGGCGCGCCGGAAGGCGAGGAACGCCTCCTGCGCCGCGAGGTCGAGCGGATCGGCCGCCAGGGCGGCCTCGTAGGCCACCGCGGCGGCGCCGGCATTGCCGAGCTTGCGTGCGACCTCGGCCCGCGCGAGCTGCCGCTGCGCCTCCGCGGCCCGATCCGGGTGGGAGGCCAGGAACTCGCGGCGGCGCGCCTCCACCAGGGCGGCAGGGATGCCGGCCGACACGCAGCGCGCCACGCCCCGGTGGTTGCCGCGCTGGGCGTCGTAGGCGAGCCGCTCCGCGGGGACCGCCAGCGCGTGCAGGGCCGCGTCCAGCCGCTCCAGGAGCCGGCTCGCGCGCGCGGCGCCGTCGGCGCCGCCCGGGCTCGCGCGGAGCCCCTCCAGCTCCGCGCGCAGCGCCTTCCCCGCGCGCCGGATCTCGGCGAACTCCGCGTCGGGCGCGACGCCCAGGAACAGGTAGTGCGAGGTGCCGGTGCGCGCCTCCAGCTCCGCGAGGCGCGGCCCGGCGTCCGCGGCGGAGGGCTGCGGCACCCCGGACGCCGGCTCGCGGCGCGCGTCCTCCACGGCGGAGGCCAGCGCGGCGCGCGTCTCCGGGGAGAGGCCGACGAGCTCCACCCCGAAGCCCGGCGCGAGCCGCCAGGCGGCCGCGTCCTCCGGCGAGACGTGCCGCACCACCTCTCCCTCCAGCTCGAGCGGTGCGGCGAGCGCGGGGTGCGCAAGGGCGATCCGCACCCGCGACCGCAGGGGCGGGGGCGCCTCCTCGTCGCGCAGGAAGAGGCCGCTGCGCGTCAGGTCGGCGACCGCCAGGGTCCTCGGCGGCGCCTGCCCGGCGCGCACCTCCGCTTGGAGCGGTTCGCGCGCCGGCGCGCCCGCCTCCGGAGGCGGCGCCGGCGCCACCGCGGCGGGCGAAGCCACCGCGGCCGGCGAAGCCACCGCGGCCGGCACGGCGCCCGGCGGGGGCGGCCCGACGGCCGGCGCCGCCGGGGTGCCGCCTGCGCGGGCGCGCTCGCGCTCGAGGGCCGCTGCCAGCTCCACGCCGAAGCTGGCCATGTCCTGGAAGCGCTCCTCGGGGCGCTTGGCGAGCGCGCGCAGGAGCACCCGCTCCAGGCCGGCGTCGACGGACGGGTCGAGCGCCGAAGGCGGCTGCGGCGCCTGCTGGAGATGCGCCACCAGCAGCTGCGGGATGGAGCGCCCCGCGAAGGGGAGGCGCCCGGCGAGCAGCTCGTAGGCCATCGCCCCGAGCGCGTAGACGTCGGTGCGCGCGTCGATGGGGCCGACGTCGCACTGCTCGGGGGCCATGTACTCGGGCGTGCCCACGATGAACCCGGCCGCCGTGCGCGCGGTCCCGCCGGCCGCGTCGCGCAGCTTGGCGATCCCGAAGTCCACGAGCTTCACGAAGTGCTGCCTCCCGCGGCGAGGCACCAGGAAGACGTTCTCGGGCTTGAGGTCGCGGTGGACCACGCCGCGTTCGTGGGCGCACTGGAGCGCGTCCGTGAGCTGGAGGAGCACGTCGAGGGCGACGGCGCGCTCCAGGCGGCCCCGGGCGAGGCGGGCGGCGAGGGTCTCGCCGTCCAGGTACTCCATCACGAAGTAGTACCGGCCGGGGGGCAGGACGTTGAGGTCGTAGATGGCGACGATGTTCTCGTGGCCGATCAGGTTGACGGCGCGGGCCTCGTCGTAGAACCGGCCGACGACCTCCGGGCTCGCCGCCATGCCGTCGTGGAGGAACTTGATGGCGACGCGGCTGCCGATGGCGGGGTGCTCCGCCAGGTAGACGGTCCCCATCCCGCCACGCCCGATCATGCGGACGATCTCGAAGCTCCCCACCCTGGCGCCGACGAGGGGATCGCGCGCCTCCGTCGCGGCAGGCGGGAGCGCGCCCGGCACCGGCGTGCCGAACAGGAGGGTGCGGGCCGGTCCGGCGGGCGCCGGCTGCGCCTGCCCCGGCGGGCAAGCGTCGGACGGCGCGTGCGCGCCGCCGCAGCGCGCGCACGCCGGCGTGCCCGTCGGCGCGGTCGAGTCCGGCACCTGCACGAAACCCCCGTCGTTACGACGCCGGATCGTAACAGACCGCCGGCGAGCCACGTGCCCCGCACAGGGGGGACACCGGCGGCTCGCACGGTTCGTCGCGATGGTGACCCTCGAAACCGCTTGACGCTCGCCCTGGGGGCTGGAAGTAACCGAAGCGACCATGCCCGACTTCAGGAAGATGACGGTCCAGAACCTCCGGGACCTCGCCAGGAAGACCCTCGGCGCCGAGGCCACGCGCCTCCGGACCAAATCCGAGCTGATCGCGGCGCTCGAGGGCGCAGGCGGCAAGGAGCCGCCGTCCCGCACGCCGGGGACGCGCGCCGCGCAGGTCGCCGGAAAGGCGATCCGCAGCGTGAGGGCCGCGGGGAAGGCGGCGCGCGCGGGCGCGCGCAAGGCGGTGCAGGCCGGACGGGCCGTGGCCGAGGAGGCCGCCGCCGGCGCCCGGCGCGCCGCGAAGCAGGCGCCGCCCGGCAAGGCCGGGCGCGCAGCGGTGGGGGGGGCGGTCCGTGGCGCCGCGGCGGCAGCCGCCCGGCTCCGGCGCGCCGCCGAGGACGAGGCCGGGGGAGGGGATCCCGAGGGCTACTTCGTCGCCCGGGTACGCGGGGAGGACGCCGTCCGCGAGGCGCCGCACCTCATGACCGAGCCCCCGCCGCGCCACACCGAGGAGCCGGAACGCCGGAAGGACGCCCGGCGCCCGCGGCCGTCCGGCTTCGACGAGGGGCTCGGCGACCTTCCCTGGAGCTACGGAGACGACGCGTTCATGGCGCTGCCCCGTGATCCACGGACGCTCTTCCTCTACTGGGACTTTGCGCAGCCGACGCTCACGGCCGCGTTCGGCGGGCTCGACCACCCCGTGTCCCAGCTCTGGGTGTTCGCGCGCGCCGGCGACGGCTGGGACCGGGTGCGGACCATCGACTTCGCGCTCGAGGCGCGCGGCTACTACGTCCACGAGCTCGAGCCGGGGCGCACCTACCGCGCCGAGATCCACGCGCTCGACCGCGCCGGACGCGAACGGCTCGTCGGCCGCGCCTCGAACGAGGTCGCGCTTCCGCCGGTCGGCCCGTCGCCCGTCGTGGACGACCGCTTCGTCCGGCTGCCGTGGAACGTGCCGCTGGGGCAGCTGCTCGGCCCGGGCCACGCCGGCGGGCCGTTCTCGGACGAGGCGCGGGCGCTCCTGGCGCGCATGTCCGACTGGTCGCGCTTCGGGCAGACGACCTGGGGAGGAAGCGCCGGAGGGATGGGCGGGCGCCCGTCGTCCCCGGTGACCGCCCCCTCGTCGCCGTCCTCGCCCTTTGGCCCGGGTGGCCGGAGGGACCGGTAGATGGCCGACGTGCTCGGGTACGTGGCCCTCCACCTCCACGCGCACCTCCCGTTCGTGCGCCACCCGGAGTTCGAGGACTTCCTGGAGGAAGACTGGCTCTACGAGGCGATCTCGGAGACCTACCTCCCGCTGCTCCGGATCTTCGACCGGCTCACCGACGAGGGCGTGGCGTTCCGCGTCTCGATGACGATGACGCCGCCGCTGGTGTCGATGCTCCGCGACGAGCTCCTCATGAGCCGCTACGCGCGCCGGCTCGACAAGCTCTGCGAGCTGGCCGACAAGGAGGTCCACCGCACCCGGAACGACCCGACCTTCCACGGGCTGGCGCTCCACTACCAGCACGAGTTCCGCGACCTGCGCACCCTCTTCAACGACCGCTACCGGCGCGACCTGGTGGGCGCCTTCAAGCGGGTCGAGGACGCGGGCGGGCTCGAGATCGTGACCTGCGGCGCGACCCACGGGTTCCTGCCGCTCATGCAGCAGTACCCGGAGGCGGTGCGCGCCCAGATCTCGGTGGCGGTGACGCACCACCGCCGGCACTTCGGGCGCGATCCTGCCGGCATCTGGCTGCCGGAGTGCGGCTACTACCCCGGGCTCGACGCCTTCCTGGCCGAGCAGAACATCCGCTACTTCTTCGTGGACACCCACGGCATCACCGACGCGACGCCGCGGCCGCGCTACGGCGTGTACGCGCCCATCTACACGCCCACCGGGCCGGCGGCGTTCGGGCGCGACCCCGAGTCGTCGATGCAGGTGTGGAGCGCCGAGTCCGGCTACCCGGGCGACGGCGACTACCGCGAGTTCTACCGGGACGTGGGCTGGGATCTCGACTTCGACTACGTGAAGGACTACGTCCAGCCCACCGGCCAGCGGAAGAACGTGGGCATCAAGTACTTCCGGATCACCGGGAAGACCGCGCACAAGGAGCCCTACGACCCGGGCCGGGCGCGCGAGCGGGCCGCGCAGCACGCGGGGAACTTCATGTTCAACCGCGAGCGGCAGATCGAGCACCTGTCCTCGCGCATGGGGGGCGTGCGCCCCATGGTGATCTCGCCCTACGACGCCGAGCTGTACGGTCACTGGTGGTACGAGGGGCCGATGTTCATCGACCTGCTCGTGCGCAAGGTGGCCTTCGACCAGCGCGTGTTCCGCATGGCGACGCCCGGCGACTACCTGCGCGAGAACCCGGAGCAGCAGCTCGCCACCCCGCCGCTCTGCTCCTGGGGGGCGGGAGGGTACGCCGGCGTTTGGCTGGACGGGTCGAACGACTGGGTCTACCGCCACCTCCACAAGGCGGCGGAGCGGATGATCGCCCTCGCCCGCGACTACGCGGCGCCGACCGACCTGGAGCGGCGCGCGCTCAACCAGGCCGCCCGCGAGCTGCTGCTCGCGCAGTCGAGCGACTGGGCCTTCATCATGAAGACCGGCACGATGGTGGACTACGCCATCCGGCGCACCAAGGAGCACGTGCTCCGCTTCACGCGGCTTCACGACCAGGTGCGGTCCGGCCAGATCGACCCGGGCTGGCTCTCGCACGCGGAGGCGAAGGACAACCTCTTCCCGGAGATCGACTACCGGGTGTACGCGCCGAGGTGAGGGGGAGGGCCGCCGGTCAGCGCCGCCGCCTCGCCTTCCTCGCCTTCGGCCGGGCGGTCCTCCGCGCCGGGCGGCGCCGCGTCTCCGGCACCACCGCGTCCGCCTCGATCTCGACCAGCATCGCGGGGTCCACGAACTTCACCTCCAGCATCGCCATGGCGGGCGGGTGGGCGCTGAACACCTCGCCGTGCGCGCGGCCGAACTCCTCCCAGCGGCTCGCGTCGGCGACGAACATGCGGGTGCGGACCACGTGCGAGACGTCCGCGCCCACCGCCTTCAGCGCCTCCGCGATGATCTCCAGGCAGCGCTTCGCCTGGCCGTAGGGATCCCCCGGCGCGGCGATGCCCCCGCCCGGCGCCGACGCGGCGGTGCCCGAGACGTAGACGAGGTTGCCGGTGCGCAGCGCCCGGCAGTAGCCGACCTTCGGTTCCCAGGTCGAGCCGGTGAAGTGGCGCAGGGTCTTGCCGGCGGGCTTCGAGGTGGCCATGGGGCCGCCACTCTACCGCGGGTCCGGCGCGGGCGGAGCGTCCTCTGCGCCCCGCCCACTACTGGGGCTGGCCGCTGCCGGCCGCGCCGCCCGTCCCTCCGCCGGCCGGGGTCCCGGGCGCGGCGCCGCCCTCGCCCGCGGCGCCGGGGGCGGGCTGCTTCATCGCGTCGCCCCAGCCGCCCTCGACCATCGCCTTCACCAGCCACTTGCCGTCCTTGCGCACGAACAGCGTGGCGCTGCGGCCGCTCATCTTGTTCTTGCCCATGGTGTGACTCCACTCGTCGCCGGCCGACGCGAGCGAGTCGGTGACGACGAAGATGGTCGGCTTGTGCGTCACCGTTCCCCCCATGGGCTTCTTGTAGAAGGGGGCCATCACCTGGGACCACTGCTCCCGCGTCCACGCCTCGCCCGTCGCCTCGCCCTTGGAGTCGTCGGTGATCATGAGGACGGGGAAGTCGAAGAGCGCCGCGGCGGCCTCGAGGTCGCCCTTCTTGCCGGCGTCCTCCATGGCCTTGAAGAGCGCGGTGATCTGCTTCTTGTCATCGGACTCGTGCGCGAGCTTCGGGGGCTTCCACGCGGCCATGGGGTTCTCCTCCGCGGGCTGCTGCTCGGCGGCGAGCGCGGTCGTGGCGGAGACGAGCAGGGCGGCGGCGAACGTCGGAACGCGCTTCATGCGACCTCCTGGCTTGGGTGGCGCGCTCGGTAACGCCGCTCCCCGCGGGCGGGATCGCTCGCAGGGGGCGTTCCCCCGAAGGGCGCCCGGCGCGTCGACGAAGCGGAGGGGCCAGGTGGACGAGCCAGGCCCGAGCGACACCGGGGCTCGTGTGGCGAGCGCGTCGCCGTCCGCGCCGCCAGCGTCCACGATTGACGCACGCCGTCGGCCCGACTAGCCTGCGCCAGCCCTTTCTCCCGTCTATACCGAGAGATGCGAGACCAGAATCCCCCGATGGCCGAAGACCTGGGTGCGACCGAGCGCGAGATCATCGCGCAGCGGATGAAGAAGGCCGATGCGCTGCGCGCCCTGGGCGTGAACCCGTTCGGCAACGGCCACGCGCCCCGTCACCTCGTCCAGGACCTGCGGGCACGCTACGGCGAGGCGCCGCTGGAGCAGATCCAGCAGGACCCGGGCGAGTGGTCGATCGCGGGCCGGGTGGTCGCGAACCGCAGCATGGGAAAGGCCGCGTTCCTCAAGGTCCGCGACCGCTCCGGCGACCTCCAGGTCTGGGTGAAGAAGGACAAGGTCGGCGATCGCGCCTTCGAGATCTACAAGCTCCTCGACGTGGGGGACATCGTCGCCGCCGCCGGCCCCGCGACGCGCACGCGGACCGGCGAGCTGACGCTGGAGGCGTCGGCGTTCACCATCCTCACCAAGTCGCTCCGGCCCCTCCCGGAGAAGTGGCACGGGCTCACCGACGTCGAGCAGCGCTACCGGCAGCGGTACCTGGACCTCATCGCCACCGAGGGCGTGCGCGGCGTGTTCGTGAAGCGCGCCCGGATCGTCTCCGGGATCCGCCGCTTCCTCGACGCGCGCGGGTACCTGGAGGTCGAGACGCCCACCCTGCACAAGCCGGAGGAGGCCGGCGGCGCGGCGGCGCGGCCCTTCGAGACGCACCACAACACGCTCGATCTCGATCTCAAGCTCCGCATCGCGACGGAGCTGCACCTCAAGCGGCTGGTGGTGGGCGGCCTCGACCGCGTCTACGAGATCGGCCGGATCTGGCGCAACGAGGGGATCGACCGCCGCCACAACCCCGAGTTCACCTCCATCGAGTTCTACCAGGCCTTCGCCACCCACGAGGACCTGATGCGCCTCACCGAGGAGCTGTTCCACGCGCTCGCGGTGGAGGTGACCGGCTCCGCGAAGGTGACGTTCCAGGGGCAGCAGATCGACTTCACCCCCCCGTACCCGCGGCTCTCGATGGTCGAGGTGGCCGCGCGGGCGCTCGGGCTCTCCGTCGAGGACGCGCTCGCCGGCCGCGGACTGGCCGAGGCGGTGGCGCGCGCGGCGTCGCGCGAGAACGACTCCGAGGATTCCTGGAAGCTGGAGCAGGCGGCGAAGAGGTCGCCCGGCGAGGTGCTGGCGGTGGCCTTCGAGGTGTTCGGGGAGCCCAGGCTGCCCCCGGACCGGCCCGCCTTCGTGGTGGACTTCCCGCTGGAGACGAGCCCGCTCTCGCGCCGCCGCGACGCCGACCCCCGCCTGGTGGACCGGTTCGAGCTGTTCGCCGCCGGGATGGAGCTCGCCAACGCCTTCAGCGAGCTGAACGACCCGCTCGACCAGCGGGGGAGGTTCGAGGCGCAGCGGAAGGCCAGGGCGGCCGGGGACGAGGAGGCGATGCCCTACGACGAGGACTTCGTCCGCGCCCTGGAGCACGGGATGCCGCCCACGGCGGGGGAGGGGATCGGCATCGATCGCGTGACCATGCTCCTCACCGACTCGCCCTCCATCCGCGACGTCATCCTCTTCCCGCTCCTCAAGACCCGCGACTGAGGCACCCGATCCGCGATCCGACCTCGACCGGCTCCGCGCAACCCCGACCGGCGCCCACTCCGGACGCCGCCGGGCCGGGCGCCGCGCCGGGCCCCGGCGCCCCGCTCGACGGGGCGGGCCACCCCGCGCCGCCGGTCTTCTCGGCTCCCACGTTCCTGCTGGTGCTGCTCGCCACCATCGGCGCGCCGCCGGCCGCGCTGTGGCTCGACCGGCTCCTCGCCGACCGGATGGGCATGGGCGGGTCCGTCGCGGCGGGGCTGGCCGCGCTGGGCGGGTTCGCGCTCGCCGCCGCGCTGGGCGCGGTCGCGGCGCGCGCCGGCCGGCGCATCGCCTTCTACGAGATCGCCGCTGCGGCGCTCCTCTTCTCGGCGATCGCCGCGGTCCGCCTCGCGCTCCCCTCGGGCTCGAGCAGCCTCGAGGCCGCGATCCAGCTCCACGGGAAGCTGGCCGTCGCGCTCGGCCTGGTGGGGAGCGGTGCGCTCGCCGCCATCGCCGCCTTCGTGGGCGCGACGCTCGCCTACCTGGCGGTGGGGACCGGCCGGCTCGACCCGTCCATCTCCTACGAGCTCTTCGTGGCGCGCAGCCACCTCAAGCTCTCGCCCCGCACCCTGCTCGCGCTCTTCGGCCTGGTGGTCACCGGCCTGGTCCCGGGGCTCCTCTTCATGCTGGGGTGGTCGCTCTGGCGCGATGCGCGGGAGCGGCGCGCCTACCGGCGCGGCGAGCTGTTCGCCCGCGAGCGCATGCCGGCGACCTTGCTCATGACGCTCATCTCCATCGGCGGCGTCGCCATCGGGGTGTGGGCGCTCACCGTGGTGCTCTCGGTGATGAGCGGCTTCGAGGCAGATCTGAAGCGGAAGATCCTCGGGCACCAGTCGCACGGCATCGTCATGACCTACGGCCAGAACGAGCTGGAGGGCTGGCCGCGGGTGCGCGAGCAGGTCCTGGCCGTCCCGGGCGTCACCGGCGCGACGCCGTTCCTGTACGGCGAGGTGATGGTCTCCTCCGGCCAGAACCTCACCGGTGCGGTGGTGAAGGGGATCGACGCGCGCACCATCGGGACGGTGACGGACCTGCCGGCGAGCGTGGAGGACGGCGACCTCGCCTGGCTGCGCGATCCCGCCCGCATCGCGCGGAGCGGGCGGCTGCGCGAGGGGGAGCCGGACGGCGCCGGCGTGGAGGAGGAGGCGCGGCCCGGCCGGGCGCTCCCCGGGATCGTGATCGGCCGCGAGCTGGCGCGGAGCGCGCTGCGCGTGAGCGTGGGCGACACCGTGAACGTGCTCTCGCCCTTCGGGGACCTCGGCCCGGCCGGCCCGCAGCCCAGGAGCCGCGCCTTCCGGGTGGCCGGGATCTTCTACAGCGGGATGTACGAGTTCGACTCCAAGTTCGCGTACATCGACCTGGAGGAGGCGCAGCGGTTCTTCGGCGCGGGCGGGGTCACCGGGCTCGAGGTGAAGGTGCGGGACGTGGACGCCGCGAAGCCGATCATGTCGCGGGTGCTGCACGCGCTCGAGGGCTATCCGTACCGCGTCAAGGACTGGAGCGACATGAACCGCAGCCTCTTCTCCGCGCTGCAGATGGAGAAGGTGGTGATGGCGGTGATCCTGGGCTTCATCGTGCTGGTGGCGAGCTTCATCATCGTCGCCACGCTCATCATGCTGGTGCTGGAGAAGACCCGCGAGATCGCCGTGCTCAAGTCGATGGGCGCGGGGGTGCCGAGCGTCATGAAGATCTTCGTGGCCGAGGGCATCATCATCGGCGCGGTCGGCACGCTCTTCGGGCTGCTGCTCGGGCTCGGGACCTGCCTCCTGGTGGACAGGGTCGGCATCCCGCTCGATCCGGAGGTCTACTACATCTCCAACCTGCCGGTGCTGATCGACCCCTGGCAGTTCGCGCTGGTGGCGCTCGCGGCCCTGGCGCTGTCGTACCTCGCCACCATCTACCCGGCCACCAAGGCGGCGCGGCTGCGCCCGGTGGACGGCCTGCGGAGCGAGTGACCGTGGCCGCCTTCATCCGCGTCGAGGGGCTGGGCAAGACCTACCTCATGGGCGGGCGGCACCTCGACGTGCTCCGCGGGCTCGACCTCGAGATCGCGGACGGCGACCTGGTGGCGCTCACCGGCCCGTCGGGCGCCGGGAAGAGCACCTTCCTCCACGTGCTCGGCACCCTCGACGTCCCCACGCGCGGGCGCGTGCTCTTCGACGGCGAGGACGTCTTCGAGCGCGGCGAGGAGGAGCTCGCCGCCTTCCGCAACGGGACGGTCGGGTTCGTCTTCCAGAGCCACCACCTCCTCCCCGAGTTCACCGCGCTCGAGAACGCGATGATGCCGGCCCTCATCCGCCGCATCGCCCGCGGGGAGGCGCGGCGGCGGGGAGAGGAGGTGCTCGCGGCGGTGGGGCTGGCCGATCGCATGGACCACCGGCCCGGAGAGCTGTCCGGCGGCGAGCAGCAGCGGGTGGCGCTGGCGCGCGCGCTGTGCCTCCGGCCCCGCCTCCTCCTCGCCGACGAGCCCACCGGCAACCTCGACCCGCAGACGGCGGAGGGGATCCACGCCCTCCTCGCCGACCTCAACGCGCGCCTGGGGATCACCGCGGTGGTGGTGACGCACAACGAGCGGCTCGCGGCCGCGCTCCCGCGGCGCCTCCGCCTCGTCGCCGGGCGGTGGGTGTAACCGTCCGTGCGCAGGGCCAGGCGGACGAGCCTGGCCCGGAGCGAGCCGGGGGGTCCGGGGGTGGCGCGAGCCCCGGCGCGAAGCACGCCGGAGCGAGTGGTCCCCCGGCACGATCAGCCGGATTCCTTTTGAGGTTTTCCCGGCCATGCACTAGATTCCGCGACTCCGTGCCCCGCCTCCCGCCCGTCGTCCAGGCCGTCGTCGCGGCGCTCCTCGTCGCTGCCGCCGCCCCGGCGCTCGCCGACGGAGAGCCCGTCGTCCAGGACGTCAAGGTGGAGGGCAACCGCCGCGTCGAGGTGGACGCCATCCGGGCGGCGCTCTCCCAGAAGAAGGGCGCGCCGCTCGATCCGAAGAAGATCGACCAGGACGTCCGGGCCCTCATGAAGCTCGGCTTCTTCTCCGACGTCTCGGTGGAGCAGGAGGGTCCGCCCGACCGGCCGGTGCTGGTCTACCGCGTGGTGGAGAAGCCCACCGTCCGCGAGACCAAGATCGTGGGGAACGAGGAGCTGTCCAAGGACGACCTCAAGGACACCGTCGAGCTGAAGGCGTTCCAGCCGCTCGACCTCGTCCAGGTGCGCAAGGACGTCAAGAAGATCCAGGACAAGTACGTCGAGAAGGGCTTCTACCTCGCCGAGGTGAGCTACCGGCTCGAGGACGTGGGCGACAACCAGGTGGTCGTCGCCTACGTCGTCAACGAGCGCGCCAAGGTGCAGGTGAAGGAGATCCGGTTCCTCGGCAACCGGAAGGTGCCGAGCTCGGACATCACCGGCGCCATGCTCACGCAGGAGGGGAGCCTCCTCTCCTTCATGACCTCGGCCGGCACCTACCGGGAGGACGTGTTCCAGCACGACCTCGCCGCGATCCAGGAGGTCTACATGGACCGCGGCTACGTCAACGTGAAGGTGGCGAAGCCCGCGGTGTCGCTCTCGCCGGATCGCCGCTTCCTCTTCGTCTCGATCTCGATCGAGGAGGGCGAGCAGTTCACCGTCGGCAAGGTGGACTTCGGCGGCCAGCTCCTCGGCGAGGAGGATCAGCTGAGGCGCCTGGTGAAGCTGCAGACGCGCCAGGTCTTCTCGCGCTCGCGCCTGGGCAAGGACCTGTTCGCGGCGGGCGACGTGTACCGCGACCTCGGCTACGCCTACGCCAACGTCACCCCCCTCACCGCCTTCCACCAGGAGGAGCGCGTCATCGACGTGACCTTCGAGGTGCAGCCCGGGCAGAAGGTCCGGTTCGAGCGGATCGAGATCACCGGGAACGAGAAGACCCGCGACAAGGTGATCCGCCGCGAGCTGCGCATCTACGAGGGCGAGTGGTACAGCGGCACCGGGCTGCGCGTCTCCAAGCAGCGCGTCAACGCGCTCGGGTTCTTCGAGACGGTGGAGATCACCACCAAGCCCGGCAGCTCGCCCGACCTGGTGGTGGCGACGGTCGAGGTGAAGGAGCGCGCCACCGGAACGTTCCAGATCGGCGCGGGGTTCTCCTCCTACGAGAACTTCATCCTCACCGGCCAGGTCAGCCAGAACAACTTCTTCGGGTGGGGCCAGACCCTCTCGCTCCAGCTGCAGTGGTCGTCGATCCGCCAGCTCGGCCAGATCCAGTTCGTGGAGCCGTACTTCCTCGACACCAAGTGGACCTTCGCCTTCGACCTCTATGCGACCGAGGGGCTCTACACCACCTTCACGCGGCGGGCGATCGGCGGCTCGATGACCTGGGGCTACGAGCTGAACGGCCTGGCGGAGTATTGGCCGTTCGCGAGGCACCTGGAGGACATGCGGGTCTTCGCGACCTACACCAACGAGTACATACGCGTGGCGTCGGCGGGGACGCAGTACTACCTCGCCAACCGCTTCAAGTCGGGGACGACCAGCTCGGTCCGGCTCTCGCTGCAATGGGACCGGCGCGACAACCGGCTCTTCCCCACCAGCGGCTGGTACACCTCGGTCTCGGCGGAGTTCGCCCCTCCGCTCCTCGCGCCCGAGTTCCTCTTCGGCACCAACGTGAACCTCTTCACGCGCTACGCCCTCGACGTCCGCGGCTACCGCCCCTTCTTCGGCGGGCTGGTGGGGCGCGCCAAGCTGACCCTGGGAGTGATCCGGGACTGGGACGCGAACCACCCGGTGCCCGTCTCCGAGCTGTACTACATCGGCGGGATCAACACCGTCCGCGGCTACCGGATCCTCTCCATCTCGCCGGTGGAGTACGTGGGCACGCGCCCGGACGGGCGGCTCATCGGCGTGCCGGTGGGCGGCAACAAGGAGCTGGTGCTGAACACGGAGCTCGAGTTCCCGCTGCTGGAGAAGGCCGGGATCCGGGGGGTGGTCTTCGCGGACTTCGGCAACGTCTTCGCCGCCGGCAAGTACTCCGATCCCGCGGTGCCGCTCTCGCTCTACAAGTCGGTCGGGTTCGGCTTCCGCTGGTTCAGCCCCATCGGCCCCCTCCGCTTCGAGTGGGGGATCCCGCTCGACCGGCGCAAGGACGCCTTCGGCAACTACATCGACCAGCCGCTCGACTTCCAGTTCACGATCGGCAATTTCTTCTGATCACCCGATCTCTGCTACACAAGGACTCGCCATGAAGACCCGATCCCGCCTCGCCGCCGCCCTCGCCGCCGCCCTGGCCCTCGCTCCCGCCGCCCGCGCAGACGTGAAGCTCGGCTTCGTCGACATCAAGCGCGCCATGAACGAGGTGGACGAGGGGAAGGCCGCCAAGGCGCAGCTCAAGAAGGACTTCGACGAGAAGCAGAAGGTCATCGACGAGAAGCAGGAGGAGCTGAAGCGGCTCAAGGCCGACCTGGACAAGCAGGCGGTCCTCATGTCCGACCAGGCCAAGCAGGCGAAGCAGGCGGAGCTGGACCGCAAGGTGATGGAGACCCAGCAGCTCTTCATGCAGCTGCAGAAGGACCTCTCCGAGCGCGAGCAGAAGGCGACCGGCGGCATCGTCGAGAAGATGGGCGTCATCATCCGCGAGATCGCGGCGGCCGAGGGGCTCACCATGGTCTTCGAGAAGGACGGCTCCGGCCTCCTCTACGCGGACCTCACCCTCGACCTCACCAACGAGCTGATCCGCAAGTACAACGCCCGCCACGGCGGCACCGCCGCCAAGAAGCCGGACGCCGCGCCGGCCAAGCCGGCTCCCGCCGCGGCGAAGAAGTAGGAGGGGCCCGTGGGGTACGCGCTCGCGGAGCTGGCAGCCCGCGTCGGCGGCGAGGTGCAGGGCGACGGGGCGGTCCGGATCGAGGGCGTGGCGACCCTGGAGGGCGCCGGCCCGGCGCAGCTCTCGTTCCTCTCCAACAAGAAGTACCGAAAGGCGTTCGAGGCGTCGCGCGCCGCCGCGGTGGTGGTCGAGCCGGGCGAGGCGGTCCCGGAGGGCCGCACCGTGCTGCGGGTGGCCAACGCCTACCTCGCCTTCGCCAAGATCACGACGCTCTTCCACCCGCCGCGCGAGCCGATGCCCGAGGTGGCGCCCGAGGCGGTGGTGCACCCCTCGGCGCGGATCCACCCCAGCGCCCAGCTCATGCCGCTCGCCACCGTGGCGGCGGGCGCCGAGGTCGGGCCCCGCACCATCCTGTTCCCGGGTGCCCAGATCGGCGAGGGCGTCCGCATCGGCGCCGACTGCGTCGTCTACCACAACGTGGTGGTGCGCGAGGGGTGCGTGGTGGGCGACCGCGTCATCCTCCAGCCCGGGTGCGTGATCGGCGCGGACGGCTTCGGCTACGCCTTCGACCCCGCCGGCGACGGCCGCGGCCCGCGCCACTACAAGATCCCCCAGATCGGGAACGTGGTGCTCGAGGACGACGTCGAGGTGGGCGCCAACAGCGCCGTGGACCGCGCCGCGCTGGGGACCACCCGCATCGGCCGGGGGACCAAGATCGACAACCTGGTCCAGGTGGGCCACAACGTCGAGGTGGGGCCCCTCTGCATCCTCTGCGGCCAGGTCGGGATCGCCGGCTCCACCAGGCTCGGCACGGGCGTGGTGGCGGGCGGGCAGGTGGGCATCCCCGGCCATCTCCACGTCGGCGACGGCGTGAAGATCGCCGCGCAGTCGGGCCTGACCAACGACGTCGAGGCCGGCGAGACGGTGGCCGGCGCGCCGGCGCGCCCGCACCTCCAGTGGATCAGGAACATGATGACGCTCGACCACCTCACCGAGATGCGCAAGGAGCTGCGCGCGCTGCAGAAGGAGGTCGAGCGCCTCCGCGCCGCGGCCGAGGAGAAGGGCCGATGAGCGCCGACGCCACCAAGACCGCCGCCGTCCTCGACATCGAGGCGATCCAGAGCCTCCTCCCGCACCGGCCGCCCTTCCTCCTGGTGGACCGCGTGGTGGCGCTCGAGCCCGGCGTGCGCATCGTCGCCTGGAAGGCGGTGACGATGAACGAGCCCTTCTTCGTCGGCCACTTCCCCGGTCATCCGGTGATGCCGGGCGTCCTCATCCTGGAGGCGCTGGCCCAGGCCGGGGCCCTCCTCGCCGTGAAGTCGCTCACGCCCGAGGAGTCGCGCGACAAGCTCACCTACCTGATGGGGATCGACGGCGCGCGCTTCCGCAAGCCGGTGGTCCCCGGCGATCGCCTGGAGCTGGTCGTGGCCCTCGAGAAGAAGAAGGGGCCGGTCTGGAAGATGAATGGCCTCGCCCAGGTGGACGGGCAGGCCGTCGCCGAGGCGGACCTGATGGCGATGCTGGTGGACCGGGAGACGCAGCGGTAGCGAAGGAGGTCGAACGATGGCCATCCACCCCACCGCGGACGTCGCCAAGGGCGCCCAGCTCGATCCGGGCTGCGAGATCGGCCCGTTCGCGGTGATCGGTCCGAACGTGAAGATGGGTCCGGGCAACGTGGTGAAGAGCCACGCGGTCGTCACCGGGCACACCACCCTCGGCGCGGGGAACCTGATCTTCCCGCACGCGGTGATCGGCGAGATCCCGCAGGACCTCAAGTACCGCGGCGAGCCGACCACGCTCGTCGTCGGGGACCGGAACACGTTCCGGGAGTTCGCCACCGTCAACACCGGCACGGTGGGCGGCGGGGGGGTCACCCGCATCGGCAACGGCGGGCTCTTCATGGCGCAGAGCCACGTGGGCCACGACTGCCAGATCGGCGACGGCGCCATCATCGCCAACTCGGTCGCCTTCGCCGGGCACGTGATCGTCGAGGACCACGTCCACTTCGGCGGCCTCTCCGCCGCGCACCAGTTCACGCGCATCGGCCGGTTCGCCTTCGTCTCGGGGATGACCGGGGTGTCGATGGACGTGCCGCCCTACTGCTTCGCCTCCGGCGCGCGCGCCGAGCTGGCGGGGGTGAACGTCATCGGGCTCCAGCGCGGCGGGTTCAGCGAGGACCAGGTCGGGCGGGTGAAGCAGGCCTACAAGATCGTCTTCCGCTCGAACCTCCAGCTCGCCGAGGCCGTCGCGCAGCTGGAGGCGGAGCTGGGGACGCACCCGGAGATCGCGCACCTGGTCTCGTTCCTGAAGGGCTCGCAGCGGGGGATCACCCGCTAGGCCCGCCGCGCGGGCGGCGGGAGCTCGGCATGGCGACCATCGGCCTCATCGCGGGCGGCGGGCGGTTCCCGATCCTCTTCGCGGAGAGCGCGCGGCGCGCCGGTCACCGGGTGGTGGCCGCCGCCCACGTCCACCAGACCGACCCGGCCCTGGAGCAGCTCGTCGAGGCGTGCACCTGGGTGAAGCTCGGCCAGTTCGGGAAGATCGCGCAGGCCCTCAAGACGGGAGGCGTGGAGGGCGTGGTGCTGCTCGGGGGCATCGCCAAGGCGCGCTTCTTCCGCGACGCGATGCTCGACGGCCTCGGGCTGAAGGTCCTCGCCAAGGTCGCCGTCCGGTCCGACGACAACCTGCTGCGCGCCGTCGCTTCGACCATGGACGAGCTGGGCCTGCCGGTCCTCGATCCCACCCCCTACCTCGCCGACCGGCTCGCGCCCGAGGGCGTCCTCGGCAAGCACCGCCCGAGCGACGAGGAGCTGGCCGACGCGCGCTACGGCCTCGAGCTGGCGCGGGCCATCGGCCGGCTCGATCTCGGCCAGACGGTGGTGGTGAAGGACCGCTGCGCGCTCGCGGTCGAGGCGCTGGAGGGCACCGACGCCTGCATCCGGCGCGGCGGCGAGCTGGCCAAGGAGGGCGCGGTGGTGGTGAAGGCGGTGAAGCCGCAGCAGGACCGCCGCCTGGACCTCCCCGCGGTCGGTCCGGACACGGTGGACGCCCTCGCCGCCGTGAAGGGGCGGGTCCTCGCCATCGAGGCGGGCGCGACGCTGGTCATGGACCTCGACCGGATGGTCGAGAAGGCCGACCGGGCGCGGATCGTCCTCCTCGGCCTCCGCTGAGTCGCGATGGCGGCCTGGGCCAGGGACGAGGGCGGGGTCGCGGTGCTGGAGCTCCTGGTCCAGCCGCGCGCCTCGCGCACGCGCGCCGCCGGCGAGCACGGCGGCCGCCTCAAGGTCCAGCTCGCCGCGCCGCCGGTGGACGGCGAGGCCAACGCCGCGCTGGCCGCGTTCCTCGCGGACGCGCTGGGCGTGCGGAAGGCGGACGTGGCGATCGTGCGGGGCGAGACCGGGCGCCGCAAGACCGTGCGCATCGCGGGTGCGACCGCGGCCGCCGCGGTCGCGGCGCTGGGCGGGTGAGGGCGGAGGTGGCGCGCTTCGTCCTCCTCTCCGCGGCGCTGCTCCTGGGCGTGCCCGGGTTCTTCGTCGCCGCGCGCGGGCTGTCCGGGCTGCGCCGCGGGATCGCCGTCGTCCGCGGGCGCGAGATGCGGGGGACGGCCGCGCGGGTGATGTCGGCGCTGCTGCTGGTGTACGGGATCGCGTTCGTGGGGGTGGGGGTGGTGCTGGGGGTGCGGGCGGTGAGGTGACGGTCGCCCCGACGGGTTCCGACGGATATACTGCACGTACACCTGGGATCGGTGCACTGACCGAAAAATGACCTGGCGTGAGATGATCGCCATCGCTGTGGTCCTCCTCGGTCCGATCGGGATGGTGGCGCTCGCCCGGTTCGCCGGCGCGCGACGAGCAGAGAGGACCGGCGCCAGGTTCTCGGACGCGAAGTGGGGGTGGGCCGACGAGCGCATCGGGGGAATGCGCGCCGGCGAGGTGCGCAACTGGTGGCTCCTCGCCTGGACTCTTCTCTTCGTCGGCGCTGAATTCCTTTTGGCTGCGGGGCAGTGAGGCAGCCCAGACCGGGCTGCCGCCCGGAGCGAGCCAGGAGCCGTCCCCGTTCGTCGCGCGTGCCGAGCGGCTCGAGAGCGGGGCCGGCTGCGCGGCGTGACCGCGCGCGGGATGCGTCTCGGCAAGATCGGCCAGCATGTTCGCTGCGCGCGAGAGACGGCCGAGGCGCGCGCGCCGCACCGAACGTTATTCACTATGGGTGTATACCACTTGGAGTGCGTGCACGCCGCGCTTGACACGATTACCGGCTGCCTCGCGTGGCGGCGCACGCCTCCTCCGCGAAGTGCGCTCTCGCGGCCTCCGACGCGCCTTCCCGAGGCTCCGGCTCGCGTCCCAGGGAGGGAAGAGCTCCCCTCCCGGATTTCGCGCCAGCGAGCAAATGCGTGCGCTTGGCGAGGGCTCGAAAACGTATGAGACAGTGCGTGCATGACGAACGCACGCGACCTCTCCACCCGCCTCGCCGACCTGCTCGCCAGGGAGCACGGCGCCATGGCCGATTTCCTCGTCGCCCTCGCCGACTTCGACCGGCAGCGGCTCTGGCTCGACCTCGGCTACGCCTCGGTGTTCCACTTCCTCCACCGGGAGCTCGGGCTCTCGAAGGGCGCCGCCCACTACCGGAAGGTCGCGGCCAACCTCCTCCAGGCATTCCCGGAGATCGAGGCGCCCCTGCGGGACGGCCGCTTGTGCATCACGAGCATCGTCGAGCTCGCGAAGGTGCTCACGCCCGAGAACCGGCAGGAGGTGCTGCCGCGCTTCTTCCGCTGCTCCAGGCGTGACGCGGCCGCGGTGGCGGCTGAGATCCGGCCCGCCGAGGTGGTTCCACAGCGCACTATCGTTGCTACGGTCCGCGCCCCTTCGTCGGTCCCGGCGGAGTTGAACGTGCAAGATCTGCGACAGACTTTGGGTGAAAGGACCCAGGATTCGGTTCAACCGGTTGAACTCGACGCGGCCGCGAGCCCCCGCCCGGAGCTCCAGCTCTCCGCTCCGGAGCGGCGCGACGAGGCGGTTCCGCTCACCTCGGACCTGTCGCGCCTGCACGTCACGGTCTCCCGCCAGTTCCTCACGAAGATGGTGGAGCCGACGGCAGGCGGGCCGGAGGTCCTCGTCCCTGGATGAAACGGGCGCTTCGAGGTCGGGGTCGAGGTCGGGGTCGAGGTCGCGGTCGGGGTCGGGGTCGGGGTCGGGGTCGCGGTCGGGGTCGCGGTCGAGGTCGAGGTCGAGGTCGAGGTCGGTCGCGGAGTCAGCATTCTTTCCCGCCCCCTCCTGGACTAGAATGCGACCCCCCATGTCCGGAACCCCCCACCGATTCCTCGAGGCGTGCCGCCAGCGGCCCGTCGATCGCACGCCCGTCTGGATGATGCGCCAGGCCGGCCGCTACCAGCCGTCCTACCGCGCGGTCCGCGAGAAGGTCTCCTTCCTCGAGCTGTGCCGCTCGCCCGAGCTGATCGCGAAGGTCACGGCGGCGCCCATCGACGAGTTCGGGTTCGACGCTGCCATCCTCTTCTCCGACATCCTCGTCCACCTGCCGGCGATGGGCCTCGAGCTGTCGTTCGAGAAGGGAGAGAAGGGGAAGGGCGACGGCGGGCCGAAGATCGCGAACCCGGTCCGCACCCGCGCCGACGTGGAGGCGCTGCGGGTCCCCGATCCCACCAAGGACCTGCCCTACGTCCTCGACGGCATCCGCGCCATCAACGCGGCGCTCGCCGGCCGCGTGCCGCTCATCGGCTTCGTGGGCGGCCCGTTCACCGTCGCGAGCTACGCGGTGGAGGGCGGGAGCCAGGGCTTCACCCGGCTCAAGACCATGCTCTACGCCGATCCGGCGGCCGCGCATGCACTCTTCGAGAAGCTGACGCGGGCAGCCATCGTCCAGATCGAGGAGCAGGTCGCGGCCGGCGCGCACGCGGCGCAGGTCTTCGAGAGCTGGCTCGGCGAGCTGGCGCGCGAGGACCTGGAGGAGTTCAGCTTCCCGTACCTCGCCCGCATCGCCGCGGCGGTGCGCCGGACGAACGTCCCCTCCGTCCTCTTCTCCACCGGCACCACCGCACATCTGGAGAGGATGGCGCAGCTCGGGTACGACGTCCTCTCCGTGGACTGGCGCATCCCCATCGCCGAGGCGCGGGCGCGCGCCGGGGGCGCCGCGGTCCAGGGCAACTACGACTCGACGCTCCTCCTCGGCCCCCGTGACGTGGCGGTGAAGCGCGCCGTGGACCTGGTCCGGGCGGCCGGACCGAGGCCCGGTTACATCTTCAACCTCGGCCACGGCATCCAGGTGGGCACGCCGACCGAGAACGTGAAGGCGGTGGTGGAGGCGGTGCAGGCCTTCACCTGGAAGTGAGGACGCAGCCGTGATCCAGATCCCATCCTGGGACCTCATCAAGAAGTACGACCGCCCCGGGCCGCGCTACACGAGCTATCCCACCGCGCCCGAGTGGACCGAGGCCTTCGGGCCGGACCGCTACCTCGAGCACCTCGCCCGCGCCGACGCGGAGGGCGGGCCGCTCTCGGTCTACGTCCACCTGCCGTTCTGCCGCGAGATGTGCCGGTTCTGCGGCTGCAACGTGGTCGCCACCCACGACCGCACCCGCGCCGACGCCTACCTCGACCTGCTGGAGAAGGAGGTCGCCCTCGTCGCCGCCCGGCTGCCGAGGCGCCGCTCCGTCTCGCAGCTCCACTGGGGCGGCGGCACGCCCACCTTCCTCGACGAGAAGCAGCTCGAGCGCTGCCACGCCATCCTCGCGCGTCACTTCCAGTTCACCCCCGACGCCGAGAAGGCGATCGAGATCGATCCGGCCATCACCACCAGGTCGCAGATCGAGCTGCTGGCGCGGCTCGGCTTCAACCGGATCTCGATGGGCGTGCAGGACTTCGACGCCAAGGTCCAGGAGGTGGTGGGGCGCATCCAGGGCGAGAAGGAGACCGCGGATCTGGTGAAGGCGGCCCGCGACAGCGGCTTCAAGGGCGTGAACCTCGACCTCATCTACGGCCTCCCCTACCAGACGCCGGAGACCTGGAAGAGCACGCTCCAGCGGATCCTCGCCATCCACCCCGATCGCCTGGCCGTGTTCGGGTTCGCCTACGTCCCCTGGTCGAAGCCCCACCAGCGCCTGCTCCCGCAGGAGGCGCTCCCCAAGACCGAGCAGCGCGTCGAGCTCTTCCTCGGCGCCGTCGAGGCGTTCACGCGCGCGGGCTACCGGCTCATCGGCCTCGATCACTTCGCCCTCGAGTCGGACGAGCTGGCCCGCGCGCAGGACGGGGGCTGGCTCACCCGCAACTTCCAGGGCTACACCGTCCGTCCGGCGGGCGACACCGTCGCCTTCGGCATGACGTCGATCGCGGACATCGGCGGCGCCTACGCCCAGAACGCCCACAAGCTCAAGGACTGGGGCGACAAGGTGGAGGCGGGCGTCATCCCCGTCGAGCGCGGTGCCAGCGTCTCGGAGGACGACGTGATGCGCCGCTTCGTCATCAACCGCGTGATGTGCCTTTTGCGGCTCGACCTGCGCGAGGTGGCGGCGAAGTTCGGCGCGCCGGCCCGGGCGGCGATCGAGGCCAACCTGAAGGAGGGCGTCCAGGAGCTCGCCGGCGACGGGCTGGTGACGCTCGACGGCGACGTGCTGCGCGTCACGCCGCTCGGGCAGCTCCTGGTCCGCAACGTGGCGATGCTCTTCGACGCCTACCTCAAGCGGGAAGGCGGGAAGAGGCAGTTCTCGAGGACGGTGTAGGGGGTCGGGGTCGCGGTCGGGGTCGAGGTTGGGTTCGCGTTCCGAGGGTCGACGATGTCCCACACCGCCGTCTTCCTCATGAACCTGGGCGGACCCCGCAGCCTCGACGAGGTGGAACCCTACCTCTACGAGCTGTTCTCGGACCCGCTGGTGGTCGCGGCGCCCTTCGGCCCGCTGCGGCCGCTCTTCGCCCGGCTGGTGAGCCACTTCCGCGCGCCGTCGTCCGCGGAGAAGTACGCGC
>DATIWK010000205.1:0-7138 GCA_035519395.1 Anaeromyxobacteraceae bacterium | reverse complement strand
CGCGCGCCGCCGGCCCTCGCGACCGCGCCGGCGAGAGGCCTCGCGCCCGCCCCGCGGAGGCGCCGCCGCGGGAGCGACGCGGCGAGGCGCCGCGACGGACCGCCCGGCCCGGCTCGCCGGGAGCGGCGCGGCGCGCGCCGGGCTCGCGGCCACCTCCGCGCGGCCGCCCCCGTCCGCCCGGCGGCCGCCGCGGCAGCTGACGCCGTGCGGATCGAACCGCCCGCCGCTAGGATCGCTCCGTGCCCATTTACGAGTACGTGTGCGAGGCGTGCGGGCGGCTGACCGAGGTGATGCAGAAGATGAACGACCCGGCGCCGGCCGCCTGCCCCGAGTGCGGCGCCGCCAAGCTCGCCAAGCTTCTCTCGCGGACCACCTTCCAGCTCAAGGGCGGCGGCTGGCACGCCGACCTGTACTCCTCCCCGAAGACGAAGGATGGGTCTGCGGCCAAGGCGAAGGCGGGCGCCGACGGCAAGCCGGGCGCGGCCGAGGGCGCCTCCCCGGCGCCGGCACCGGCACCGGCACCGGCGGCGGGTGCGACCGGGAGCACCGCCCCGGCCGGCGGTGGCTCGACTTCGGGCGGGTCGGGCTCGGGCGGTGGCCCCTCCCCCGGTGGCGCGGGCCGCAAGAGCGGCTGAGCGCCCGCTTTTCCCGCGCCGGACGCGCCTCGCCACGTCGCCCGTGTGGCCCGTTCACGGTAAACTGCCCGCCCGATGCCCCGACAGGCCACGGTCCTCGTCGTCGACGACGATCCCGCGCTCCGCCAGACGATGGAGGCGATCGTCAAATCGGCGGGGATGAACTCCCTCACCGCGTCCACCGGCGAGGAGGCGCTCGAGGCCGTCCGCCGCTTCCCCGTGGACGTGATGCTCCTCGACGTGCAGCTGCCCGGGATCTCCGGGCTGAGCGTCCTCAAGCAGGTGCGGGAGCGCCACCCGGACGTGGGCGTGATCGTCGTCTCGGTGGTGAAGGAGATCCAGGTCGCGGTGGAGGCCATCAAGCACGGTGCCCTCGACTACGTCACCAAGGACTTCTCGCCCGGCGAGCTCTCCGCCCGCCTCTCCAAGTCGCTCGAGCAGCTCCGCGCCGAGCGCGAGCTGGCGTGGCTGCGGGAGGAGGTGGCGACGCGCGGCCACAAGCCGATGGTCGTCGGCCGGTCGGCGGCGATGCGCAGCGTGGTCGCGGTGGCGGAGAAGATCGCCGCGAAGCCGGTGACGGTCCTCATCACCGGCGAGAGCGGCACCGGCAAGGAGGTGCTGGCGCGCTTCCTCCACGAGCGCAGCGATCGGCGCCCCGGTCCGTTCGTGGCGGTGAACCTGCCCGCCATCCCCTCGGAGCTGGTGGAGAGCACGCTCTTCGGGCACGAGAAGGGGTCCTTCACCGGCGCGACGCGCCAGGCGTACGGCAAGTTCGAGCTCGCCAACGGCGGCACCCTCTTCCTCGACGAGCTGGCCGAGCTGAAGCTCGACGTCCAGGCGAAGCTGCTGCGCGCCCTCCAGGAGCGCGAGATCGAGCGCGTGGGCGGCGCGCGGCCGATCCCGGTGGACCTGCGCGTGGTCTGCGCCACCAACCGTTCCCTGGAGAAGCTCGTCGCCGAAGGGAAGTTCCGCGAGGACCTCTACTGGCGGCTCAAGGTCGTGCCGGTCGAGATCCCGCCGCTGCGCGAGCGGCGGGACGACATCCGCGACCTCGCCCAGCACTTCCTGGCGCGCTTCGCGACGGCCTACGGCCGGCCGCCGCAGGCGCTCTCCGACGGCGCGCTGGCCGTCCTGGAGCGCTACCACTGGCCCGGAAACATCCGCGAGCTCGAGAACCTCATCGAGCGGCTGGTGGTCATCTGCGACGCCCCGGTCATCGACGAGGCGGAGCTGCCCCTCGACCTCTCGGTCGGGGCGGGCCTCGCCAAGGAGGCCGAGCAGGAGTCGAACTACGCGGCGGCGATGGCGGCGTTCGAGCGCGGGTACCTGCGCCGCGTCCTGGCCCAGAACGGCTGGAACCGGCGCCGCGCGGCCGAGCAGCTCGGCATCGGCTACTCGACGCTCAAGGCCAAGCTGCGCCTCCACGGCCTCGCGCCCGAGGGCGACGACGATTGAACGGGGGCTGCGCCCCCGCCCCGTCGAGCAGAGCTCGCGCGGGGCCCCTCCCGCAAGGTCATTTCCGTCGCACCGGCGCGCGCGCCCTGCGGTAACCTCACCCGGTGCGGACGTTCGACGCCCTGGTCGCGGCGGAGCTGGCGATGGCCCTCCCCACGCTCGTGGCCCTGCTCTTCACCACGGCACCGTACGGCCGCCACGCCCGCGCCGGTTGGGGTCTCATGCTGCCGGCGCGGCTCGCCTGGCTCGCGATGGAGAGCCCGGCGGTGCTGGTGTTCGCGGGCGTCTACGCCGCCGGGCCCCACCGCGCCGAGGCGGCGCCCCTCGCGCTGCTGGCGCTCTGGCAGGCCCATTACCTCTACCGGTCCCTCCTCTACCCGGCGCTCCTTCGCCCGGGCGGCCGGATGCCCCTCGGCGTGGCCTCCCTGGCGGTGGGGTTCAACGTGCTGAACGGCGGCATCAACGCACGGTGGATCTCGTCGATCGCCACCTACCCGCCCGGCTGGCTCACCGGCCCGCGCTTCCTGGCGGGCGCCGCGCTCTTCCTCGGCGGCCTCGCGCTCCACGCCGGATCGGACCGCACCCTCCGCCGGCTGCGGGCGCCGGGGGAGACCGGCTACCGGATCCCGCGCGGCGGGGCGTTCGACCTGGTGTCCTGCCCCAACTACCTCGGGGAGATCGTGCAGTGGGTCGGCTGGGCCGTCGCCTCCTGGTCGCCGGCCGGCGCGGCCTTCGCGCTGTACACCGTCGCCAACCTGCTGCCGCGGGCCGTCTCGCACCACGCGTGGTACCGGCGCCGCTTCCCGGACTACCCGCCGCGCCGGCGGGCCCTGGTGCCCTTCGTCCTCTAGGAGGCCTCGCTTGAAGGTCCTGGTCACCGGGCCGTTCGGAAACGTCGGAACGCACCTGCTGCCGGAGCTCTTGCGCGAGGGGCACGAGGTCCGCTGCCTCGCCCGGGACATCCCTCGCAGCCGGCGCGCCGCGCGCGGCCAGTTCGCCCGCACCGAGGTGATCTGGGGTGACGTCCGCGATCCCGCGCCGGTGGGCCGGGCCGTGGAGGACGTCGAGGCGGTGGTCCACCTCGCCGCCCTCATCCCGCCCGGCAGCGAGGACGCACCGCTCGAGGCGCGCGCGGTGAACGTCGGCGGCACCGAGAACCTGCTCCGGGCCTGCGCGGCGCAGCCGCGGCCGCCGCGGCTCCTCTTCACCTCGTCGCTCGACGTCCACGGCCGCACCCAGGCGCGGCCGCCACCGCGCCATGTCGACGATCCGCTCGTCGCGACGGACGAGTACACCGCGAACAAGATCGCCTGCGAGGAGCGCGTCCGCGCCTCCGGGCTGGCGTGGTGCATCCTCCGGCTCTCCGACGTCCCGGTGATCGGGCTGCGCGACCCGCACCCCATCATGTTCGAGATCGGCCTCCACAACCGGATCGAGGCGATGCACGCCGACGACGCCGCGGTGGCGCTGGCGCGCGCGCTCCGCACCCCGGAAGTCTGGGGCCGGACCCTGTTCGTGGGCGGGGGACCGTCGTGCCAGGTCACCTACCGCGAGTACCTGCGCCGCCTCCTCGCGGCGATGGGGATCGAGATGCTTCCCGACGAGGCGTTCAGCACCGCCGACTACGCCACCGACTGGCTCGACACCGAGGAGAGCCAGCGGCTGCTGCGCTACCAACGCCGGTCGTTCGAGGACATCTGCCGCGACGTCGCCGCCTGCCTCGGCTGGAAGCGCCGCCTGGTCCCGCTGGCGGGGCCGCTGGTGCGGAGCGCGATCCTGGGGCTCTCGCCCTACTGGGCGGCGCGCGCCCGATGACGGCCGCGCGCGGAGGACCGGCCATGCGGACCGCAGAGGCGTTCCGGAGACGCTACGGCCCGTGGGCCCTGGTCGCCGGCGGGTCGGAGGGCCTCGGGGCGGCGTTCGCGCGGGCGGCCGCGGCGCGAGGGCTGAACGTGCTCCTCGCGGCGCGCCGGCGCCCGGCGCTCGAGGAGGCCGCCGCCGCGCTCCGCCGCGCCCACGGCGTCGAGGTCCGCGTGGCAGCGGTGGACCTGGCGGCGCGCGGCGGGGCCGCGGAGCTGCTGGGCGCCGCGGCCGGCCTCGAGGTCGGCCTCCTCGTCACCAGCGCGGCGCTGTCGCCCATCTCCCCGTTCCTCGACCTCGAGCCGGCCGAGGTGGAGGCGATGCTCGATCTCAATTGCCGGACGCCGGCCCTGCTCGCCCGCGCGCTGGGCCCCGCGATGCGGGCGCGCGGCCGCGGCGGCATCGTGCTGCTCGGCTCCCTGGCCGGGCTCCAGGGTGCGGCGCTCGTCGCCCACTACGCCGCGACCAAGGCGTACCTGCGCACCCTCGGCGAGGGGCTCTGGGCGGAGCTGCGGCCGGACGGCGTCGACGCCCTCGCGGTCTGCGCCGGCCCGGTCCGGACGCCCACCTTCGCCCGCAGCGCGGCGCGCCTCGCCGGCCCGCTCGCGCCGCCGGTGATGGACGCCGACGTGGTGGCGGCCGAGTCGCTGGCGGCGCTGGGGCGCCGGCCGGCCGTCATCCCGGGTCGCCGGAACCGCGTCGGCGCGTTCCTGACGACCCGCCTCCTCCCACGGCGGACAGCCGTGGCCCTGATCTCGACCGCGGTTCGCGCGATGTACCCCGCGTCGGGCCGGCCGGGATCTCGTCCGTCGCCGGGGCGGGCAGCGCGAGACGGGTGAGCGCGTCGCCCGCCCGCCGCAGCAGCCGCCCCGCCGTGCCGCGCAGGAGCGAGGGCCCGCGCCCGCCGGCGGTGGGCTGCGCCCAGTGGTGACCGATGAGCGACATGTACACACCGAAGGTCTCGCCCACCGTGGCAAGGTCGAGCGTGCTGAGCAGCTCGTCGGCGATGCCGAACGGCACCGAGAGCGGGATGGGACCGCGGGCGTACTCCACCGCCCAGACGCCGTCGGTGAAGTTCATCGCGCGCGCCTGGCCGGGGCCGACGTAGATCCGGTCGCGCGGCCGGTAGATCCGCTTCTCGAACTGTCCCTCCGCGTAGTACCAGGTCTCGCCGTCGAGCACCGTGTCCCAGAAGCCGACGGCGTGCCGGCCCGAGTGGCCCTCCGAGCCGATGGGCGTGCCCCAGATCATGAGGTACTCGAACAGCGACGCGTAGTAGAGCTTCATCTGGATCATCGCGCCCCCCGCGATGCTGTAGATCCAGGGCTGCGACCGATCGATGCGGCCGGGGTAGGCGTCCTCCATCGCGTCGGCGACGGCGTCGAACATGGCTGGCTTGGGCTTGCCCACGCCCGCCAGGGCGCAGGCGTGGATGACGTCGGGATCGAACAGGTAGTCCATGGGGCGGCCCTCCGGAGCGGCGCGACCGCTCGACCCTACCGCCGCCGAGGCGCGCCCGCCCGTCGCCGTTTGGGGGCGGGGCGCCTACGCCGCGCCCGGCGAGGTGCGCGTCCGGGGCGCGGCCGCCGGCGCGGGCGGCGCCTCGCTCGCCAGCGCGATGCGGAAGGTCGCCCCGCGGCCGAGGGCGCTCTCCACGGAGACCGTCCCGCCGTGGGCGTCGACGATGCGCTTCACGTTGGCGAGCCCCATACCCACGTGCGCCCCGGTGCGCTTGGTCGACATGAAGGCGTCGAAGAGGCGCGGCAGCCGTTCCGGATCGATGCCGGAGCCCTCGTCCTCGACGGCGACGCTCGCCTGCCCCTCCACCTCGGTCACGGCGATCCGCACCGCGCCGCCGCGCGGGGACGCCTCGCAGGCGTTGGAGACGAGGTTCAGCACCGCGCGTTCCAGCAGGTAACGGTCGCCCCGCACCCAGGCGCCGTGCTCCGAGGGAAGCACCTCGATCCGGACGCCGTGGCGCTCGGCGTGACTCGCCGCGGTGCGCGCCACGCTCCCCGCGAAGGCGTCGAGGTCGAGCGGTAGGAGGTCGAGGGAGCGGACGTCGCGCGAGAGATCGGCGAAGTCCGCGACGAACTTGCGGAGGGTCGCGACCTCCGACCGCAGGTTGTCGCGGATGCGCGGGAGGAAGCCGGCGTCGCCGGATTCGGCGAGCCCCGCGGTCTGCTGCAGGATCGCCACGCGGTGGCCGAGGTCGTGGGTGATCCCGGCGGCGATGCGTCCCGCGGTGCGCCAGCGCTCCTCCACCTCGAGCTCGGCCAGGACGCGCTGGGACTGCCGGACCCCGACGGCGATCGAGAGGCCGAGCGCCACCAGCGCGATCGCGCCCAGGACCCACTGGGCGGTCCGCGCGGGCCGCAGGGCCTCGATCGCGGGCTGCTCGACGACCACCGTCCACCCGGCCTCGGGCAGGCGCGCCCAGCCGCCGATCACCTCGACGCCGCCCGCGCCGGCGTAGCGGGGCGCGCCCGGGTCGCGCCCCGCGGCGACGGCGACCGCCACTCCGGACTCCGGGACCGGCTCGCCGGTGAGGATGGCGGCGCGGAGCGCGCCCGCTCCCGAGGCGATGAGCCGTCCCTGGGCGTCGAAGGCGAGCGCATAGCCGGAGCGGCCGACCCGGATCCGCTGGACGAAGCGCCACAGCTCCAGCAGATCGAGGCTCGCGCAGACGGCGTGGTCGGGCCGCGCCGGCGCCGGGACGCAGTGGTCGAGGGCTGGGGTGAAGTCCTTCGCGAGGTAGATGGCCGAGCTGATCTCCTCGCCGGCTCGGGCGCGGGCGACCACCTCGGCGCCGAGCATGGCGGGCAGGTCCGACCGCGGGGTCGCCGCGCCGACGAGCACGACCCGGCCGAGCGCCGGCGCCTCCAGCACGACCTCCTCCAGCCGGCGATCGGCGTCGGGCGAGGTGGACGCGGCGGCCGCGACGGCCCGGAGCGTCTCCTTCTGCGCCGCGAGGTAGCCGTCGATGCGCGCCGCCGTCTGCTCGGCGACCGCCCGGAGGCCGTTCGCGGCCTCTCCTTCCGAGTGGCGCCGCAGCACCTCGATGGCGATGGCGCCGACGACGAGGATGGGCAGGAGCCCCGAGAGCGCCACCATCACCGCGAGACGGGTCGCCATCGCGCGGCGGTTCACGGGCCCACCTCCCAGTCCGGGAGGGTGTCGAGCACGCC
>DATIWK010000204.1:0-15250 GCA_035519395.1 Anaeromyxobacteraceae bacterium | reverse complement strand
GCGTCGAGCGAGCAGAGCGCCGGGAGCGGCCCTGGCCCGAGGAGCGGAGCGCATGCGAGGGCTTGCCGCTTCCACATCGCCCTGAAGCTCGGGCCCCGACTTCGCGGTTGCCGCAGGTGAGGCGACGGGTAAGCTCGCCGGCATGCGCCTCGCCCCGCTCGCCGTGGTAGCCGTGGCGGCCCTCGCCGGTACGCCGTCCCGCGCCGCCGCCGCGCCGGCCCCCGCACCCGTGACGCTCGTCGCCTGTGCGCCCGGTTACCCGGGCACCACGGCCGAGGCCCAGCCGCACATGGACGCGTTCGCCGCCGCGCTCGCGCGAGCGGCCGGCTGGCCGGAGGGCTCCGTCGCCGCCGTCTACCTCCCGGGCGAGCGGGAGGGCGTCGCGCGCCTCGCGAAGGCGGACGCGGCGGTCGCGCTGGTGCCTTTGCCTTTCCTGGTCGAGCACGGCGCGGACCTCCACCTCGCGCCGCGCATGCTCGTCGCCTTGCAGGGGGGAGCCGGAACCGAGACCTGGACCCTCCTCGCCAAGAAGAGGCGCGTCGCGAAGCCCGCCGACCTCGCCGGATTCACGGTGACCTCGATCGCGGGCTACTCGCCCTCCTTCGTCCGGCAGGCGCTCGCGGGGTGGGGACGGCTCCCCGCGGGAGTCCAGATCTCGTTCTCGACGCAGGTGCTCTCCTCGCTCCGCAAGGCCGCCTCCGGCGCGGACGTGGCGGTCCTGCTCGACGGCGCGCAGTCGGCCGCGGTCGCCTCGCTCCCGTTCGCCTCCGACCTCGAGACGGTGGCCCGCTCGGAGCCGCTCCCGCAGGCGTTCGTGGCGACGGCCGGGACGCGTCTTCCGGCGGCGCGCTGGAAGGAGCTGCAGGGCGGCCTCGAGCGGCTCGCCTCCGACCCGCAGGGCGCCGCGGCGCTGGAGGGCATCCGGATGTCCCGGTTCGCGCCGGCCGACCCGGCCGCGCTCGCCGCGGTCAAGCGACTCGGCGGCGAGAGGGCGCATTGAGCCGAGCCCTCGCGGGAGCGGCGCTCGCGGTCGCGCTGGCGTGCGCCCCGGCGCTCCACGCGCCGAGGCCGGTGTCGCAGCTCGGCACGCCAGCCGCATCGGATGGGCGAAGCGCGGCGGACCTATTGGCGGAAGCCCGCGCGGAGTGGTCGCGGCGGGGCGATCCCGAGGCGGTGCGGCGCGCCGAGGCCCTCTTCCTGGCGGCGTCCGAGACGGACCCCGGCGGCCCCGCTGGGGTGGAGGGGCTGTACGGCGCCATCCAGGCGCGGATCAGGCGGATCGAGCGCGGGGGCGACGCCGCGGCTCGGCGCGCGCTGGCGCGCTCGACGGTCGAGCTGGGCCAGCTCTGCGAGCAGCGCGCGCCGGCGAGCGCCGCCTGCGCCTTCGGGCTGGCTCTCGCCCTCGGGGAGCAGGCGCGCGAGGACCACGCCACCGCCACCGAGGGGCTGAAGCTCATGGTGGACCGGCTGAAGCGCGCCGCCGCGGCGGATCCCGCGCTCGATCACGCGGGACCGGAGCGGGTCCTCGCGCTGGTGCTGGTCCGCGCGCCGGCCTGGCCGCTGGGACCGGGCGATCCCGAGGCGAGCCTCGACGCGGCCCGGAGCGCCGCCGCGAGGTATCCCAACCACCCGCCCAACCAGCTCGCGCTGGCGGAGGCGCTGCTCGCGAACGGCGACGAGGCCGCAGGTCACGCCGCCGCGCGGCGGGCGGCGGAGCTGGCGCGCGCTTCTGCCGAGCCCGAGGCCGCGGAGTGGGCGACGGAGGCCGCCGCGCTGGCGGCGAGGCCGTCGCAGGGCGGAACCTAGTCCCGGGGTCGGGCGAGCAGAGCGCCGGGAGCGGCCCTGGCCCGAGGAGCGGAGCGCATGCGAGGGCTTGCCGCTTCCACATCGGCCCATGCCGCAAGGAGTCCGGCCGGGCAGCGACTGCAGCGCGAGTGCCGGCGGAGCCCCCTGCAGCGGTTCCGGGTGCTCACCACGGTTCCGGGCGTCGGAAACGATCCCCACGCACTGCGCGGAGCGACGAGGGAGCAGGGCCGCGCACGGCGCGAGCGATCGCCAGACCGCCGATGGTCGAGGTCGAGGTCGAGACGTCGATCCCGACCCGTGCCCGCAAGAGAGCGCCCCACCCTGCCCGATTCGCGGTATCCGATCCCCATGCGCCGCCCCATCCCGCTGTCGCGCCGGCCGCTCGACGTGGCGCTCGTGATCTTCTTCGCGGTGAACCTGCTGATCGTGAGCTACGTCGTCAGCCTCGAGCAGATCGTCATCGCCGATCCGGACCACTTCGCGCCGCCGCTCTGGCCCCCGGAGCGCGCCCTGGCGCTGATCCACTGGTACGAGCGCAGCTTCGACCCGCTCCTCCTGGCGCGTCCGGCGTGGTACCGCGCCACCATCTGGATCGACGTGTGCCTGTTCGGCCCCTTCTACGCGCTCGCCCTCTGGGCGTACGTCCGCGGCCGCGACTGGATCCGCATCCCGAGCATCGTCTGGGCCTCCATGATGTTCACGAACGTCTTCATCATCCTCTTCGACGAGCTTTTCGGCGCGCACGCCAGCCCGCACCCGGCGGCGGTGGTCGGCTCGAACGCGGCGTGGCTGCTGGTGCCCTTGCTCGTCGTCTGGCGCGTGGCCCGCTCCGAGCACCCGTTCACCGAGGAGGCCGCGCCCGGGCCCGCCGCCCCGGGAGGCGCGGCGTGAGCGCGTTCCGGGACCGCTACGGCCCGTGGGCGCTGGTCGCCGGGGCATCCGCGGGGCTGGGCGAGGCCTTCGCGCGCCGCCTCGCGGCGGAAGGGCTGAACCTGCTGCTCGTCGCGCGGCGCGAGGACGCCCTCTCGCGCCTCGCCACCGCGCTGCGCGCCGCGCACGGCGTCGAGGCGGTCGCCGCGCCGATGGACCTGGCGCGGCCGGACCTGGGCGACGCCGTCGCGGCGCTCGCCGCAGACCGCGAGATCGGGCTCCTCGTCTACAACGCGGCCCACTCGGCCATCGGCCCGTTCGTCGACCGGCCGCTCGACGAGCACGTCCGCGTCCTCGACGTGAACTGCCGCGGGCCGCTGCTGCTGGCGCACCGGCTCGGGGGCGCCATGGCGCGCCGCGGCCGCGGCGGGATCCTCCTCATGGCGTCGCTGGCCGGCGGCCAGGGCAACCCGTTCCTCGCGTCGTACGCCGCCTCGAAGGCGTTCGACATCGTGCTCGCCGAGGGGCTCTGGGCGGAGCTGCGCGGGCGCGGCGTGGACGTCCTCGCCTGCCGCGCCGGCGCGACGCGCACGCCCGGCTACGCCGCCTCGCGGCCCAAGCGGAGCGTCCCCCTCATGGAGCCGGACGACGTCGCGGCGGGCGCGCTGGCGGCGCTGGGGCGCGGCCCGACCGCCGTCGCGGGCGGCCTCAACAAGGTGGTGGCGTTCCTGTTCTCCCGGCTCCTGCCCCGGCGCGCGTCGATCGCGATCATGGGCCGCGCCACGCGACGCCTGTACGAGTGACGCGATGGGAGACGAGCCCGTGGCCGCCGTTTCCAGCTCGCACCGCCGCGTCCTCGCGGCGGTCGCCCTCGCCTACGCCGCTGCCGCAGTCGCCGCCCTCGCCGCGGGCTGGGCCGTTCGCGGCCGCCATCCCATCCTCGTCGCGGCGGTCGCGGACGTCGCCGCCACCCTGGTGGTCTTCGCCTTCGGCGTCGCGCACGACAACTCCAGCCTCTACGACCCGTACTGGAGCGTCGCCCCCGTCCCGATCGCCGCCTGGTGGGCGGCCGTGGGTGACGCTCCCGCGCTCCGGAAGACGCTGGTGCTGGTGCTCGTCACCGCATGGGCGACGCGCCTCACCGCCAACTGCCTCGTCCGCTGGCGCTCGCTCGCGGACGAGGACTTCCGCTACGTCGAGATCCGCCGGAAGGCGGGGCGCGCCTACTGGCCCGCGAGCCTCGCAGGCATCCACCTCATGCCCACGCTCTGGGTCTTCCTGGGGCTGCTCCCGCTCTGGCCGGCGCTCGGCCTCGCCGGACGGCCCCCGGGCGCGCTCGACGCGGTCGCGGCGCTCGTCACCGCGGGCGCGATCCTCGTGGAGGCCACCGCCGACCTCCAGCTCCGCCGCCACCTCGCCTCCCGGCCGCCTCCGGAGGCCGTGCTCGACCGCGGGCTCTGGGCCTGGTGCCGCCATCCCAACTACCTCGGCGAGGTGGCGTTCTGGTGGGGGCTCTGGCTCTTCGGCGTCGCCGCCGCGCCCGGCTGGGCGTGGACCGCGATCGGGCCCCTCTCCATCACCTGCCTCTTCGCCTTCGTGAGCGTCCCGTGGATGGACCGGCGGATGGCGTCGCGCCATCCGGAGTGGGCGGCGCGGACGCGCGGCGTGCCGGCGCTCCTCCCCTGGCCGCGCCGGCGTTCGTAGGTGGCCGTCCGGCGTTCATGGGTGGCCGTCCTCGCAAGGGGCCCCCGCGGAGGAAACGGTCGCGCGCCGGCCGGCCTCGGGCTAACGTGGCAGCCGAGGCCCCGATGCGCATCCGCACGTTCCTCTTCGCAGCCGCCCTCGCCACCACCGGGTCCTGTTCGGCGTGCATCCACAACCGCGACGACCCCTTCCCGGTCGAGCTGGGGTTCACGCCGCTGGAGCCGCTCGACCCCACCGTCGTGCCGCCCTCGCCGGCCGGCGGCGACCCGTATCCCCAGACCATCGGCCCGATCGTCTCGGGCGCGCGGGGCGGCCACGAGTGGGCCCACGCGGTCGGCTTCCTGAAGTACTCGATCGAGGAGGTCTACGCGGCCCTCGCCGACCCGAACGCGAGCGAGATCCACGTGCCGTCCGGCGGCAACTGCGGGACGTCGCCGGGGACCGAGCCGTTCCCGGTCTCGTTCACGATCCATTACTCGTCGCCGAGCGGCGTCATCGGCATCGGCGACGTCCACTGGGACGTGGCCTATCGCGCCGGGGTCTCCCTCGGCAGCGAGCAGACGCCGCAGGAGATCGGCCTCCGCTACCAGAAGGTCTGGGGCGTCTCGCAGATCGGGACCATGACCGGCTCCCTCAAGGCGTACCCGGCCCCGGGGCAAGCGAACGTCACCCAGGTCGAGCTGGAGGAGTGGCTCGACGCTCCGGGCTGTGGCACGGCCTCCGGCACGCTCGTCGACCTCTTCGGAGACCTCGCCGCCGTGCTGGACGGCTCCGCTCCGGCGCAGACGTGCCGGCTGCACGCGAGCTCCTGCTGAGCGCCGGCGGCCGTCAGCCGTTTCGGATCGACCGGTCCAGCAGCTCGACGAAGTGGACCACCGGCACGGCGATCCCCCGCTCCCGGAGGTGCAGCTCGAGCTGAAGGGCGCAGCCCGGGTTGGCGGTCGCGACCACGTCCGGCTGCAGCGGTACGAGCGCCTCCATCTTGCGCTGGCCGATCTGGTGCGAGGACGCGGTCTGCACCAGGTTGTAGATGCCGGCGCTCCCGCAACAGGTGTCGGGCAGCTCGCGCAGGTCCAGGCCGGGGATGGCGCGCAGCGCCGCCTGGGGCGCGGTCCGGACGCCCTGCGCGTGGTGGAGGTGGCAGGCGGGCTGGTAGGCGACGCGGGCCGCCACCGGACCTCGCCGCGCCAGGGGCGTCAGGCGCGCCAGCACCTCCGACACGTCGCGCACCCGCGAGGCGACCGCCGCGGCGCGGGCGGCGTAGGCAGGGTCGCCGGCGAGCAGGTGCCCCAGCTCCTTGAGGTGCGAGCCGCACCCGGCGGCGTTCACCACCAGCACGTCCGCCTCCACCCGCTCGAACACGTCCACGAACGCCCGCGCCAGCGCCAGCGCCTCCTCCCGCCGGCCGGCGTGCACCGACAGCGCGCCGCAGCACCCCTGGGGGCGTGGCACCAGCACCTCGCAGCCCTCGGCCGCGAGCACGCGCAGCGTGGCCTCGTTCACGTGCTGGAAGAAGACGCGCTGCACGCACCCCTCGACCAGCGCCACGCGGAGGCGCGGCGGTCCCGTCGCCGCGGTCCGCTGCGGGAGGCGGCGGAGCGCGCCGCCCAGCCGGACCCGGGGCATGAGCGCGTCGAGCCGCGCCAGGCGGCGCGAGAGGAGCCGGAGCAGCCCGGTCCAGCGAAGCAGCGCCTGGAGCCCCGACGCCTGGTAGAGCCAGAGCAGCGGCGCGAGCGTCCGGAGCCGGCGCGGGCGGGGGAAGAGCGAGAAGAGGAAGTCGCGGTGGGCGCGGTCGTCGGGGGCGCGCGGCGCGCCCGCCTCGACCTCGGCGCGCCCCTTCTCCAGAATTCGGTCGTACCGGACGCCCGATGGGCACGCGGTCATGCACGCCATGCACCCGAGGCAGCGGTCGAGGTGGAGCCGGACCGGGCCGGCGTCCCGGATCCGTCCGTCGCGGATCCCGCGCAGCAGGTCGATCCGGCCGCGCGGGGAGTCCATCTCCTGCCCCCACGAGAGGTAGGTGGGGCAGGCCGGGAGGCAGAAGCCGCAGTGCACGCAGTCGTCGATGGGATCGCGCCCCGGCATGGCTCAAAGCCCTCCCACGAACCGGCCGGGCGCGAGGCGCCGCTCGGGGTCGAACCGCTCCTTGAGCGCGCGCATGAGCGCGAACGCCGGCGGCTGGGGGCCCCAGGGGTCGGGCGCGGGCGCGAGTTCTGCGGGCGCGGCGGCCACCGTGAGCGTGCCACCTGCGGCGGCGAGCGCGCGCCGGGCCCCGGCGACGGCGCCGGCCAGCTCCGCGGGTGCGGCGGGCGCGCCGGAGACGAACCCGGTGCCGAGCGCCGGGTACCAGACCACGCCGGCGTCGGCGAGCAGCGCCTCGAGGGGCGCGAGGGCGGCGCGCGCCACCGCCTCGAGCGCCGCCGGGACGGCCTGGACCCGCAGCCGCACGGGGCCGGCGCGCCGCCGGGCGTCGTGCCGCCCCCAGAACGCCGCGGCGGCCTCGCCGCGGACCGGGTCGTGCCCGGCCGCGGCGGCGATCTCCACCGCGCGCGCCGCCTGGTCGCGGACGCCCTTCTCGAACCCCTCGAACCGCACGCCCAGGTCGAGGCGGGCCACGGCTCCGAGCGCGGCGGTCGCCGCCGGCTCGAGCCGGGCCCCGCGCAGCGCCCGGACCAGCCCCCAGACGGCCCCGGGCGCGAGGCCGGGAACCACCACCGTCTCGACCACCTCGGGCAGCGGGTGCACGCGGAAGTTCGCCACGGCCACCATCGCGAGCGTGCCCAGCGAGCCGACCATCAGGCGCGCCACGTCGAAGCCGGCCACGTTCTTCACCACCTTGCCGCCGCTCTTCACCACCGTCCCCTCGGCGCGCACCAGCGTGGCGCCGATGAGGAGGTCGCGGACCGAGCCGTAGCGTGTCCGCAGCGCCCCGTAGGCGTTCGCCGCGACGACGCCCCCCAGCGTGGCGCGCTCCGGCCAGGGTGGATCGAGGGCGAGCCGCTGCCGCTCGCGCCCGAGCGCCGCCTGGAGCGCCGCCAGCGTCACGCCCGCCTCCGCCACCACGATCTGATCCGACGGCGCGTACTCGACGATCCGGGCGAGCCGCGCGGTCCGCACCACCGCGTCGAGCGCCGCCGGCGCGGCGCCGGTGCCCAGGTCGGTGCCGCCGCCCAGGAAGGCGAGCCGCTGCCTCGCCGCGGCCGCGGAGCGCAACACCTCGGCGGCCTCGGCGACGCTCGCGGGCGCGTGCACGGCGCGCGGGATCACGCCTCCGATCGCGTCTCCGGCCTCGCCCGGCCGCGCGGCCTCGCCCGCCATCACCAGCGCTCCGCCTGGCCGGCCAGCTCCGCAGGGTGCGGCCGGTACGGCCCCGGCGTCTCGCCGCAGAGCCGGGGCGTCGGGAAGACCTTCCCGGGGTTGAAGCGGAGGGCGGGGTCGAAGGCGCAGCGGACCGCGGACATGGCGTCGAGGTCGTCCGCGGAGAACATGAGCGACATGGCCTGGGCCTTCTCGTTCCCCACGCCGTGCTCGCCGGTGATGGAGCCGCCGCAGCGGACGCAGAGCGCGAGGATGTCCGCGCCCAGCTTCTCGGCGGCCTGCAGCTGGCCCGGGATGCGCTCGTCGTACAGCACCAGAGGGTGGAGGTTCCCGTCGCCCGCGTGGAAGACGTTCGCGACGCGCAGCCCCGCCGCCCCCGCCATCGCGGCGATCTCGGCCAGCACGCGGGCGATCTCCGACCGCGGGATGACGCCGTCCTCCACCAGGTAGCTCGGGCTGATCCGCCCCACGGCCGCGAAGGCGCACTTGCGCCCCTTCCACATGAGATCCCGCTCGGCGTCGTCGGCGGGGAGGCGCACCAGCGTGGCGCCGGCCGCCCGCGCGATCTCGACGGCGCGCGCCGCGGTGTCCTCGGCCTCGGCGGCCGGGCCGTCGGCGTCCATGAGCAGGATGGCGCCCTCGTCGGGCCAGGCCAGGCCGGTCGCGGCCTTCGCCGCCTGGATGGCGAGCGCGTCCATCATCTCGATGGCGGCGGGGAGGATCCCCGCGCCGATGATGCCGGAGACGGCGTTCCCGGCCTCGGTGGTGGACGGGAAGACGGCCAGGAAGGTGCGGGTCGCCTCGGGCTTGCGGAGGAGGCGCAGCGTCACCTCGGTGACGATCCCGAACATCCCCTCGCTGCCCACCAGCGGCGCGAGCAGGTCGTAGCCCACCGGATCGAGCGACGGGCCGCCGATCTCGACCACCTCGCCGCCGTCCAGGACCACGCGCGCCGAGAGGACGTGGTTCACGGTGAAGCCGTACTTGAGGCAGTGGGCGCCGCCCGAGTTCTCGGCGACGTTCCCGCCGATGCTGCAGACGCTCTGCGACGACGGGTCGGGCGCGTAGTACCAGCCGGAGGCCGCGACCGCCGCGGTCACCGACAGGTTGGTCACCCCGGGCTGGACGCGCGCCCGGCCGTTCTCGAGGTCGACCTCGAGGATCCGGTTCATGCGCGAGAGCCCGACCAGCACGCAGCCCTCCACCGGCAGCGCGCCGCCGGAGAGACCCGTCCCCGAGCCGCGCGGCACGATGGGGACGCCCGCCTCGCGGGCGGCGAGCACCACCGCGGCGACCTCCTCGGTCGTCGCCGGGAGCGCGACCACGGCAGGCCGGACGCGGCGGTGGGTGAGGCCGTCGCAGGAGTAGGTCTCCAGCTCCGCCGCGTCGGTGATGCAGTGGTCCCGGCCGACGATCTCCGCGATCCGCTCCGCCAGCATCCTTCCTCCGCGCCGGGCCGGCCTAGTGGCCCAGCATCTTCTTCTTGAGATCGTCGTCCGCCGGCTTCGGCCCGAGCCAGTTCCGGAAGAGGGCGTCGGCGAAGTCCTTGCCCTCGACCGTGGCGGTGCCGCCCGGGCCGGTGACGGTCGTCCCCTGGCCCGGCAGGTAGGTGACCACGATCTCGCCGCGCGACTTCACGTCCCCGATGGCGGGCCCGATCCCCTCCAGCTTGGGAACGAGCGCCGCGGCCTGGGCGGCCGAGTTGTTCTCGAAGCCCTCGCGGAAGGCGCCGAGGATGGACTTCCGGTCCACGTCGCGCAGGAAGACCATCCGCACGCGCCTGGGCGCGTCCGCGGCGACGATGGCGTCGGCGTCGGAGGACGGCGCCGCGAGGTAGAGCCCGCCCGCGTAGACCTTGATGAAGAGCTTCTTGCGGACCCCCGCGCCGTTCAGCTTCAGCTCCTGGCCGGCGACGGCGGCCGTCTCGGCGAACTCCACGCCGGCGACGTCGCGGGCGAGCGCAGGGAGAGCGACGGCGCCAGCGAGCGCTGCGGCGAGGATCCTCATGCGGGCCTCCGGGGAGTCGCCCGTCTTCATCCCCCGGCCGCGGTGCCCCCGCTACGCCCCATGCGAGGCCTCGGGCCGACGGGCCGGCCCCGGGCCCGGGCGGCCGCCCGCCCCGGTTCACCCTCGGAGCAGCTCCTTCACGAGGTGCGCCCCGAGCGCGCGCAGCCCCGCGTCGAGCGCCGCGCGCCCCCGGTCGCTCGCGAGCGTGGCGCGCATGGGCTCGGGCGCGACGCCGATCTCGAGGTCGATCCGGACCAGGACCGCGGAGATCTCGGGCGTGGCCGCGGCGGCCCGCACGCGGAAGCGGCGCTTCTGCACTCCCGAGGAGAGCCGGTCCAGGAGCACGTCCTCGTCGGTCCGCGGACCCTTCGCGTCGCGCAGCGCTGCGGCGATGCCCCGGTACAGGTCCTCCGCCACGCCGGGCCGCGCCAGCGCCTGGCCGAGCCGCTGCTGCGCCTCCTCGTCGTCGACGGACCGCGCCGCGGCGTAGGTGGGGACCAGCGCGCGGGCGAGGTCGGCGCGCGGGAGGAGGTGCGGCAGGCGGTGGTCGGTGGCGGTCACCACCCGAACATAACCGGGATCGCGCGGCGGGGGCGGGGCGTCCGGAGGCCGCCGCCCGTCCCCCGAAGTTGCAGGCGCGCGGCCGCTGCGATAACACGCGTCCGCATGAGCGACGCGCCGCGGTCCTCCAACTTCCTCACCGACATCGTCGACGCCGATCTGGCCGCGGGCCGGAACGGCGGGCGCGTCGTCACCCGCTTCCCGCCGGAGCCCAACGGCTACCTCCACATCGGCCACGCGAAGTCGATCCTCCTCAACTTCGGGCTGGCCCGGCGCTACGGCGGCCGGATGCACATGCGCTTCGACGACACCAACCCCGAGACCGAGGAGACCGAGTACGTCGAGTCCATCCAGGCGGACGTGCGCTGGCTGGGCGCGGACTGGGGCGGCCACCTCTACTTCGCCTCCGACTACTTCGGCCGGATGTACGAGTGCGCCGAGCGCCTGGTCCGGGAGGGGAAGGCCTACGTGGACACGCAGACGCAGGAGGCGATCCGCGAGCAGCGCGGGAGCTTCGAGCGCCCGGGTACCAACGGCCCGTTCCGCGATCGTCCCGCCGCCGAGAGCCTCGCCCTGCTCCGCCGGATGCGGGCCGGCGAGCTCGAGGACGGCGCGGCGGTGCTGCGGGCGCGCATCGACATGGCCCACCCCAACGTGCTGATGCGCGATCCGCTCCTCTACCGGATCCGCCACGCGCACCACCACCGCTCCGGCGACGCCTGGTGCATCTACCCGATGTACGACTACGCCCACCCGCTCGAGGACGCGTTCGAGGGCGTGACGCACTCCATCTGCACGCTGGAGTTCGAGTCCAACCGCGAGCTCTACGACTGGGTGCTCGACAACCTCGGGCCCTGGGACCCGCGCCCGCGGCAGTACGAGTTCGCCCGCCTCTCGCTCGGCTACACGGTGCTCTCCAAGCGCAAGCTGCTGCAGCTCGTGAACGAGAAGCGGGTCTCGGGCTGGGACGACCCGCGGATGCCGACCATCGCCGGCCTGCGCCGCCGCGGCGTCACCCCGGAGGCGCTCCAGGAGTTCGCCGAGCTCATCGGCGTCGCCAAGAACAACAGCGTCGTGGACATCGGCAAGCTCGAGTTCGCCCTGCGCGGCGACCTCGAGGGGCGGACCCCGCGCGCGCTGGCGGTCCTCGACCCGCTGCGCGTCGAGGTGACGAGCTTCCCGGCGGACCGCGTCGAGGAGCTGGAGCTGCCCTGGTGGCCGGCGGAGCCGGAGCGCGGCGGGAGCCGCAAGGTCCCGTTCGGACGGGAGCTGCTGGTCGAGCGCGAGGACTTCTCGCTCGAGCCACCCCCCGACTGGAAGCGGCTCGCCCCGGGGCGCGAGGTGCGGCTCGCCGGCGCGTACGTCGTCCGCTGCGACGAGGTGGTGCGCGGCCCCGGCGGCGAGGTGACCGCGCTCCGGTGCACGCACGACCCCGCCTCCCGCGGCGGCGGCCGTAGGGGGCTCGGCGCCGTCCACTGGGTCCACGCCTCCCGGTCCGTGACCGCAGAGGTCCGGCTCTACGACCGGCTCTTCACCGTCGAGCAGCCGGACGCGGCGGGGAACTTCCTCGACGTCCTCAACCCGGAGTCGCTGGTGGTGGCGCGCGGCGCGCGGCTCGAACCGGCCCTCGCCGCGGCCGAGCCGGGCAGCCGCTGGCAGTTCCTGCGCCAGGGCTACTTCTTCGTCGATCCGTCCGACTCGCGCCCGGGGTCGCCGGTCTTCAACCGGACCATCGGCCTCAAGGACACCTGGGCCGCCCGCGCCGCCGGCGCGACCCGGGGAGAGGCGCGCCGGCCCAGGGAGAGGAGGAAGGACGGGTTCGCCGCGGTGGAGGCCCCGCGCCGGACCCGCGTGGACGTCCGGGCCGAGCAGCGCGCCGCGACGCCCGCGCTCGCCGAGCGCCACGAGCGCTACCTCTCGGAGCTCGGGCTCTCGGCGGAGGAGGCGGACCTCCTCACCGGCGACCTCGCCGTGGCCGGGTACTTCGACGCCGCCGTGGCCGCGGGGGCCGCGCCGCGGTCGGCGGCCCGCTGGCTCCTGAACGACCTCGCCGGCCTGACGCGCGACGAGGACCTCCCCGCGCTCCCCCTGTCCGGCGCCGCGTTCGGCCGGCTGGTGGCGCTCGTGGACAAGGGGCGGCTCACCCAGGCCGCCGGGAAGGCGCTCCTCGCCGACCTGGTCGCCGGGGGCGGAGACCCGGAGGCGCGCATGAAGGCGCTGGGGCTGGAGCGGGTCCAGGATCGCGGCGCGCTCGACGCGGCGGTGGGGCGCGCGCTCGCGGCGCACGCGGCCGAGGCGCAGCGCTACCGGGCCGGCGAGAAGAAGCTCCTCGGCGTGCTGCTCGGCGCGGTGATGCGGGAGACGCAGGGCGCCGCCGACGCCGGTGAGGTCCGCAAGCTCCTCCAGGAGCGGCTGGGAGGCTAGACCGGGCCGTCCGCCGGCGGTCCGGGCGCTGCGCCCGCCCGGCGGCGGCCGCTGAGCCGCCGCGGCGTTCCGGTGTATAAGGGCGGTCCACAAGGAGCCACCCGTGAACCGTCTCGCCCGAACCGCCGCGCTGCTCTCCGCCGCGGCCCTCCCCGCCGCCGCCCCGATCGCCGCGCCGCCGGACACCACCGGCCTGGTGGTCTACTCGGCGCGCTGCACGAACTGCCACGGGCCCGAGGGGCGCGGCAAGGCGACGTTCGCGATCCCGACGCTGGTCGGGTCGAGCCTCTCCGCCGCCGAGATGGAGAAGGTCATCGCCAGCGGGCGCGCCAAGATGCCCGCCTTCGCGGGCAAGCTGAAGGCGGAGGAGATCAAGGCGGTGGCGCTCTACGTCAAGGACGTGCTCGCCAGGCAGAAGCGGTAGCCGCCGGCCGGGCCACCCCTCACCGCGGGTGCGGCGTCCAGCTCGCGTCGAACGACGCGTAGTCGCAGGTCAGCTCCTCGCCCTCCTCGATGTCCCGCGCCGCGAGCGTCGTCCCGCCGTGCGCGTCGGGGAAGTCGTGGCAGTTGGGCTCGTCCGCGTGGTTGAAGAAGCGGGCGTCGTCGCCGCAGAGGATCCACTGGCCGAGCACGCGGTCGAGGTAGGTGTACTTCTCCACCTGCGCGCGCGCCGGCGGGGCCAGGGCCGCGATCTGCTCCCCGGTGAGCTGCCGGTCGAGCGTCGGGTCGAGGCGCCAGATCGCGGTGCCGCGGCGGATGCGCTCCGCCGCGAACAGGCCGATGCCGTGGATGGAGCTGCGGTCGAGGCGGGTCTTCACGAGCAACATGCGGTCCCTTCCGTTCTCGGCGTGAAGAGCGTGCACTAGCATCCCCGGACCGCGCCGTCACCGTCCGTCGCGGGGATGGGTCCTCCGTTTCGCCCGTTGCGCGGCCACCCCGGCGCTCCTACCACCTGGCGATGGGCACCTGGGACGTCATCGTGGTGGGCGGGGGGCACAACGGCCTGGTGGCGGCCGCTTACCTGGCTCGCGCCGGGCAGCGCGTGCTGGTGCTGGAGGCGCAGCCGCGGGTGGGGGGCGCCTGCGTCACCGAGGAGACCTGGCCCGGCTACCGAGTCTCCACCGCCGCCTACGTGGTGAGCCTGCTCCGGCCGCGCATCGTCCGCGAGCTGGAGCTGGCGCGGCACGGGCTGGCGGTGCTGCCGCGGGTGCCGTCGTCCTTCACGCCGCTGCCCGACGGCCGGTCGCTGCTCCTCGGCCCGGACGCGGCGGAGAACCAGCGCGAGGTGGCCCGCTTCTCGGCGCGTGACGCGGCGCGGCTCCCCGCGTACGAGGCGATGCTCGACCGGATCGCCCGGGCCGTGGAGCCGACCCTGGACGAGGCGCCGCCGGACCCCTTCTCCCGCCGCCCCCGCGATCTGTGGCGCCTGGCGCGCACCGGCTGGCGCCTGCTGCGGCTCGGCGCCGACGGGCCCCGGGCCCTGGAGATCCTGGTGGGCGCGGCGCGGCCCGTGCTCGACCGCTGGTTCGAGACCGACGCGCTCAAGGCCACGCTCGCCACCGACGCCATCATCGGGGCGCTGGCCTCCCCGTCGACGCCGGGCACCGCCTACGTCCTCTTCCACCACGTGATGGGCGAGGTGGACGGCGCCCGCGGGGTCTGGGGGTACGTGCGCGGCGGGATGGGCGCGCTCAGCGAGGCGATCGCCGCGGCGGCGCGGGCGCGCGGCGCGGAGGTCCGCACCGGCGCGCGGGTGGCCCGGATCCGCGTGCGGGACGGCCGGGCGGACGGCGTGGCGCTGGCCGACGGCACCGAGCTGGCGGCGCGGCGCGTCGCCTCCAGCGCGGACGCGACGGCGACGCTCCTCGGCCTGGTCGGCGCCGAGCACCTGCCGCCCGAGGTGGCCGAGGCGGTGCGCGGCATCGACTACGCGAGCGCGTCGCTCAAGATCAACCTCGCCCTCTCCGTGCTCCCCTCGTTCACCGCCCGGCCCGGGAGCGCCCCCGCCCCGCACCACCGGGGCACCGTCCACGTCTCCCCGTCGCTCGAGTACATCGAGCGCGCCTTCGACGACGCCCGCGCCGGCCGGCCCTCCCAGGCACCGGTGCTGGAGTGCACCCTGCCCTCGGTGGTGGACCCCACCGTCGCGCCGCCGGGGCGCCACCTCATGTCGATGTTCGTGCAGTACGCCCCCTACCGGCTCGCGGCGGGGACCTGGGACGCGGAGAAGGAGCGGTTCGCCGACCGGTGCGTCGAGGCGCTCGACGCGTACGCGCCGGGGTTCCGGAGCTCGGTGGTGGCGCGCCAGGTGCTCTCCCCCGTGGACCTGGAGCGCCGCTTCGGGCTCACCGGCGGGAACATCTTCCAGGGGGCCATGACGCCGTCGCAGCTCTTCTTCCTGCGCCCCATCCCCGGCTACGCCGACTACCGCACGCCGGTGCGCGGCCTGTACCTCTGCGGCGCGGCCACCCACCCCGGCGGCGGGGTGATGGGGGCCTGCGGGCGGAACGCGGCGGTCGAGATCCTTCGTGACGTCCGGCGCGGGCGGCCCTGAACCGCC
>DATIWK010000203.1:0-22622 GCA_035519395.1 Anaeromyxobacteraceae bacterium | reverse complement strand
TACCCCGGCATCGTGCATGTCGTGGAGTTGGTGGTGTCGAACGCCTTCGATCCCGCCGCGGTCCCGGGCAACTCGGCCCTCCCCTACCGCACCGCGCTCCCCGGCTTCGAGACCCAGGTCTACCGCTGGACCTTCCTGCTGGTGAACGCCACCCTGACGCCCCCCTCGACCTACGAGGTCGTCTGCCCGCCCTAGTCCCTCGGCCGCCTCACTGCTAGGCGCGCCCCTTCCAGCGCCCGCCAGGCGGCGCGCGCCAGCTCGGCCTGGTCCGACGCGAACCGGTTGACGAGCCGGCCGTACCCGGCGTGCAGGTCGAGCACGGCGTCGCGCGCCCGGGCGATCTCGTCGATGGCGCGAGCATCGGGCGAGCCGGGATCGGCGTGATCGAGCGCGCAGCGGGCGGCGAGGTCCCGCATGCGCACCTCCCAGTCCGCCGACCAGGCGTTCCAGCGCGCGACGGCGTCGCCCTGCCCCGCGTCGGCGCCCAGCCGGAAGAGCCGCTCGTCCTGCTCGCGCGCGAGCCGCTCCAGGTCGTCGAGGCAGACGCGCAGGGCGGCGCGCGTGGGCACGTCGCCGAGCGGCGGAGGGCTGGGCGGGCCGCGCAGGTTCCGCACGATGCTCGTCACCACCACCGCCGAGGCGCCGACGATCAGGCCGAAGTACAGCAGCCAGAGCGCGAACCGGTACGGGCGATAGCGGGGGTCACGGGCCGCCACGCGCGCGACCGTGCCACACGGCCGAGAGGGCGTCCACCTCGTTCACGACGCGGCGGCCCGCGCCGATGGGGACACCCCCGTGCCTCGATCGCACGACGTGTGCGCACGGCACGCCCATCGGTCGTGGGTGAGGCGCCGGAACCCGGGTGCCCCGCGGATCACGCTTCGTCGGGAGACCGTGGCGAGACGGCCATGCCCCCGCGCGCCCGGGCTTCCGCCGCTCAGGGAATGCGCGACAGGACTTCCAGGAAGGTGCACCGGCGGCCGCTCGCCACCGCGCGCAGGCAGCGCACGTAGAACGCCGGCCCCCACAGCCGCACGATGGTGAAGGCGTGGAAGAGGACGTCCCGGCTGGTGATCGCTCCGCGCACGTCGAGTGTCACTGCATACGGGATGCCTGCCCGCGGCCGGCGGACACACCGGCACACCTCTACCGCCGTCCCACGCGCCGCTCGAGCTCTGCCAGGGGCAGCTCGAAGACGACCGGCCTTCCGTGGGGGCACCGCGCCTTGAAGTCGATCCCGTCCAGGCCGTCGAGCAGCGCCCGCGCCTCCTGGGAGCCGATCTCCTGGTTGGCCCGGACCGCGGCGTGGCACGCCACCGTCGCGAGGAGGTCGTGGAACGCGTCGTCGACGGCGCTGGAGCGCTCGAGCTGCTCGAGCTGCTGGGCGAGGTCGCCGAGCAGCGCCGCGAGGTCCGCGCCACCGAGCGCCGCCGGCGCACCCTTCACGGCGAACGAGTCGCCGCCGAATGCCTCGACCTCGAGGCCGAGCCTGGCGAGCTCGCCGAGCCCCGCCTCGAGCGCCCGCGCGGTCGCCGGCGGAAGCGTCACCACCTGCGGCAGGAGGAACGGCTGGACGGCCAGGCCGCGGGTGCGGAACGCCTCGCGCAGGCGATGGAAGAGCATCCGCTCGTGGCTCGCATGCTGGTCCACCACGACCAGGGCGCCCCCCGGCGCCTCGCAGAGCAGGTAGGTCCGGGCGTGCTGGCCCACGTACCTCAGCGACGAGAAGTAGCCCGCCGGTTGCACCTCGCCGCCCTCGAGGGACACCGGAAACGGGAGGCGCTCGCTCGAGCTCGGCGCCGGCGCGAGGGCGAGCGTCGCTCCGCTCCCCTCGGGCGGGTGAACGGCCCGCGCCCAGGCGAGCGCCGACGCCGCCTCGTCCCGTGGCTCCGCGGCCAGTGGGACCGCGGGCCCCGCCGGAGGGCCCTCGTCGCGCGCCATGCGGCCTAGCCACGGTGCGGTCCGGAGCGCGCCGGCGACCGCGTGGAAGAGCGCGTCGTACACCTCGCGCGCCGCGGCGAACCGGACCTCCAGCTTCTGCGGGTGCACGTTCACGTCCACGCGGTCGAGCGGCAGCTCGAGGAAGAGGACGCCGGCCGGGTGGCGGCCGCCCGGCAGCGTGCCGGCGAAGGCCCGCAGCACCGCGTGCGCGGCGCCGCGATCTCGCACGTACCTCCCGTTCACGAAGAGGTAGAGCGCGCGGCCGGTCGCCTCGGAGTGATCCGGCGAGCAGACCAGCCCACGCACCCGCACCTCCCCGCGCACCGCGTCGACCGGGACGAGGTGCCGTCGCGCCTCGCGGCCCAGCGCGTCGGCCGCGCGATCGGCGGGATCCGCGCCGGCGCGCGCTCCGAGCACCAGCCGCCCGCCGGAGCGGAGCGTGAAACCCACGTCCGGACGCGCGAGCGCCAGCCGGATGACGGCCTCGGTGACGTGGCCCGCCTCGGTGGCCGGCGCCCGCATGAACTTCCGGCGGGCCGGGGTGTTGAAGAACAGGTCCCGCACCTCCACGGTGGTCCCGCGCGTGCGCGCCACCGTCTCGACCGGTCCCGGCGCGCCTCCCTCCACGGTGAGCCGCGTGCCCTCCCCGTCGGCGCCGGGTGCGGTGTCGAGCCGGAGCCTCGACACCGAGGCGATGGCCGGCAGCGCCTCTCCGCGGAACCCCATGGTGGCGATGGCCGCCAGCCCCTCCGCGCCGCGCAGCTTCGAGGTCGCATGCCGCTCCGGAGCGAGCAGCGCGTCGTCGCGGTCCATCCCGCACCCGTCGTCCGCGACGCGCACCAGCGTGAGCCCCCCGTCCTCGACGTCCACGGCGACGGCATGCGCCCCCGCGTCGAGCGCGTTCTCCACCAGCTCCTTCACCACCGAGGCGGGGCGCTCCACCACCTCGCCGGCGGCGATCTGGTTCACGAGCCCGGGGGGGAGCACCTGGATGCGCGGCATGGGGCGCCATGGGTAACATGGCGCCACCACATCGAAGCCGGGGCTCCGGTCCCCGAATCGCCCTTTGACCGGGCCGGGGGTGGCGTCTATACCGGGGACGCCGATGGCGGGAGGGACGAAGAAGGCGGGCACGGGCCCACGTCGGAAGCCGTCGCCTCCGGCGCGGCGCGCACGGAGGCCTGCGCTCGGGAACGATCCCTTCGTCCGCGGAGCCGCGCTCCGTGGGGGTCTTCCCACCGCCGCCGCGCCGCCGGTCGAGCGCGCCGCCGCCCCGAGGTCTACCGAGCCGCCGGTCTCCGCGGGACCGCCGGCTCCCTTCGTCCCGCCGGCCCGGGCCGAGGCTCCCGAGGTCCCGGCGCGCGACGAGGTCCGCGAGCGCGCCGCGGCCGTCGAGCGGAAGCTCGAAGGCGCGCTGGAGGCGCTGGAGGGCCGGCTCCAGCAGCTGGCGGAGCGGAGCGGCCTGGGCGGCGGCGACCTGCGCGACGCCCTCGGGCGGGCGCTCCCCGCGCTGGCCGAGCGGCTGTCGGCCGCGAAGGACTTCCTCCGGCTCATCGAGCCATCCGAGGGCCTCGACCCCTTCGGCATGGACCCGCGCCTGGTGGATCGCGTCCAGCCCGTCGTGGACTTCCTCTACTCGACCTGGTGGCGGGTCGAGGTCCGCGGGGCCTCGCACCTGCCCGCCGCCGGAGGCGCCATCGTGGTCGCGAACCACGCCGGGCTCGTGCCCTGGGACGCGCTGGTGCTGCGCAACGCGGCGCGCCGGGAGGCCCACCGCGAGCTGCGGCCGCTGCTGGACGACCGGGAGTGCGACCTGCCGCTGGTGGGCCGGGCGGCGGTCCGGCTGGGCGCGGTCCGCGCCAGCCCGGACGCGGCCCTGCGGCTCCTGCATGCGGGCGATCTGGTGGGTGTCTTCCCCGAGGGGAGCACCGGCGCCAGGAAGCCGTGGCGGGAACGGTACCGCATCCAGCGGTTTGGCCGGGGCGGGTTCGTGAAGATCGCGCTCCGCGGCGGCGTGCCCATCGTCCCCTGCGCCGTGGTGGGAAGCGAGGAGGCCGCGCCCGCGCTTTCGCGGCCCGGCTGGCTCGCCGACCGGCTCGGCATCCCCGCCCTGAGCGCGAGCCCGCTCCTCGGGCTCGGTCCGGTGGCGCTCGTTCCGCTGCCGTCGAAGTGGACCCTGCGGTTCGGCGAGCCGATCGACCTGGCGGCGCACGGCGCGGCGGCAGCCGAGGACGGGGGGCTCGTCCTCGAGACGGCCGAGCGCGTGCGGGCGGCCATCCAGCAGATGCTGGACGAGGACGTGGCCGGGCGGGCCTCCGTCTTCCTCTAGCGCGGGGCTTCGGGCAGCCGCCGGTCTCCTCCGCGCCGAAGGAGTCGCGCGGCCGGCCTGCGCTTCGCGGCACGTCACGCGAGCAGCAGCGACGGATCGGGCTGGGGGCGCGAGCGCAGCTCGTCTCGCTCCGCCTCGCGGCCGGGCCGCCCCAGGGTGGCCTGCGCGTACCGCTTGCCGACCTCCACCCCGGGCTGGTCGAAGGCGTCCACGCCGTAGAGCCCTCCCGCGTACGCGGCCGAGAGCTCCAGCAACATGATCAGCTCCCCCATCGCGCGCGCATCCAGGCGGGGAAGCGCGATCGAGACCGTCGGCTTGCCGGCGGCGCGCAGCGCGGCCTCGGTGGCGAGCCGCTCCGCCTCGATCAGCTCCCCGAAGGTGTGGCCGTCGAGAAAGGCGACCTCCGGGAACCGGCGGTAACCCGGCGGGACCTGGATGGACAGGTCGGCCCGCGGTCGCCCGACCCGGACGAGCGTGACGACCTTGTCGTCCGGGCCCTCCATGAGGAGCTGCAGGCTGGAGTGCTGGTCGGTCGCCCCCACCGCCCGGAACGGCAACGGACCCGACGCGGCGCTCTTGCCGAGCGACTCCGCCCAGAGCTGGACGAACCAGTCCCCCAGGTCGCGGAGCCCGTCCGCGTAGGGCATGAACACGTCGACGCGGCGGCCACGCCTCACGTCGAGGAGGTGGAGGGTGGCCGCGTAGAGCAGGGCCGGGTTCACCCGCAGATCGCCGGTCCGGCAACGCGCCTCCAGCGACGCCGCGCCGTCGAGGAGGGCCGTCACGTCCGCGCCCGCGCAGGCGGCGGGCAGGAGCCCGGCCGCGGTGAGCGCGCCGAACCGGCCGCCGACGGCGGGGGGGAGCGGGAGCGAGCGCAGCCGCTCCTCGTCGGCGATCCTGCCGAGCGGACCGGCGGCGGGATCGGTGACGACGACGCACCGCTCGCGGTAGCCGGTCTCGCCGAACCGCGCCAGGCAGCGCTCGCGCAGGGTGAGGTGCTGTGCCAGCGTCTCCACCGTCGCGCCCGACTTGCTGACGGTGGCGAAGCAGGTCTCGGCGAGGTCCAGGCTGCCGAGCAGCGCCTCGAAGGTGGCCGGGTCCGAGTTGTCGGGGAAGAAGACCCGCAGTGCGCCGCGCCGTTCGCGCGGGAGGAGGTTGTGGAGGGGGTGCGCGAGCGCGCCCACCAGGGCCCGGCCCCCCAGCGACGACCCGCCGATCCCCAGGACCAGGAGGTTCTCGAAGCGCTCGGCGAGCGCGCGGGCCACCTTCAGGACGGCGCCCGCCCCGGCTCGATCCCGGGGCAGGTCCGCGAACCCGACCTCCCCGGCGCGGCGGCGTCCCTCCAGCGCCTCCCACGCGCCGCGCGCCGCCGGGGCCGAGGCGTCGAGCTCCGCGCGCTGGAGTCCGCCGGCGGCGCGGTCGAAGCATCCGTTCACGTCGAGTGACAGCCGTTCCATCGGCGCCTCCGGACCGGGACCGGCGTCACTCTACCGGGGCACCCGGCGCCGGGCGAGCGCCGCGGGATGGTGCCGCTCGGGATCAGCCGCCGGCGCCGCGATCCCGGTCGTGGTCCCCGGGCTCCTTCCGCTCCGGCTCGGGCGGCTCCTCCGTCGGAGCCGACGCGGCGACGGACCGCAGGAACGCCTGGATGCGCGAGAGGACCTCGGGGGAGGGACCGCGATCCGGCTGGCTCTCGGGCGAGAGCTGGTGCCGGGTCAGGGCGCGCGCGAACGCCTCGGGGCTGAGCCGCGCGGCGGCCTCGGTGAGATCGGGGCCGCGCTGGCCGCCCACTCCCCGGATCCGGTGACACGCGACGCAGCGCGCGGCGAACTGCTCCGATCCGATCCGCGCCGCGTCGGGTGCGCCCGGCTGGACCCGGAGCGCGCGCCCGTAGGTCTTCTCGGAATCGGCCACCTCGATCTCGACGACGTCGTGCGCCCACCACTCCATGGCGCGCGGATCCGTCCACAGGCCCGGCTGCTCGACGTTGGGCCAGGCCAGGACGAGCTTCGCCAGCGCCGTCCCGTCGGCCTCGTCGGCCAGGACCGGCCGAAACTGCCTGAAGACGTAGAGCGGCACGGGGATCGCCTCGCGGCTCCCGGTGTGGACGACGGCGACGTCGGCGCCCCGCTGCAGCTCGATCCGGTCCGCCATCGCCTTCGCGATCGCGACGCCGCCGAACTCCGCCTCGCGGCCGGTCTTCGGATCGACGCCTCGCAGGGCTTCCCGGGGCAGGAGCTCGAGGTCGTGCCGCCCGAGGTGGAAGGGGCCGCCCTTCACGAGCCCCCGGACGGTGAGCGCGGGGTCGCCGGTCGCCACGTGGGGGAGCCGGGGTCCGCGGCAGGCGGCGCAGGCGGCAAGGGCTGCGCACGCGACGAGGCGCGTTCTCATGCGCAACCTTTTACGCTATCCTCCCGCTCCCTTTCACGTTCCTCGCGGAGACCTGGGATGGCGCGCGCCTTCATCGGAAGCACGGAGTGCCGGATTCACGTGGACAAGGATCTGGGGGACACATGGGCGGTCACGGTCTACCCGCCCGGCGACGAGCGTGGCCCGAAGCCACCGCTGCTCGTGAAGCTGCAGGGCGTCGACAAGGAGAAGGCGACCAAGGGCGCGCTGGAGATCCTCCAGAAGGCCGGGAAGATCGACCGGTTCGAGGTCTAGTCGCGCCCGGCGGCCCCGGCACCCCGACGGTGCGGAGGTCCGCCCAGGCCGGGTCCGAGCATGGCCGATCGCCCTCCGTCCACCTGGCTCACCGACGTCGCCTCGCGCGGCGCCGACTCGATCGCCGATCAGCTCTCCTCCCGCATGGAGGCGTCCCCGGCCCTCCCCGGCGACGCCCTGGACTGGGCCGCGATCGCGGCCGGCTACGAGCGCGAGGCGGCGGCGATCGGCGACGATCCACGAGCCGCATCGGTCCTCTTCGAGGCAGGCCGGATCTTCGAGGAGCGCCTCGGGGACGGCGCCGCCGGGCTCGCCCTCTACCGCCGCGCGTTCGCCCGGGATCCCGCGCTCGTCCCGAACCTCCAGTCGGCTCGGCGCGCCGCCCTCGAGGTCGGCGACGACGGGCTCGCGGCGGACGTCCTCGCCGCGGAGGAGCGCACCGCCGCCGATCCGGCGGAGCGCGCCGCCCTCCTCGCGCTCCGGGCGCGCGTCCTGCGGCGCCTGGGGCGGGCCGCCGAGGCCCGGGCGGACTCGGCGCGTGCCTGGGAGCTCGATCCGGCCTGCTTCGCCGCCGCCGAGGAGCTGGCCCTCGACGCCGCAGCGTCCGGCGATCGGGCGACCCTGGTGGAGGCGTACCTCCGCTGCGGGGCCGCCGCGGATCGAACCCTCGAAGCGCAGTACGTGGCCGCGGCGGCCGCGCTCCTCGACGGACCGGCCGGTGACCCCGCCCGCGCGGGCGAGCTGGCGCTGCGCGCCTTCGCGCTCGATCCGCGCGACGGCGCCATCCGCGCGCTGGCGCGCCGGCACGCGGAGCGCCTCGGGAACGACGACGCCCTCCGCGCGATCCTCCGTGGCGACGCGGAGCGTTCGGCCGGCGCCGCCGCTGCGAACGCGTGGTGCGCGCTGGCCCGCATCGAGGAGCGCCAGGGCCGCCACGAGGCCGCGGTCGCCGCGCTGGAGCAGGCCCGGGCTGCGGCGCCGTCCGACCCGTCCCCAGTCGCCGAGCTGGCGCGGCTGTGCGAGGAGCGCGGTGACTGGGAGGCGGCGGCCGCCGCGCAGCGGGCGGTCGCCGACGCGCACCGGGTCCGGAGCGATCCGGCGCGCCTGCCCGACGCGGTGGGGGCCCTCCTCCGCTGCGCCGAGCTGGAGGACGAGCGGCTCGACCGCCCGGCGGAGGCCGCCCGCACCTGCCGCGCGGCCCTGGCGCTCGTTCCGGCGCACCGGGGCGCCCTGGCGGCGCTCGGGCGCGCCTCGGCGCGCGCGGGCGACTGGCAGGGCGTCGTGGACGCGTTCCTGGGCGAGTCGGAGGCGACGCGCGACCGGGCCGAGCGCGCCCAGAAGCTCTACAAGGCGGCGGAGGCGCTCGACGAGCGCCTGGCGCAGCCGGCGCGGGCGGTGGAGCGGCTCACCGAGGCGCTCGCCCTCGACCCCGACCACGTTCCGGCCCGCGAGGCGCTGGAGCGGCTCCACGCACGCGAGGGGCAGTGGACGGAGCTGATCGCGCTGCTCGAGCGCGACGTCGAGGACATGGCGGATCCGCCCGGCCGGGCTGCCCTCCTCCTGCGCATCGCGCGGATCTGCGAGGAGCGGCTGGGGGACCCCGCCCGATCCGCCGAGCTGTACCGGCGGGCCCTCGCCGAGGACCCGCAGAGCCGGGTGGCGCTCCCCGCCCTGGCCGCGGTGCTGGCCCGGCTGGGGCGGTGGGAGGAGGTGCTGGAGGTCCAGGCCCGGGAGGCGACGCTCGCCTCGGATCCGCGCCGCAAGCTCGCCCTCCTCCAGCGCAACGCCGAGATCGTCGAGGAGCGGATCGGGGACGCCGAGCGGGGCCGTGCCGCCTGGGAGGAGGTGCGGGCGCGCGCCCCTCGCCACCTTCCGGCGCTGCGCGCGCTGGGGCGGCTCCACGCCGCCGCCGGCCGGTGGGAGGAGGTGGCCGCCCTCCACCGCGCCGAGGCGGACGGCTCCGAGGACAACGACGCGGCCGCCGACCACCTCTTCCGCTCCGGCGCCATCCTCGAGAAGCGTCTCGCGCGGCTCGACGACGCGCTGGCCGCCTACCGGGAGGTCCTCACCCTGGCGCCGGCGCACCTCCCCGCGCTCGACGCGCTCGCGCGCATCGCCCGCGCCCGCGGCGACGCCGAGGCGCTCGTGGACGCCCTGCGCGCCCTCGCGGCGGCCCGCGCCGCTCCGGAGGAGCGCGCCGCCACGCTCGCCGAGGCGGCCCGGGTGTGGGAGGAGCGCCTCGGGAATCGGGCCGCCGCCGTCGAGTGCCACGAGGAGGCCCTGCGGGTCTCGCCGGGCTTCGCCCCCGCCATCGACGCGCTGGCGCGGCTCTACGTCTCCCTGGGACGCGTCGACGCCCTGGAGGCGCTCAGGCGCGACGCGGCGACCGGGGCGACGGCCGCGGAGCGGCCGGCGCGCCTGGTCGAGTGGGCGCGGCTCGAGGCCGATCGGGCCGGCGCGTCCGGCGCCGCACGGGAAGCGCTGGAGGCGCTCGAGGCGGCTGCGCCGGGCCACCCGGCGGCGGCGCTGCTGCGGCTCCGGCTGGCGGCGGCCGATCCCGCCGAGCGTGCGCGTGCCCGCACCGCGCTCGGCGTCGCCGCCTCGTCGCCGGTGTCCAGCGCCGCCCTCCTCGCCGCCGCGGCCATCGACGCGCCGGGCCCGCGCGCGGACGGACTGGCACGGGCGGCCGCCCTCGACCCCGCCAGCGCCGCCCTCGCGCCCGAGGCCGAGCACGCCCTCCGCTCCGCGGGGGGCGGTTCCGGCCTGGCGCGCTTCTGCGAGGCGCGGCGCGCCCGCGCCTGGGACGCCCCCTCGCGCGCCCACTGGGCGGTCCTGGCAGGCGAGGCGTGGGCGCGCGCCGGCGAGGACGACCGCGCGCTCGCGGCGTTCCAGTCGGCGCTCTCCGCCGATCCGTCGTGCCTCCCCGCCGTCCGGGCCGTCCGCGCGCTCCTCGCCAGGCGCGGCGACTGGGCCGCGGTGCGCGGCTCCCTCCACGCCGAGGGGGCGGCGCTGCGCGATCCGCAGGGCGCCGCAGCCGCCTACCTGGAAGCCGGCGAGATCGCCGAGCAGTACTTCGCGGACCTCGACGCCGCCTGCCACGACTACCGCGCCGCGGCCGAGCGGGACCCGCGCGATCCCACCCCGCTCGCGCGCCTGGAGGCGATCCTGGGCGCGGACGGCCGCGAGCAGATCCGGGTGGTGCGGGAGGCACACGCCCGCGCCGAGACCGATCCCGGCCGGGCGGCGGAGGCGTGGCTGGAGGTGGCGAGCGCCGCGCGCGAGGTGGGCAACCTCCCCGCGGCCCTCGAGGCGCTCGACCAGGCGCTGCAGGCGCACCCGGACCAGCCGGCCGCCCTCGTGCTCCGCGGCCGGCTCCGGGCCGAGGCCGGCCGCGCCGCCGAGGCGCTCGCGGACACCGAGGCGGCCCTCGCGCTCGATGCCCGTGGGGCGGCGATCGGGCCGCTCCTCCCCCTCCACCTCTCCGCCGCCGCGCTGGCGGAGGAGGTCGGCCAGCCCGACCGCGCCCGCGGCCACCTCGAGGCCGCCGTCGCGCTCCAGCCCACCGCCGACGCGCTGGCGCGGCTCGCCCGCCTGCACCGCTCCGCGGCGCGCTGGCGCGAGGCTTCGGCGGCGCTGCAGCGCCTCCTGGCGCTCCCCGGGCTTCCGCCATCGGAGGCGGCCAGGCACCTGCTCGACCTCGCGGACGCGGAGTCGCATGGCGGCGATCCGGTCCTCGCAGCGGCCTGCTGCCGGCGCGCGCTCGAGCTCGCCCCCGCCCATCCGGACGCGCTGGCGCTGCTGGTCCGCCTCGAGCAGGCGCGGGGCGATCCGCGGGCGGTGGCGGCGGCGCTGGAGTCGGTCGCCGAGGCCTCCCCCGAGGCGCGCACCCGCGCCGCGGCGCGGCTCGAGGCCGCGCGCCTCCATGCCGGCGCCCTTCGCGATCACCCGCGCGCCGTCGATCAGCTCCGGCGAGCGCTGGAGGACGATCCGACGCTCGCCGAGGCGCGGGGGCTGCTGGCGAGGGAGCTGGAGGAGTCCGCGCCGGCCAAGGCGGTGGAGGAGCACCGCCGCATCCTGACGAGCGATCCGCTGGAGGTCGCGTCGTGGAGCGCGCTCTACCGGATCTTCGAGCGCTCCCGCGCCCACGACCGCGCCCACGTCGCCGGCATGGTGCTGCGCTGGCTGGGGACGCCGCTCCCCGGCGCCGCCGATCGGCTCCAGGCGGAGGCGGACGGTCAGGCGTTCGCGGCGCCGCCGCTGCTCGCCCCCGAGGACTGGGAGCTGGTCCGGGATCCCGCCGATCGCGGGGCGCTGGCGGACCTCGTCGCCGCCGCGGGTGACGCGGTGGCCGCGGCGCTGAGGCCCTCGGCGGGCGGGCGTCGGGAGCCGCTCGACCGGGATCACCCCCTCCGGCGCGCGCTGGACGAGCTGGCCCGCGCCTTCGGCGCCGAGGACTACGAGGTCCACCTCGGCCTTCCCGGGGCCGTGACGGTCGAGGCCGGCACGCCGCCGGTCGTCCTCCTCGGCGCCGATCTGCTGCGGCGCTGGCCGCGCGAGCAGCGGTTCCTGCTGGGGCGGGCGGCGGCCCGGCTCCGCTCCCGGAGCGCCGTCGCGGAGGCGCTCGCCGGCGAGCTGCTCGCCGACGGCCTCGGCGCCGCCGTGCGGCAGGTCCTCCCGGACCACGGCGTGCTCGGCCACCCGTCCGAGGCGCTCGTCCGGCGCGTCTCCCACAGGCTGTCCCGCCGCGCCCGGCGGCAGCTGGAACCCGCGGCACGCGCCCTGGCAGCGGCCGCCTCGCCTCCCGACGTCGAGGCGTGGCGGGCGGCCGCCGCCGCGACCGCGGCCCGCGCCGGGCTGGTGCTCTGCGGTGACGTGTCCACCGCCCTCGCCGTGATGCTCCGGGAGGGGGCGCCGGGCGGACGCGCGCCGGCCGGAGCGGACGCCGTCGCCGCGGCGCGGAGCCGCCCGGACGTGCTGGCGCTCCTCGCGTTCGCCGCGACCGAGGAGCACCTGGTGCTCCGCCAGCGCTGGCGCGTGGCGATCGCCTGACCGCCGCCGCTACGGCCCCTCGGTCCGCACCACGTCCCGCGGCGGCAGCGCGGCGAGCAGGGCCGCGAGCGCCGCCGACACGCGCGCGGCGTCCTTCGACTCGAACGTCACCCGGACGCGGTGGTCGGTCTCGTCGAACCGCGGGTAGCTGCCGATCTCGACCTCGGGGTGCTCGGCGGCGAGGCGGTCGAGGATGGGCGCGAGCCGGTCCTCCCCGATCGCCGTGTAGACCGAGGCGAGCCGGAACGGCGGCGCCGCGAGCAGCGCCGCGATCCCTTCGAACTGGTAGCGGAAGAACTGCGGCACGCCCGGCAGCATGACCACGTTCTCGACCGCGAGCGTGGGGAACCCGCCGTCGCCGAGCAGGCGCGTCCCCTCGGGCACGTCCGCCATCCGCAGCGCGGCCTCGGGCGCCTCCTCGCCGCCGTGGTGCCGGGCGTGCAGGGCCCGGATCGCCTCCGCCAGCGGCCCCAGGCGCGCCCGGGGCCGGCCCAGCGCCAGGGCCACCGCGGCCACGGTCACGTCGTCGTGCGTCGGCCCGACGCCGCCGGAGGTGAAGACCCAGCTCGCGCGCCGGCGCTCCCGCTCGACGGCCTCGGCGATCTCTTCGACGCGATCGGGGATGACGTGGATGGCGAGGAGCTGGACCCCCAGCTCACGCAGCCGCCGGGCGAGCCACGGGCCGTTCTCGTCCTGGACCTTCGCGGAGAGGACCTCGCTGCCGATCACGAGGAGCGCGGCGGTGGGCGTCCGCATCCTGTCGTGATAGCTGCTCCGCGCGCGGGACGCCAGCGGCGGGGTGGCGCCCGGGCCGATCCCCCGCCTCCGGGGCGATCACAGCCCGGAGACGATTCCCCACACGGCGGCGGCGACGACCTCCACCGGGCCCTCGCCGTCGACCACCTCGACCCGCTGGCCGAGCCGCCGCAGCCTCGCCACCGCACGGTCGTAGCCGCGCGCCACCCGCCGCTGGAAGGCGGCCACCTCGTACAGCTCGCGGTCGAGGGAGGCGGCCTGGCGGCGCTCGAACGTCACCCCGGGCCGGGCCCTGAGGAACACCGTCACGTCGGGCGCCGGCGCGCGCGCGTTCACCGCCTCGACCCAGCTCATGTCACCCGTGGTGATGCCCTGGTACGCCAGCGAGGAGAGGGCGTACCGATCCGAGATCACGTCCACGCCCTCGGCGAGGTGCGGGGTCACGTCGGCGGCGGCGTGGTCCACCCGGTCGGCCGCGAAGAGGAGCGCCAGCGCGTGCGCGTCGAACGGGGCGCCGTCGCGCCCGCCCACGCGCCCCATCAGCACCTGGCGGACCAGCGCGCCGACAGGACCGAGCAACGGCTCCGCAATCACCTACACCCACCGCCCCTCGGCGCGGAGGCGGTCGCCGAGCAGCCGCGCCTGGGTGGTCGTCCCGGCGCCGTCGAGCCCCTCCAGGACCACGAACCGGCCGCGCCGGCGGCGGCTCACGAGTCCAGCCCCAGCCGCGCGCGAAGGGCCCGGAAGCGCTCGAAGTCCGCGTCCTCCACGCGCATGCAGCGGCGCGCGGCGCCGAACGTCCGGACGGTGAACCCGAGCAGCACGAGCCCGCCGGCGAGCGCGGCGACCAGGAAGAGCGGCGCCCCCTCCGGCCGCGGGGCAGGCGGCCCCCTCCGCGTCCAGCCGAGGGCGAAGGCCCAGCGGTCCCAGGCGAAGCCGCCGGCGAGCCCGAGGGCGACGAACGTGGCGAACCCCAGGTAGACGCCCTTCCGCACCAGGTCGATCGACCGGCGCGACTCGAGGCGCCTGGCGAGCGCGTCGTGCTCGGCGCGGAGCGCGGCGGCGTCCGGGGGCGCGGCGGCGGTCGTCATCCGCGGACCTTCTACCCCCTCCCGAACCGCGCGGCAATCGCGTCCTGGACGGCGCCGAGCGTCGCGGGGAGGCGCACGCCCGGGTTGCGCAGGCGCGAGGAGATCCCGGGGAGCTTGCCCTCGTGGTAGGCGACCTTGAAGTCGGAGAACTTGAGCCCGTGGGCGGTGGAGATCACCACCACCCGCTCGCCCCTGCGGATGGCGCCGCGGGCGGCGAGCTTCTCGAGCGCCGCGAGCGCCACGCCGGTGTGCGGGCAGGTGAAGAGGCCGGCCCGGTCGGCGCGCGCGGCGGCGTCCGCCAGCTCCTGCTCGCTGGCCTGCTCGACCACGCCGTCGAGGGCCTCCAGCGACCGGAGCGCGCGCTTCGCCGAGACGGGTGCGCCGATCTGGATGGCCGAGGCGAGCGTCTTCTGCGCCGCGATGGGCTTCACCTCGACGGCCGCCGACGCCTTCACGCCCGCGCCCGCCGTCACCCGCCAGAGCGGGTTCGCGTTCTCGGCCTGGGCCACCACCAGCCGCGGGAGCCGCTCGATGACGCCCAGCGCCTTCATGAGGAGGAACCCCTTCCCCACCGCGCTGGCGTTGCCGAGGTTGCCGCCGGGGATGACGATCCAGTCCGGCGCCTTCCACCCGAGCTGCTGCGCGATCTCGACGGAGGCGGTCTTCTGCCCCTCGATGCGCAGCGAGTTCATCGAGTTGGCGAGGTAGATGTCCTTGGTCTCCGAGAGCTGCCGCACCACCGCCATGCAGCCGTCGAAGTCGGTCTCCAGCTCCAGGACCAGGGCGCCGTTGGCGATGGGCTGGAGGAGCTGAGCCGTCGAGATCTTGCCGCGCGGCAGGAGCACCACGCTCGGGATCCCGGCGGCCGCGCAGTAGGCGCTGAGCGCGGCCGAGGTGTCCCCGGTGGAGGCGCACGCCACCGCGCGCACCTTCGCGCCGGCGGCGCGCATCCCGTTCACGGCGGAGACGAGCACGGTCATGCCCAGGTCCTTGAAGGACCCGGTGTGCGTCACCCCGCACTCCTTCACCCAGACGTCCTCGAGCCCCAGGTCGGACGCGTAGCGGGGGACGCGCAGGAGCGGGCTCCCCCCCTCGTACATCGAGACCACGTGCTCCACGGGGAGCTGCGGGTACACCCACTCCTTCTTGCCCCAGACCCCGGAGCCGTGGGGCCACGCGCCGAGCCTGAAGCGCCCGTCGAAGAGGGCCTTCCACTCGTCGCCCGAGCGCCGGCGGAGCGCGGCGAGATCGTGGTCGACCTCGAGGAGGCCGCCGCAGCGCGGGCAGGTGTAGACCACCTCGGCGAGATCGGCGCGGAAGTCGCACCCCTCCGCGCACCGGAACGAGGCGCTGAGCGCGTTCTCGGGCATCTGCGCTGGACCTACCTTCCGCCGGGGCCCTTGGAGAGGAACTTCCGGAGCTGCTCGGCGGCGGCCTGGATGCGCGGCTCGTCCACGATGAGGGCGATCCGCGCGTAGCCGTCGCCCGCCTTGCCGAAGCCGACGCCGGGCGCCACGCAGATCCCCGCCTCGTCGATGAGGCGCTTGGCGAATTCGAGCGAGCCGAGGTGGCGGAAGGCCTCGGGGATGGGGGCCCAGGCGAACATCGAGGCGGCCGGCGACGGGATCGTCCAGCCGGCGGCGCCGAAGTGCTTCACCAGCGCGTCGCGGCGCCGCTGGTACTTCTCGCGGATGGCCGCCACGTCGTCGTCGCACTGGTCGAGCGCGGTCACCGCGGCCATCTGCACGGCGCCGAACAGGCCGTAGTCGAGGTAGCTCTTCACCCGCGCCGCAGCGGCGACCAGCGCCGCGTTGCCGGCACAGAACCCGACGCGCCAGCCCGGCATGTTGTAGCTCTTGGAGAGCGACATGAACTCGAGCGTCCGCTCCCGGGCGCCGGGCACCTGCAGCATCGTGGGCGCGCGATGGCCGTCGAAGACGATGTCGCAGTAGGCCAGGTCGGAGATGATGAAGAGGTCCCGCGCCTCGGCGAACCGGACGATCTTCTCGAAGAGCTGCGGCGTCGCCACCGCGGCGGACGGGTTCCCGGGGAAGTTGACGACGATCCCCTTGGGCCGCTTGGAGGCCCTCTCGGTCGCCGCCACCAGGGAGTCGAAGAAGTCGACGCCCGCGCCCACCGGGACCGGGATGGTCTCGGCGCCGGCGATCACCGCGCCGAAGGCGTGGATGGGGTAGGTCGGGGTCGGCGCCAGGATCGCGTCGCCCTCCGAGAGCATCGCCACGATGGCGTGGCCGATCCCTTCCTTCGAGCCGATGCTGATGAGCACCTCGCGGTCGGGATCGAGGTCCACCCCGTGGCGCCGCTTCCACCACCGCGCCGCCGCCGCCCGCAGCTCGGGCAGGCCGCGGGGGTTCAGGTACCGGTGGAGGCGCGGCTGCCGGGCGGCCTCCTCCAGCGCCGCGACGATGCGCGGGGGCGTGGCGCCGTCCGGGTTGCCCATCGAGAAGTCCACCACGTCCACGCCGCGCGCCACGGCGTCGTCGCGGAGCTTGTCGGTGATGGTGAAGACGTAGAGCGGCAGGCGCTTGACGCGCGCGAAGGCCTCGGGGTCGTTGAACGTTTTCATGGCGGGACCCGCCAATGTGCCGGGCCGCCGCCCTCTTGGCAAGGGCCGAGCGGCCATCAGGAGCCGGTGGCGATCCGGCCTCCGCAGGCTGGGCAGCGCGAGCCGGTCACCGGCGCGCCACAGGAGGAGCAGCGGGCGAGCGCCGCGCCGGCGGCCGCCGGAGGCGCGTCCAGGACTGGCAGGCGCATGCCGCAGCGGCCGCAGAGCCGCTCGCCCGGCATCGCCGGCGTCCGGCAGTAGCGGCAGACGGCGATCACCGGCTGCGGCGTCGGCTGGTCGCCCGGGATCTCCGCGGACGTCCGCTCGATGTCCGGTATCGCGCCGGGATCGCCGACGTCCACCGGCGCGGCCCTGGTCGGCTCGACGTCGGGGGTCGGGACGACGTCCACCTCCACGCCGGCGGCCAGGGTGGGCTCCAGGTCGGGAACCAGCTCGGGCGCCGCGTCGCCCGACGCCGCGAGCCGGGTGGGCTCGAGGCCGTCGACGGGGACCACCTCGGGGATGGCGGCGGCGCCGTGCAGGAGCTTCTTCCCGCAGACCTCGCACTCGGCGCCCTGGGCCTGGGCGTGCTCGCAGACGGGACAGACGATCATCGGGTGCAGTTTAGTCGATCCTGTTGCCGGGGGCGTGCCGCGCCGCAAGCCCCCCGGTCACCCTGGCCCGGTGAGCGGGACGAAGCGAACGGGCAGGATCGGCCGGACCTCGTTCGCGCCGTCGTTTCCCTTCACCACCAGCGTCAGCTCCTGACCCTCGTCCTGCGGCCCGACCGGGGCGATGAGCATCCCGCCGGGGCGGAGCTGGGAGACGAGGGCGGCCGGGATCTGCTCCGCCGCAGCGGAGACGAGGATGCGGTCGAACGGGGCCTCCTCCGGCCAGCCGCGCGATCCGTCGCCGAGCCGGAGCCTGACGTTGCCGAGCCCGAGCCTCTCCACGAGCGCGTCTCTCGCGCGCGCCGCGAGGGCGGGGACGATCTCGACGGAGAAGACCTCGCGCGCGAGGAGCGCGAGGATCGCGGTCTGGTACCCGGAGCCGGTCCCGATCTCCAGCACCCGCTCGTCGCCCGTGAGCGCCAGCTGCTGCGTCATGAACGCGACCACGTACGGCTGCGAGATGGTCTGCCCGCAACCGATGGGGAGGGCCCGGTCCGCGTCGGCCTCCTGCCGCAGCTCCTCGGGGACGAACAGGTGGCGCGGCACCTGCGCCATCGCGTCCAGGACCCGCTCGTCGGCGATCCCCATCCTCCGCATCTGGCGCGCGAGCTCGGCGCTCACGGCCCGATCATAGTCGATCGCGCCGGTCGCCTCGCCGGCGTCCCTCGACCTCGGCGGGCGTCGCACCGCCACGAGATCGGCGGAGGCGCCGCCGCACGCCGGCGAGTCACCCCACCTGGGCGAGCGAGAGCCTCCCCGCCCAGCGCGCGCGCAGCGCCTCCGCGACTGCCGCGTTCTCGGGCCGAGCGAGCCCCGGGTCCGCCTCCGCCAGGGCGAAGGCGTCCTCACGCGCCTCCTCCAGGATCGCCTCGTCGCGATAGAGGTCGGCGACGTCGAGCAGCTTCTGCCCCGACTGCCGCGTGCCGACGAGCTCGCCCGGTCCCCGGAGCTTCAGGTCGACCCGCGCCAGCTCGAAGCCGTCCTGCGTGGACGCCATCGCCTCCAGCCGCTCGCGGGCGTCGTCGCCGGCCCGCCGGAAGTGCGCCACCAGGAGGCAGTGGCTCCGGGCCGCGCCGCGCCCCACCCGGCCGCGGAGCTGGTGGAGCTGCGACAGGCCGAAGCGCTCCGCGTGCTCGACGATCATCACGGTCGCGTTCGGGACGTCCACCCCCACCTCGATGACGGTGGTGGCGACCAGCACCCGCAGCGCGCCGCCGCGGAAGCGATCCATCACCGCCTGCTTCTCGGCCGCCTTCATCCGGCCGTGGAGGAGCCCGACCGCGTGCGGCGCGAAGACCTTCGCCAGCTCGGCCGCGCCCCCGGTCGCGTCCGCCAGGTCGCTCTTCTCGGACTCCGCGACGAGCGGGTAGACGACGAACGCCTGCCGGCCGGCGTCCAGCTCGGCCCGCGCGACCTCGTGGGCCTTCTTGCGCTGCGCGTCACCGAAGACGCGCGTCGAGACCGGCGTCCTCCCGGGGGGCAGCTCGGTGATCTTCGACTGATCGAGGTCGCCGTAGAACGCCAGCGCGAGGGTCCGGGGGATGGGGGTCGCCGTCATCACCAGCACGTCGGGCCGCTTCCCCTTGGCGATGAGGGCGGCCCGCTGCACCACGCCGAACCGGTGCTGCTCGTCCACGACCGCCAGGCCGAGCCGCTCGAACTCGACGGCCTCCTCGAGCAGGGCGTGCGTGCCGACCGCGATCCGCGCCCGGCCGCTCGCCACCGCCGCCCGCGCCTCACGCTGTCCCTTGCCGCGGGCCTGCGCCCCCACCAGCGCGACCTCGACGCCCGTCCCCTCCAGCCAGCGCGCCAGCGTCCGCGCGTGCTGCTCGGCCAGGATCTCGGTCGGCACCATGAGCGCCGCCTGCCAGCCGGACTGGACGGCGAGCATCAGCGCGGCGAAGGCCACGGCCGTCTTGCCGCTCCCAACGTCCCCCTGGAGGAGCCGGTTCATCGGCTCGGGTCGCGCCATGTCCCGGGCGATCTCGCCGAGGGTCTTGCGCTGCGAGGCGGTGAGCGGGAACGGGACGAGCCTCTGCACCCGCGCCACCGCCTCCGGCGAGGCGTCGAAGGCGATGCCCTCCTGGGCGCGGATCCCCTGGCGGCGGCGAGCCAGCGCGAGCTGGAGGAAGAACAGCTCCTCGAACACGAGCCGCCGGAAGGCGGGCGTGGCCCGCTCTGCCGCGAGCGCGACGTCCGTCCCCGGGGGCGGAAAGTGAGCCTGGGCGAGCGCATCGCCGCGGCCCAGCAGGCGGCGGCGGGTGCGGACGGAGGCGGGGAGATCGTCCACGGCGAGGGGCGCCACCTCGTCGCAGAGCCGCTTCATCAGCTTGCGGAGCGCCGGGTGCTGGTAATCCGCGGGGCCGGGGTAGATCGGGACGATGCGGCCGAAGTTGGCGGAGTCACCCGCCTGGAGCTTCTCCACCTCCGGCTGCGTCATCTGCCGCCGCGCGCCGAACCCCTCGGTCACCTTGCCCGAGCACAGGATGGTGTCGCCCTCGCGGAATTGCCGGGCGCGCCAGGGGGCCGGGTTGAAGAAGACCAGGTCGAGCGCGCCCGTCTCGTCGGCCACGGCCACCTTGAGGAGCGGGCGCCCGCTCCGCATCCGCTGGAGGCGGACGCCCTTCACCGCGGCCAGCGCGATCCCCTCGTCGCCGGGCCGCAGGTCGCGGATGCGCGAGACGCGCGTGCGGTCCTGCCAGGCCCGGGGCCAGAACTCGAGCGCGTCCTCCACGGTCATCCGGCCTCGCTCCTCGAGCTGCGCCCGCGGAGCCGGGTGGGCGCGCGGCAGGTCGGCGAGGCGGGTGGCGAGGATGGCGCGGCGGCGGGCGCGCTCCTCGGGCGTTCGGGGAGGCGGAGGGCTCGGAGCGACTCGCCCTCCCTCTCCGGCGCCCTCTCCGCCCGCTCTCGCGAGGGGAGTGGGACGATCCGCCTGGAATCCGTCGCCGCGCGATGGATGATCGGCTTCGACCGCTCCCTCTCCCCGCTTGCGGGGAGAGGGCTGGGGAGAGGGGTCCGCCCACGCCCCCGCGCGCGCCGCCCGGGCCACGTCCGCGATCTCCCTGGGCACCGGGATGAGCGCCGCCAGGTGTGCCGCCACGCGGCCCAGGGCGCTCCGCCGCCCCGCCGGCGCGAGGGCGTCGAAGGCGCTCGCCTCGGCCCACAGGCCGCGCAGGGCGGGCGTGTCCTGGGCCCCGGCCTCGCGCGCCCGATCCACCGCGCTCCGCAGCGTCGCCCCGAAGGCGGCGAGCCGGGCCGCTCCGGCGAAGTCGTGCGCCACCGCGAACGCGAGCGGCCGGATCAGCACCGCCAGCGCGCGCGCCGCGGCCGCGGCGGCGTCCGCCCCGTCCCCCTGCCCCGCTCCGCTGCGGCCCCTCCGGTCCATTTTGTACTGGGGGGCGTTCCGCCCCCCAGACCCCCTGGTCGCTCCGGGCCAGGCTCATCCGCCTGGCAATGCGCTCCGGCTACTCGTTCTGGGGGGCTTTCCGTCCCCCAGACACCTGGTCGCTCCGGCTTGCCCTCGGACTCTCCACGACCTCTGGGCTGGAGGGGGGCCAGGCTCATCCGCCTGGCCTTGCGCTCCGGCTACTCGGACTCGGCCGGCAGATCCTCCTCGATGAACTCGAGGCTCACGATCTCGTACCGCTTCTCGCCGCCGGGCGTGCGGACGGTCACCTCGTCCCCCTCGCTGCGCCCGATGAGGGCGCGGGCGATCGGGCTCGTGACCGAGATCCTGCCCACCTTCAGGTCGGCCTCCAGCTCGCCCACGATGCGGTAGCGGACCTCTCCCCCCGCGTCCTCCTCGGCGAGCGTGACGGTGGCGCCGAACACCACCCGATCGCCCGAGTGCCGGGAGACGTCGATGACCTCGGCGGTCGCGATCCAGTGCTCCACCTGCTGGATGCGCCCCTCCACGTGGGACTGCTTCTCCTTGGCGGCGTGGTACTCGGCGTTCTCGGACAGGTCGCCGTGCGAGCGCGCCTCCGCGATCTCCTTCACGATCTTCTGCCGCTCGACGTTCTTGAGCCGCTTCAGCTCGCCCTTGAGCCGCTCGAGCCCGCCCTTGGTCATCGGGACGCGTTCGGACATGTGTCGCCTCTCCCCAAAAAATCGGCGGCCGGCCCGGAGCTCCGGGACGGCCGCTTCGACGTGTAGGACTAGAGCGGCGGGGGCCCGGCTGTCAACCCGTCGTGACGCGTGTGGCGTGGTACTCCTGCAGGGACGTGACCGAGGGCTTCCCGGCCTGGGCTGCCTCCATGGCGCCGAGCGCCGCCCGCGCGCCGGTCATGGTCGTGAAGTACGGCAGGCCCTTCATCAGCGTCTCACGGCGGATCGAGTAGCTGTCCGCGATCTCCTGCTTGCCGGAGGTGGTGTTGACGACGAAGTGCACCTCGCCGTCCTTGATCCGGTCCACGACGGACGGGCGGCCCTCCTGGACCTTCCGCACCGGGGTCGAGGCGACGCCGTGCGCGGCCAGGAACGCGTGCGTCCCTGCCGTGGCGAGGACCTCGAACCCCAGCCGGACCAGGCGCCGCGCGATCTCGGCCCCGGCCGGCTTGTCCGCGTCACGCACCGACACGAAGGCGCGCCGGCCCGGGGCCGGCGCGGGGAGCGCGTTCCCGGCCGCCCATTGCGCCTTGTAGAAGGCGCGGTAGAAGTCCTGGTCGATGCCCATCACCTCGCCGGTGGACTTCATCTCCGGGCCGAGCACGGGGTCCACGCCGGGGAAGCGAGCGAACGGGAACACCGCCTCCTTGACGGAGATGTGCCTGGGGTGCGCCGGCGCGGAGACGCCCGCCTCGGCGAGGGTCTTCCCGACCATGCAGAGCGAGCCCGCCTTGGCGAGCGGGAGGCCGGTCGCCTTCCCGACGAAGGGGACGGTCCGGCTGGCACGCGGGTTCACCTCGAGGACGTACACGTCCTTGCCCTGGATCGCGAACTGGACGTTCATGAGCCCGACCACGCCCAGCTCCCTGGCGAGCGCCACCGATTGCCGCTCGATGTCGGCCACCACCTGCGGGGCGAGGCTGTAGGGCGGCAGCGCGCACGCCGAGTCGCCGGAGTGGATCCCGGCCTCTTCGATGTGCTCCATCACGCCGCCGACGACCACGCCCCTCCCGTCGGACACGACGTCCACGTCCACCTCGGCCGCGTCCTTGAGGAAGCGGTCCACCAGCACCGGCCGCTCGTTCGAGGCCTGCACGGCCTCGCGCAGGTACGTCTCCAGGTCCTTGTCGTCGTAGACGACCTCCATGGCGCGGCCGCCCAGGACGTACGAGGGCCGGACCATGACCGGGTAGCCGATCTTGCGGGCGACCTTGAACGCCTCCTCGGCGCTGCGCGCCACGCCGTTGTCCGGCTGGCGGAGCTGGAGCTTCACGATCAGGTTCGAGAACCGTTCGCGGTCCTCGGCCCGGTCGATGGCATCCGGGGTGGTGCCGAAGATGGGCACGCCCAGCTCGTGGAGCGGGACGGCGAGCTTGAGCGGCGTCTGGCCACCGTACTGGACGATGAGGCCCTTCGGCTTCTCGACGTGGACGATCTCCAGCACGTCC
>DATIWK010000202.1:0-5150 GCA_035519395.1 Anaeromyxobacteraceae bacterium | reverse complement strand
TCCGGTTGACCTTGCGGATCCGAGCGTTCAGCTCCTCCAGGCGCGCCCGGACGACGCGCTCGTCGTCGAGGCCGTCGATCTGCTCCAGCACCGACTCGGCCTCGTAGCGGATGGCGAGCGACTCGGGGAGCGCGTTCAGCTTCTCGCGCCTCAGCTTCTCCTTGATCCACCACGCCTCGTCGCGCGGCCCGAGGTACGGCAGCGGCCGCCCCCGACCGCGGAGCCCGTCGAAGGCGCCGTCCTCCTGCGCCTCGCGGATGAGCCGCTCCACGTAGCCTTCGAGCTTCTCGCCCGGCTTCTGGCCCTTCACGACGATCCTCTAGGTGCCGCCGCCGGGGCGCGCAACCCGCCCGCGCGCCCGTGGCCGGACCTCTCCTTCCTCGCTTCGCGCAGTGCGTGGGGACCGCTCCCGATGACCGGAACCGTCGTGAGCACCCGGAACCGCTGCAGGGGGCTCCGCCGGCACTCGCGTGGTACGCGCCCGCTGGCCGGACTCCTCCCGGCATGGGCCGATGTGGAGGCGACTGGCCCTCGCATGCGCTCCGCTCGTCAGGAGAGGCCCGGTCCCGGGCGCTCCGACCTGGCCGCCGCGCCGGTCTCCCCGCCGATCACCGCGCCGGCCTCCGCGACGGCGTCGGCGAGCCGTGGGATCTGGGGATCGACCGGGCCGCCGAGGCGCGCCCGCCGGAGCCGGACCGTGGCCCAGGCGAGCAGGCCGGCGGGCACCACGGCCGAGGCGACGAAGGAGAGCGTGGTCACGACGCCGCGGGCCCCGGGCCAGCGCCGTCCGGCGAGGCCCTGGGCCATCTGGATGGCGAGCAGCGCCAGGAACGCCACCACCGCCGCCTGCAGCATCGCGAGCACGCCGCGCCGCCTCGCCTCGCGATCGGCCGCCAGCGACGGATCCTGGAGCGCCGCCACCGCGAAGACCTCCTCGGCCTCCTCCGCCCGGCCCTGCCTCGCCAGCGCCCGCGCCAGGCCGCTGCGGGCGTCGGCGCCGCGCGGATCGGCGCGGAGGCTCGCGCGGAAGAGCGCCTCGGCGGCGGCCGGATCGCGCCGCAGCTCGACCTCGCCGAGGAGCCGCAGCACCAGCGGATCGCCGGGCGCCGCGGCGCGGGCCCGGTCCAGCGGAGCGCGCGCCGAGCCGCCCGCCCCGGCCGCCAGGAAGGCGAGCGCCAGCGCCAGCTCCCCGGGGGCGCCCGCGCCGGCGCGGAGCGCCGCCTCGGCCGCGGCCGCCGCCTCGCGCGCCCGGCCCGCCTCGCGGAGGACCGCCGACCGGACCAGGAGCGCCCAGGGCTCGCCGCCCCTCGCCCCGGCGTCGGCGGCACCCAGCGCCTCCCGGGGCCGCCGCGCCAGCGCGAGCGCCAGCGCGAGCGTGGCCACCGCGCGCGGATCGCCCGGCGCCTCCGCCGCGGCCGCCCGCGCCAGCGGCTCCGCCGACGCGGCGTCGCCTCGCCGGATCGCGCCCAGCGCGTCCGCCAGCGCTCCCATGACCGGTAGCGTAGCCGGGCCCCGGCCGGCCGCTACATCCCTTGCAGATACGTGTAGCCGCGCATCACCGACTCGTAGAAGTCGGCGAGCGACACGCCTTCCTTGGGGCGGATGGCGCCGTCCTTCACCTTCTGGTCGAGCGCGCCCTTCACCCGGCGAAACAGCTCCGCCGGCTCGTACTGGACGCGGGAGAGCACCTTCTCGACCGTGTCCCCGGGGATGACCTCCTCGATGTAGAAGTCCTCCGGGTCCTCGTCGTCCACGAACACGTGGATCTCGTTCACCCGGCCGAAGAGGTTGTGCATGTCCCCCATGATGTCCTGGTAGGCGCCCGTCATGAACATGCCCAGGAAGTACGGCTCGCCGGGCGTGAGCGCGTGCAGGGAGAGCGTCTCGTCCACGCCGTCGTTCTCGATGAACCGGTCGATCTTGCCGTCCGAGTCGCAGGTGATGTCCACGATGGTGCAGTCGCGGCTCGGCACCTCCTGCATCCGGTGGAGGGGCACGATGGGGAAGAGCTGGTCGAAGGCCCAGTGGTCCGGCGCGCTCTGGAAGAGCGAGAAGTTGGCCATGTACTGATCGGCGATCTTGTCGCCCAGGTCCTTGGTCTCCCGCGGCAGGCGCTTCTTCCCGCGGTTCAGGTCTGCGATGCCGCGCGCCAGCTTCCAGAAGAGGCTCTCCACCACCGCGCGCTCCTCCAGCCCGAGGATCCCGAGCTTGAACATCTGGAGGGCCTCCTCCTTCTTGGCGGCGGCGTCGTGGTAGGCCTCGGCGCGGTTGCGCGGGGTCATGCTCCCCACGATCTCGCGCATCTCGCGGACCACCTTGGGCTCGTTCGGCTGGGGCAGGGAGGCCGCGGCGATCTCCTCGGCCGAGCCGATCTCGATGTGGCCGAACACGCTCATGATGATGCAGCTGTGGTGGGCGGTGACGGCGCGGCCCGACTCCGAGACGATGTGCGGCTCGGGCACGCCCTCGTTCATGCAGACCCGCTGGACGCTGTAGACGACGTCGCCCACGTACTCGTCCATCGTGTAGTTGACGGTGGAGGTCCGGCCGCCGTGGCCGTTGGTGTGGGTCCCGACGTAGTCCACGCCCAGGCCGCCGCCCACGTCGAAGTACTCGATGGGCAGCCCCATCTTGCGCAGCTTCGCGTAGACCCGGGCGCCCTCGTTGACCGCGTCCTTGACCACGCGGATCTCGGTGAGCTGTGAGCCGACGTGGAAGTGGAGGAGCTTGGCGCAGTGCCCCTTCCCGCTCTGCTCGAGCATGCGGACGGCGTGGATCAGCTCCGGTACGGTGAGGCCGAACTTGGCGAAGTCCCCCGAGGAGCCCTCCCACTTGCCGGTGCCGCGCGTGGTGAGCTTCGAGCGGAGCCCGATCATCGGCTCCACCTGCATCTCCTCGGCGAGCCGGAGCAGCATGGGCAGCTCCGACAGCTTCTCGACGACGACGATGACCTTGCGGCCGAGCTTCCGGCCGAGGAGCGCCAGGCGCAGGTACTCCTCGTCCTTGTACCCGTTGCAGATGGTGAGCGCCTCGGGGTCGGTGTTCATCCCCAGGACGATGAGCAGCTCGCCCTTCGACCCCGCCTCCAGGCCGTAGTGGTACGGCGCGCCGGCGTCGAGGACCTCCTCGACCACCTCGCGCATCTGGTTCACCTTGATGGGATAGACGCCGTAGTAGCGCCCGCCGTAGCCCATCTCGGCGACCGCCCTCCCGAAGACCTCGTTGATCTGCTTCACGCGCGCCCGGAGCACGTCCTGGAACCGCACCACGCACGGGAAGCCGATGCGCCGCTCGTTGATGTCCTCGACCACGTCCATGAGGTCGATGGTCGGGCCGCCCGGACCGTGCGGGTGGACGACCACGTGGCCCTTCTCGTTGACCGAGAAGAAGCCGGCGCCCCATCCCGCGATGTTGTAGTACTGGGTGGCGCGGTCGATCGACCAGTCGGAGGACGCCATGGCCGTCGTGGCGTCGCTCTGGTGCTCGGGGAGGATCATCTGGACGGTGATCTACGACGCCGCGCGCGAGAAATAAAGCCGGCCTGCGCGCTCGCGGTGCGCGCCCGGCGGCGTTAAGGACCTGATCGACGTGCCCCCCTCCCATCCGCACCCCTGGAACGGCTCCCTCGCCGACGCGGGCGGCACCATCCGCGAGCGGATCGCCGGGCTGCGGACGGTCTTCCGGCAGGTCCCCGGGACGCTGCGCCTCGTCTGGGAGGCGGATCGGCCCGGCACCGGCGCCATCGCCGCCCTCACCCTGGTGCTGGCCCTCCTCCCGGCCGCGATCGCCTGGGTGGGCAAGCTCATCGTGGACGGCGTCGTGCTCTCGGCCCGGTCCGGCGGCGGGGCCGATCGCGAGCGGGTGCTCTGGCTGGTGGGCGTCGAGCTCGGCCTCATGGCCGGGCAGATGGCCGCCAACCGCCTCCTGTCCCTGCGCCGGGAGCTGCTCCGCGCCGCGCTGGGGAACCGGATCAACGAGCGGATCCTCGAGAAGGCGCTGGAGCTGGAGCTCCGCCACTTCGAGGACGCCGACGTCTACGACAAGATGCAGAACGCGCGGCGGGAGGCCTCGGCGCGACCTCTCTCCCTGGTGATGCAGATCTTCGCCATCGGCCAGAACCTCGTCACCCTGGGCGTGCTCTCCGGGCTGCTGTGGCGGCTCTCGCCCTGGAGCGTGCTGGTGGTGGTGGCCGCCTCGATCCCCGCCTTCCTCGCCGAGGCGCGCCTCTCGGCGGAGTCCTTCCGGCTCTGGACCTGGCGGGCGCCCGAGGGGCGGCGGCTCAACTACCTCGAGTGGATCCTGACCCGGGACAGCCACGTCAAGGAGGTGAAGCTCTTCGACCTGGGACCGCTGGTCCTGGAGCGTTACCGCGCCCTCTTCCGGAAGTTCTTCGAGGAGGACCGCGCGCTCGCGATCCGCCGGATGCGGGCCGGCGTCACCTTCGGCCTGGTCTCGCTCGCCGCCTTCTACGGGATGTACGCGCTCATGGCGGGCCGCGCCGCGCAGGCCGCCATCTCCCTGGGCGACCTGACGCTCTACATCGCGGTGTTCCGCCAGGGCCAGGGCGCGATCCAGCAGATCCTCTCGGCCGTCGGCGGCATGTACGAGGACGCCCTCTTCATGTCGAACCTGTTCTCGTACCTGTCCATCCCCACCGGCGGCGAGGCCCCGCGCGTCGCGCCGGCGCTCGCGCCGCCGCGCGGCCGTCCCCAGGAGATCGAGATCCGCGGCGTGTCGTTCCGCTACCCCGGGAAGGAGGAGTGGGCGCTGCGCGACCTCACCCTCACCCTCATGCCCGGCGAGAAGCTCGGCCTCGTCGGCGAGAACGGCGCGGGCAAGTCCACGCTGGTGAAGCTCCTCCTGCGGCTCTACGACCCGACCGAGGGCGAGATCCGGTACGGCGGGGTGGACCTCCGCGACATGGACCCCAAGGACCTGCGCGCGCGCATCGGCGCCGTGTTCCAGGACTTCGTCCGCTACCAGTTCACCGCCGCCGAGAACATCGGCCTCGGCAGCCCGGCGCACGTGGCGGATCTCCCCCGCATCGAGGAGGCGGCGAGGCGCGGCGGCGCGACGGCGCTGGTGGAGGGGCTGCCGAAGCGGTGGAACACGGTCCTCGGCGGCTGGTTCGAGGCCGGCCACGAGATCTC
>DATIWK010000201.1:0-12902 GCA_035519395.1 Anaeromyxobacteraceae bacterium | reverse complement strand
TACCACACCGTGGAGAACGTCGGGATCATCGCGCTCGGCGCCGGGCTGGCGCTGGTCGGCCGCGCCCGCGGCGACCTCGCGCTCGTCGCGCTCGGCTTCGGCGGAGCCGCGCTCCACGTGGTGAACCACGCGGTGTTCAAGTCGCTCCTCTTCTTCGGCGCCGGCGCCGTGCACCACGGGACGGGCACGCGCGCGCTGGACCAGCTCGGAGGGTTGCTGCGCCGGATGCCCTCCACCGGGCTCTTCTTCCTCGTCGGAGCGGTGGCCATCAGCGGGCTCCCACCCCTCAACGGCTTCGTCTCGGAGTGGCTCGTCTACCTGGGCTTCCTCGAGACGCTGGGGCGGCCCTCCGGCGACCTCCTCGCCTTCGCCGCCGCGGGGATGCCGGTGCTCGCGCTGGTGGGCGGCCTCGCGGCGGCCTGCTTCGCGAAGGTGGTGGGCGTCGTGTTCCTGGGCGAGCCGCGCACGGCGGCCGCGCGCGGGGCGCACGAGGCGCCGCGATCGATGGTCGCGCCGATGGCGATCCTCGCCGCGGTCTGCGTCGCCATCGGCCTCGCGCCGGGGGCGGTGCTGGCGCCGCTGCGGAACGCCGCCGCGGCCTGGGCGCGGGTGGACCCGGCGCTCCTCGAGGGCGCGACCGCGCGTGCCGCCGCCGCCGCGGCGCGCGTGTCGCTCGTCGCGGCGGTCCTGCTCCTCGCCGCCGGGGCGTTGCTGCTCCTGCGCCGACGGCGCCTCGCCGCGCACGCGGCGCCCGCCGCGGTCGCGACCTGGGGCTGCGGGTTCGCCGCGCCCACCCCGCGCATGCAGTACACCGGCTCGTCGTTCGCGGCGCTGCTCGTCTCGCGCTTCGGCTGGGTGGTGCGCCCGAGGGTCCACGGGGCGCCACCGGCCGGAACGTTCCCCTCGGCGGCCGGGTTCCACGCCGACGTGCCCGACACGGTCCTCGACCTCCTGCTCCTGCCGGCGGCCCGGGCCTATCACTGGGCGGCGATCCAGGCCCGCCTCCTCTACCTGCGCCGCATCCAGTTCCAGATCCTCCTCATCCTCGCCACGCTGCTCGCCGTGCTCGCCTGGGGGTTCGTCTGGTGATCGCCATGCTCCGCACCGTCCTCCACCTCGCCGCGCTGCTGGCGCTGCCGCCGCTCTTGCTCGGTGTCGTGAACCGCACCAAGGCGCGCTTCGCGGGCCGGGCCGGGCCCCCGCTCCTGCAGCCCTACTTCGACCTCGCCCGGCTCCTGAGGAAGGGCGCGGTCTACAGCCGGACCACCACCTGGGTGTTCCGCGCCGGGCCGGTCGTCGGCCTCGCCGCCGTCGTCGCCGCCGGCCTCCTGCTCGGCATGGGCGGCGCGCCCGCCGCGATCTCCTTCACCGGAGACTTCGTCCTCTTCGCCTACCTGCTCGGCCTGGGGCGCTTCTTCACCGCGCTCGCGGCGCTCGACACCGGCTCCGCCTTCGAGGGCATGGGCGCGGCCCGGGAGGTCACCTTCGCGAGCCTCGCCGAGCCGGCCCTCTTCCTCTGCCTGATCGTCCTCGCCCGCGCCACCGGCACCGGCACGCTCGCCGGGATGCTCGGGCCGGGCCTCGTCGCCGCCTGGGGGCAGACCGCGCCCGCGCTGCTCCTCGCCGCCATGGGCGTCTTCGTGGTCGCGCTCGCGGAGAACGCGCGCATCCCGGTGGACGACCCCAACACCCACCTCGAGCTGACCATGATCCACGAGGTGATGGTGCTCGACCACGGTGGCCCCGACCTCGCGCTCATCGAGTACGGCGCCGCGGTGAAGCTCTTCCTCTTCGCCGCCATCGCCTCGCGGATCCTCCTCGCGCCGGCGGGGGAGGGGGCGCTCGCCGCGGAGGCGGCCTTCTTCGGCGGCCTGTTCCTCTTCGCGCTGGGCGTCGGGGTGGTCGAGTCCTCCATGGCGCGCCTGCGCATGATCCGCGTTCCCCAGCTGCTGGTGGGCGCCTCCGTCCTCTCCGCCTTCGCGCTCGTCCTCCTCCTCCGGTGACCGCCGTGGCCCAGCTCCTCGACCTCGCCTTCATCCTCGTCGTGGTCATCGACTTCTTCCTCCTCTCCTCGAGCCGGATGGGCGCCGCCATCCGCGTGGTGGCGCTCCAGGGCGGGCTCCTCGGCGTCCTCCCGCTGATGCTGGCCCCCCCCGGCGAGCCCCTCGGCCACTACCTGGTGCTGGCGGTGGGCGCCCTCGCCATCAAGGGCGTCCTCATCCCCTGGCTCATGTTCCGGGCCATCCGCGAGGCCTCGATGCGCCGCGAGGTCGAGCCCATCGTCGGGTTCGTCCCCTCGATGGTGCTGGGCGGCATCGGCGTGGCCCTGGCCTTCGCCTTCTCGAGCCGTCTCCCGCTGCCGGAGCCGAGCGCGGCGCACCCGTTCCTGGTGCCCACCGCGCTCTCCACCGTCTGGACCGGCCTGCTCCTGGTGGTGAGCCGCAAGAAGGCGGTGAACCAGGTGCTCGGGTTCCTGGTGCTGGAGAACGGCGTCTTCGTGTTCGGCCTCCTCCTCTCGGACTTCATGCCGATCATGGTGGAGGCGGGCGTGCTCCTCGACCTCTTCGCGGCGGTGTTCGTGATGGGCATCGTGATGTTCCACATCAACCGCGAGTTCTCCTCGCTCGACACCGAGAAGCTCTCGGCGCTGAAGGACTAGAGGATGCTCGCGCTCATGCTCCTCGTCGTCCTCGCCCCGGTCGTCTTCGGCGCGATCGCCTTCGCCTACCCGTCCAACCGGCGGCGGCCGGTGGCGCTGCTGGCGGGCGCCGCGGTCCACGCCGCCGGCGTCGCGGCGCTCCTCGCCGCTCCGGGCGAGGAGGTGCCGGGCCGCTGGCTCGCCCTCGACGCCATCGGCAAGGTCGCCCTCGGCACCACCACCGTGCTCTTCCTCGCCGCCGCGGTGTACGCGCAGGGCTACCTGGCGCGCCGGGAGGACCGCGACAACCGCGTCTTCGTGGGCGGCCTCTTGGTGCTGCTCGGCGCCATGACGACGGTGGCGCTCTCGCACCACCTCGGGCTCTCCTGGGTGGCGATCGAGCTCACCACCCTCACCACCGCGCCGCTCATCTACTTCAACCACAACGCGCGCTCGCTCGAGGCGGCCTGGAAGTACCTCCTCATCGGCTCACTCGGCATCGCGCTGGCCCTCCTCGGCACCTTCTTCCTCGCCCTCTCCGGCGCCGGCCCCGGCGGCCCGCGGTCGCTCCTGGTGGAGGAGCTCGTCGCGGCCGGGCCGCTGCTCTCGCGCCCCTGGGTCCGGGCCGCCTTCGTCTTCCTCCTCGTCGGCTACGGCACGAAGATGGGGCTCGCACCGCTCCACTCCTGGAAGCCCGACGCCTACGGCGAGGCCCCCGGCCTGCTCGGGGCGCTGCTGGCCGGCGGGGTCACGAACTTCGCCTTCATCTCCATCGCCCGCGTCTTCCAGGTGACGCGCGCCGCGGGCGAGGAGGCCTTCGCGCGCGACGCGCTGGTGGGCCTGGGCCTGCTCTCCATCGCGCTCGCCGCGGTGTTCGTCGTCGGCCAGCGCGACTTCAAGCGCATGCTCGCCTACTCCAGCGTCGAGCACATGGGGATCCTGGCGCTCGGCATCGGCCTGGGCGGCGGCGCGGCGGCGGGGGCCTTCTTCCACCTGGTGAACAACGGGCTCACCAAGGGCGTCGTCTTCCTCTCCGCCGCCAACATCCACCGGTCGTTCGGCTCGAAGCGGATCGACGAGGTCCGCGGCGCGGGGCGGCGGCTGCCCGTCTCCGGTCCGCTCTTCCTGGCCGGGTTCCTGGCCATCACCGGCTCGCCCCCGTTCTCCCCGTTCTTCAGCGAGTTCGCGATCCTGAACGGCGCGTTCGGCGCCGGCCGCTGGGTGGTCGGCGGCCTCTTCCTCGCCTTGCTCGCCGTCATCTTCGTGGGGATGGGCGCCACGGTGCTCGCGGTGGTGCAGGGCGATCCCGAGGGCGCGCCGCAGGTCCCCGGCACCGGCGACAGCTGGCTCACCGCGGGGCCGCCGCTCGCGCTCATCGTGGTGGTCCTGCTCCTCGGCCTCTTCCTGCCGCAGGGCCTGCGCGACCTCTTCACCTCGGCCGGCGCCCTCGTCGGCGGCGGGAGGTGGTGACGCCATGACCGAACCCCTCCACGAGCGGCGCGCCGGTGCGCCGGCCATCCTCGAGACCTGGAACGGCGAGGCGGTGGACGTCCGCGCCGTCCCCGTCCTCCCCGTCGCGCGGTTCCGGGCCGTGATCCTCGAGGTGCTCCGCGAGGGCGGGCGGCTCGCCGCCTTCTTCGGGCGCCCCGTGGACGGGCGCGTGGTCGTCACCGCGGCCCTGGCCGACGATCCCGAGGGGAAGCTCGGCCTCCTCTCCACCGTGGTGGACGGCGCCTACCCGGCGCTCTCGTCGGAGGCGCCGCAGGCCCAGGGCTTCGAGCGCGAGCTGGCCGAGCAGTACGGCGTGGTCCCGGAGGGCCACCCCTGGCTGAAGCCGCTCCGCTTCGAGCCGCCGCACCGCGAGGTCCGGGACCCCTTCGGCCGGTCCGACCCCGCCGCCACCATCCCCGGCGAGTACCCCTTCTACCGCGTGGAAGGGGAGGAGGTGCACGAGGTCGCGGTCGGGCCCGTGCACGCCGGCATCATCGAGCCCGGCCACTTTCGCTTCCAGTGCCACGGCGAGGAGGTGTTCCACCTCGAGATCGTCCTCGGCTACCAGCACCGCGGCGCCGAGCGGATGCTCGCCGGAGGTCCCGATCGCCGCTCGCTGGTGGTGGCCGAGTCGATCGCGGGTGACACCTCGGTCGGCCACGGCCTCGCCTACGTGAAGGCGCTCGAGTCGCTCTCGGGCGTGGCGGCGCCGGCCCGGGCGATGGCGCTGCGCGGCGTGGCGCTGGAGCTGGAGCGGCTCGCGAACCACGTGGGCGACATCGGCGCGCTCGCGAACGACGTCGGGTTCCTCCCCACCGCCTCCTACTGTGGGGCGCTCCGGGCCGACTTCCTGAACGCGCTCGCCGAGATCTGCGGGAACCGCTTCGGCCGGAGCCTGCTCGTCCACGGCGGCGTGCGCTTCGATCTCTCCTCCGACTCCGCGCTCGCCCTCGCGGCGCGGCTGCGGGAGTCCTGGGGCCAGGTGAAGGGCGCGGCGGGGCTCTTCTTCGAGTCGCCCTCGGTGCGGGCCCGGCTCGAGGAGACGGGGCGGGTGTCGCGCGAGACGGCGCTGGAGATCGGGCTGGTGGGGCCGGCGGCCCGCGCCTCGGGCGTGGACCGCGACGTGCGGCGCGACCACGCCTTCGGGATCTACCGCTTCGCGCACGTGCCGGTGGTGACCGCCGACTCGGGGGACGTCTTCTCCCGTGCCTGGATCCGCTTCCTCGAGTCGGACCGCTCCGTCGCCTTCGCGGTGAGCCAGCTCGAGAACCTGCCCGACGGCGACGTCCGTGCGCCGCCCGCGCGCCTCGCGCCGGACCGGCTGGTGGTGTCGCTGGTGGAGGGCTGGCGGGGCGAGATCGCCCACGTGGCGGTGACCGATCGGGACGGCCGGTTCGCCCGCTACAAGGTGAAGGACCCGTCCTTCCACAACTGGCTCGGCCTGGCGCTCGCCCTGCGGGACGGCCAGATCTCCGACTTCCCCCTCTGCAACAAGAGCTTCAACCTCTCGTACGCGGGGCACGACCTGTGATCGACATCCTCCAGTTCCGCCTCCGGTACGGGCAGCAGACCGTCGCGTTCCCGGACGGCCCGCCGCGCTTCCCGGAGCGGTTCCGCGGCCGGCCGGTGGTGGATCCCGCCCGCTGCCCGGACGGCTGCAGGGCCTGCGCCGACGCCTGCCCCACCGAGGCGATCCTCGACCCGGGCGAGGCCCGGATGCGCGTGGACCTGGGCCGGTGCCTCTTCTGCGCCGACTGCGTGGAGGCCTGCCCGCCCGGCGCCATCCGGTACGGGCACGACCACCGCCTCGCCGCCCGCTCCCGCGACGACCTCCTCGTCTCCCGCGACGAGCCGCTCCTGGCGGCGGCGCTCGACGAGGAGGCGCGCCGGCTGTTCGGCCGGTCGCTCAGGCTCCGGCAGGTCTCGGCGGCGGGGTGCAACGGCTGCGAGGCGGAGCTGAACGCCACCGGCAACATCCAGTTCGACCTCTCCCGCTTCGGGATCCAGTTCGTCGCCTCGCCGCGACACGCCGACGGCATCGTGGTGACCGGGCCCGTCTCGGAGAACATGAGGGCCGCGCTCCTCGCCACCTACGAGGCCGTCCCTCCGCCGCGGATCGTGGTGGCGGTCGGCGCCTGCGCCATCTCCGGCGGCCCGTTCCGCGGCAGCCCGGTGGTCCACGACGGTGCCGCCGGGGCGCTGGGCGGGATCCCGGTGGACCTCTTCGTCCCCGGATGCCCGCCCCATCCCATCACGGTGCTCGACGGGCTCCTGCGCCTGCTCGGCCGGCTCGACGGGGACGAGGCCAGGCGGGTCGCGCGGTAGGCGCCCCCTCTCCCCAGCCCTCTCCCCATCCGGGGGGGCGGGAGTTGACGGGCTTCACTCCGCGCGAAACGCCTCGACCGCGACGCCGCCCACCTCGCGGCGCCCCGCGGACTCGAGCCCGGGCGCGCCGTCGCGGACCGTCCGGGAAGCCAGGATCTCCCCGCGCCCGGCTGCGGCGAGGAGCCGCTCGGCCTCGTCCGCGGGCCCACCCGCCACCGCCAGCTCGAACCTGCGCGGCCCGGCGACGTTTCCCACCAGCGCGCGCCCGGCTGCCAGCCCCGCCCGGACCCCGAGCCCGCCCGGGAGCTCCGCCACCCGCGACCGCATCGCGAGCGCCGCAGAGACCGCCCGCCGCGCCGCGTCCGGCTCCGGATGGATCAGGCCGAAGACCGCGACGATGCCCGCGCCGGCGACGCGGGCCGCGGCGCCGCCCTCCGCGAGCGCAGCTCCCACCATCGCCTCCACGCCGTCCCGGAGCAGCTCGGCCGCGACCGCGGGGGCGAGGTCGCCGGCGTCGGCGAGCGCGGCCCGGAGCACCGCCACGCTGCGCGGCGCCAGGTCCAGCGGATCGCCTTCCCCCGGGTCCTGCCCGAGCATCGACCGGGCCACCTCGGGGGGCAGCTGGTCCTCGATGGCGCGGCGCCGGTCGTCGCCGGCGCGCGCCTGCTCCAGGAACCGCGCGCGCTCGATGGCGAGCGCCGCCTGGTGCCCGACCACCGCGGCCAGCTCCAGGTCCTCGGGGCTGAACGGCTCGGCCGGGCCGCGGTCGAACAGGAGCATTCCCAGGATCCGGTGGGCGGCCCAGATGGGCACGCACATCGCCGACCGGATGCCGTGGGTCACGATCGACTGGCTCGCGGCGAAGCGATCGTCGAGCTGTGCGTCGAGCGTGAGGATCCCGGCGCGGCTCTGGGCGGCGGCGGAGAGGACGGTGGCCGAGATGGCGGGCGGCGAGCCGGCGGGCTCGAGCGCGCGCGGCACCATCTCGCCCTTCTCGTCGCTGAGGAGGAGGCTGGCGCGCTCCGAGCGGACCGCCCGCGCCACCGCGGTGAGGATGCGAACCAGGCAGGCGTCGAGGTTGTCGGCGTCGATGAGCGCGCGGCCGATCTCCTCCAGGACGGCGAGCTGGCGCCGCGCCAGGGCGGGCGGCCCCGGGTCGGATTTCATGGTGTCCCGCTGAGGCTGTCCGGCTCGGGCGCGCTCCATGTCCGCCTGGAGGTCGTCGAGGTAGCGCACCACGGTGCCGCCCTCGGCCAGGAACCGCTCGGGGCGCGTTGCGTCATCGCGGTGCTCGTACCGGACCTCGGTCTTCCCGAACCGGAGCAGGCCACCTGGGGGTATGCGCGACTCCTGGACCCGGGCCTCGTCCACGAAGGTGCCGTTCCGGGACTCCAGGTCCACCACCCAGATGTCGTCGCCGCGCTTCTCGAACATGGCGTGCATGGACGAGATCCAGGGATCGGCGATCTGGAGGTGCGCCTCCGGCGACCGCCCGAGGACCGTGGGGACCTCGGGCAGGAAGAAGACTGTTCCGGCGCAGACGCCGTTCAGGACGAGCAGTTCGGACAAGGCGGATTTCTCGGGTTTCCCACTTTTCATGATAGCGTAAGTCCCCAGGGCGAGGGACATGTCACGCGCTTCAGCCAGCCCTGTCCCGGGACGCCCATCGCCGCCCGACGCGATGGCGGGCCGGGTCCTGGGCGACCGGTACCGGGTCCTCCGCCGCATCGGCGAGGGGGGGATGGGTGCGGTCTACCTCTGCGAGCACGTGGTCCTGCGCCGGCGCCTGGCCGTCAAGGTCCTCCGTCCCGAGCTGGCCGCCGACCCCGAGATCGTGGAGCGGTTCCGGCAGGAGGCCGTCGCCGCGAGCCAGATCGGCCAGGAGAACGTGGTGGACGTGCTCGACTTCGGGAACACCGAGGAGGGTGCGCTCTTCTACGTGATGGAGGCGCTCGAAGGGCTCTCGCTCGGAGCGGTGCTGCGGCGGGAGGGGCCGCTCGCCATCGCGCGGGCGCTCGCGATCCTGGAGCAGATCTGCCGCGCGCTCGCCGCGGCGCACCGGCGCGGCGTCGTCCACCGGGATCTGAAGCCCGACAACGTCTTCCTGGTGCGGCGCGACGACGGCGTCGAGACGGCGAAGCTGCTCGACTTCGGCATCTCCAAGGTCGAGCCGGACGGCCTTCACGCCCGGCTGACGCGGGCCGGGGCCATCATCGGCACGCCGGAGTACATGGCGCCGGAGCAGGCGGCGGGGGGTGCGGTCGATCACCGCGCGGACATGTACGCGCTCGGCGTCATGGCGTACGAGATGCTCACCGGGACGCTGCCCCTGGAGGGCGGCACCGCCATCGCCACGCTGGTCGCGCACCAGACGATGCCGCCGCAGGCCCCGTCGCGCCGCCGCGCCGCCGTCCCGCCCGAGATCGACGCGGTCGTGCTGCGGGCGCTCGCGAAGCGCCCCGACGATCGGTTCGAGTCGATGGCGGCGCTCGGGGGCGAGATCGCGCGGATCCGTGCCCGCCTCGGTGGCGTCACGCCCGAGGCCTTCGCGCTGCGGCAGCCTGGCGGCGACGCCATGGACCGGCAGTCCTCGGGGGACGCCGCCCGGCAGGGTGTCGCGACGCGCCCGAGCGGCCGCGGCGCGACCGTGGCGCTCGGGCCGGAGGCGTCGGGCGAGGTCCGGCGGGCGAGCGCGGTGTTCCCGCCGGTACGGCCCCGCCGCCGGCGCGCGCTCGCCGTGGCCGCGGCGGTCGTGGCCCTCGCATCGGCTGCCGGCGCCGGGTGGTGGCTGCGCGGCGAGCGTGGAGCGCGCGATGCCGCGCCCTGGCCCGGCCCGTTCCCGCGGCCGGGCGCGCCCTCGCGGACCGCCGGCGTCGAGGCGGCGCCCTCGGACGCTCCGCCGCCGACCGCGCCGGAGCACATCGCGCCACCGCCCCGCGCGGCCGCTCCGGCCGCGCCCGCGGCAGCCCCGCCGCCGAGGGCCAGGCGCTCCGCGGCGAGCGGACAGAGCGTGAAACCGCACGTGGCGCCCGCTGCCGGCGAGCCCGCCGGCGAGCCGGCGGATCCTGACGGCCCGGCGGGGTCGAGTGGCGAGCTCAAGCCGTCCCCGTTCTGATCATGCGGCTCGCGACGACGACCCTCCTCGCCGCCGTGTCACTCGCCGCCGCCCCGGTCCACGCCGAGGACGTCGCGGAGGCGCGCGCCCACTTCAACAACGCGACGCAGCTCTACCGGAGCGGCCGGTGGAAGGACGCCGTCGCGGAGTTCGAGGCGGCGTATCGCGCGAAGCCCGCGGGCGCGATCCACTTCAACATCGCCCAGTGCCGCGAGCGGCTCGCGGAGTGGCCGGGGGCGCTGCGAAGCTACCGGGACTACCTGAAGGAGGTCCCCGGCGCGGAGGATCGCGCCGCGGTCCTCGCGGCGATGCGGCGGATCGAGGGGCGGCTCGCGGCCTCCGGCGTCCAGGCCCTCATGGTCTCGAGCGATCCGCCGGGCGCCGACGTCCGGATCGACGCCAGGCCGCGAGGCAAGACGCCGCTCGTGGTCGCGCTGCCGCCGGGGCCGTACGCGGTCGCGCTGGCGCGCGACGGGTTCGCGCCCGCGGAGCGCGAGGTGACGCTGGCGCCGGACACGGCGTCGGACGTCGAGGTGACGCTCGTGGCCGCCGCGCCGCCGGCTCCCGGCGCCGCCGTCGCGGCCGCGCCGGCCGCGGTGGCCGCTGTGGGGGCCGCCGCTCCCTCCTCGCAGCCGGCGGTGCAGGAGGGGGCCCGCAGCGCCACTCCGCCCGGCGGCGAGCGTCCCGCACCCGATCTGGCTCCGCCGCGGCCGGCGACCTCTCCGCTCGCGGCGCCCGCGCTGCCACCGCCGCCGCGGGAAAAGCCGCGGGTCTGGACCTGGGTCGCGGCCGGGGCCGGCGCGGTCGCCCTCGCGACCGGCGCGTACTTCGGGTCGGTCGCGAAGCAGAAGAGCGCGAAGCTCCTCGACGGAACCGTCCACACGGACGCGAACGCGCTCGCACAGGATGCGACGAGCGCGCAGCACAAGGCGAACGTCTCCTACGCCGTCGCCGCGGGGTTCGGCGCGGCGGCCGGTGCGCTCTTCTTCGTGGAGGGGCGGTTCTGATGAGGAGGTTGACCGCCATCTCCGGGGCGCTGCTCCTCGCGGCGTGCCAGGTGAAGGTCGAAGGGGCGGCGTGCCGGACGCCGGGGGCGATCGACGCGGATTGCCCCTCGGGGCAGGGCTGCGGGAACGACGGCAAGTGCAGCCTTCAGGCTGCCGGGTGCATCTCGTCGGGCGCGTACTGCGTGCCGGGGAGCGCCGACTGCACGGGCGGAGGGCGGACGTGCGAGGGCACCGACGCGACCTGCGGGACGTGGGTGCCGGTGGACTGCCCGGCGAGCGGGCGGGTGTGCCACGTGGCTGGCGGCGGCATCCGCTGCGACGCGTGCGCGGTGCCCGGCACGGCCGCGGACTGCCCGAGCGGCCAGGCGTGCGGAAACGACGCGCTGTGCAGCGCCGCGGCGAAGGCGTGCCAGGACGGAAACACGCGGTGCGCCGTGGGCGCGACGCGATGTACGACCGCGGACCCGCACGAGGGAGAGACGTGCACGGGCGCCGACCCCGCCTGCGGGACGTGGGCGAGCATGGGCTGCCTCGGGCAGGGGCTGTGGTGCAGGGCCGCGGGCCAGGCCGCCGCCTGTGACTGCCAGGACCCGGGCGCGGACCTCTACGTGGACCCCGGCCGGCCGGTGCTCGCGGGCGTGACGCCGAATGGCTCGAACGCGAACGCCGGGTGTGAGCTGGCCAGCCTGACGGAAGCGCTGGTCCTCGCGGCCCCGGGGACGACCGTCCACGCGATCGCGGCGCAGAGCGAGGATGTCCTCGTCGCGCCCGGCGCGCCGCTGGAGGTGGGCGCGGGCGTGGCGCTGGTGGTGGACGCCGGCCTGTGGCGGATCGCGCCCACGACCGTCCTGCCGGACGCCGGCGAGGTGGTGCTGCTCCACGACGGCGCGAAGCTGAGCGGGTTCACGATCGACGCGATGCTCGCGAGCCCGACCACCGCCCCCGCCGGCGCGGGTGTGGCGCTGGCGTGCGGGACGGCGGCGCAGGCGACGCTCGAGGACGTGACGCTCACGACCAATCAGCTGAAGTACGGAGTCAAGGTGTCCGGGCAGTGCGGCGCGAAGCTGAGGAACGTGGCGATCGCGGGTCCGCGCGTGGCGGCGCTCGACGTCGAGTCGCCGTCGACGGCCGTCGAGACCGAGGTCAGCGGCGGGAGCTTCACCGGCGGGCCGCGGATCGGGGCGGACGTGGCGGTGGAGCCGGCGCAGGGCGTGCGCGTGACCGGGGGGAAGCTGGAGCTCCAGTCGCTGGCAGCCGCGGGGCTGGATGTTCTTGCCGGCACGTTCGGCGGGACGCCGCTCCTGCTCGGTAGCAGCGCCGGCGCGGGCGTGCTGGCCACGCAAAGCGACGACGCCGTCCCGATCACGCTGTCGATCTCGGGCGCGGACATCAGCGCGAACGGCGGCGCGGGCGTGGTCATCTCCACGCCCGCCGCAGGGTCCGCGGTGTCCATCTCGGGATCGTCACTGAGCGGCAACGGTGCCACCACCTACTACGGCAGCCGGACCGCGGGAGGTGTGATCGTTGCGGCTGTATCGATCCCGACCTTCGCGTTCACCGGCAACGCGGTCCGCTGCAACGGTGGCGACCAGATCGGGGTGTACCTGACCGGCGCCCTGTCGATCGATCCGACCACGTGCGGCGCCGGGAGCAACGCGATCGTCACAACTGGCGCCGGCTACGGCGTGTACGCAACGCCGGGCGTCACGTCGGTCCCGGCGACGCACAATTACTGGTCCCCGGACCCGCCGAACGTGACGGCGAAGGTCTCGGTGCAGCCGACGTGCACCGACGTCCTTCCCGTTCCGTGCCCGTGACCGGACGGCGCGCCGGGCCCGGCCGGTTCCCGTTGTCCGCGCCCCTCCGTGAACCGTCCGATCGGGTCGAAGTGACGCCCTCCGGTCACGCCATCGCCCTCTTCGATCGACGAACGTCCCCGGGCGAGCGGTCGCCCCTGTCCGGTCGGCCGTCCCGAGCGGCTCGAGAGGAGGGGCGGCTCCGGGGCGTCGCCGCGCGCGGGAAGCGTCCCGGCAAGATCGGCCAACATGCTCGCCGTGGGCGGCGCCGACCGAGGCGCAGCCGCGGCGAACGCGCCCTATTCACTAAGAGTGCATACCACTTGGAGTGTGTGTCGGTCGTTCTTGACAGGTTCTGGCGGCAACTCGCGCAGCGGCGCGCGACTTCGTCGGCGAGGGCTCTCTCGCGGCCTGCGTGCCCCGTCCTGGCGCGCCGGGCGGCGCCCCGGGGAGGGAAGAGGACTCGTCTCCGAGATCGCGTCATTGGCCTGCTGCGTGCGCTCTGCGAGGGGTCGAAATCGCGTGAGACA
>DATIWK010000200.1:0-2191 GCA_035519395.1 Anaeromyxobacteraceae bacterium | reverse complement strand
CTCCACGCCGAGTTCCCCGACGCCGCGGTGCTCGCCGAGGAGTCCGGCGCCTCCGGTGGCCCGCCCGGCGGGCTCCACTTCTACGTGGACCCGCTCGACGGCACCACGAACTACGCCCACGGGGTGCCCCAGTTCGCCGTGACGATCGGCGCCTCCGACCGGAGCGGCCTCGCCGCCGGCGCGACCTACGATCCGCTGCGCGACGAGATGTTCACCGCGGGCCGCGGAGAGGGCGCAACGCTCGGCGAGACCCGCATCCATCACTCGGGCCGCGCCGAGCTGCGCGGCTCGCTCCTCGTGACGGGGTTCCCGTACGACATGCACGAGCGCGGTGAGCTGCCGCTGCGCCTCTTCGGCGCGTTCATGCTCCGCTCCCGCGGCGTGCGACGCTTCGGTGCCGCGGCGATCGACCTCGCCTGGGTGGCGTGTGGCCGGCTCGACGGCTTCTGGGAGCTGACGCTCAAGCCGTGGGACGTCGCCGCCGGCATCGTCATCGCCCGCGAGGCGGGCGCGCTCGTGACCGACCTCGAGGGCGGCGAGGCCATGCTGGAGTCGGGCGAGGTCCTCGTGGCGCCGCCCGAGCTGCACGTCAGGATGCGCGAGATCGTCAGGGCGGAGCTGGGTCGCTGACGGTCCCGGGCTCGGGAGCGGGAGGCGGCGGCAGGAGCTCCACGCCCTCGGGGGCGGACGCGGCCGGAGGGGCCTGCTCGCGCGGGCCCCTCGGCGGTGCCGAGACGGTCGGAAAGTCGATGAGGAGCAGCGACTCGGGGTCCACGAGCAGCCCGTCCACCCGCGCGCTCCAGTGCAGGTGCGGGCCCGTCGCGCGGCCGGTCGATCCGAGGAGGCCGATGGAGTCGCCGCGCTTCACCGTCCAGCCGGACCCCACGTCGATGCGGGAGAGGTGGAAGTAGGCGGTGAACACGCCCGCGCCGTGCCAGAGCACGACCGACTTGCCGGACATGTAGCAGTCGCGCGCCATCACCACCTCGCCGTCGCCGGCCGCGAGGACCGGCGCTCCGGCCTCGCCGTCCAGGTCGAGGCCGTAGTGCACCGACGGCTTCCTGCCGTTCAGGATCCGCTGGTCCCCGAATCGCCCGGTGACGTGGGCGTCGCGCGGCCAGCCGACCCGGTCGAAGAGCGGGGGGACGAACGGCCGGTCGTACGCGTGGGAGAAGGCGGCGCGGTCCGCCTTGATGCGCCCCTGCACGCGGGCGGGCGGCTCCACGAACTTCTCGGGCAGGGTGATCGAGCGGGAGGGGAAGCGCGGATCCACCACCGCGAGGTCGGCCCGCGCCGTGGTGCCGCCGACCGCGACCTCGACGGGCACCGTCCCCGGCGCCGTCTCGAGCGGCAGCGCCACGAGGGACCGCCAGCCGCCGGAGGGATCCTTCCAGAAGGTCAGACGACGGCCGGCCAAGGTTCCGTGGGGCGCACGCCCGAGGTCACCGGCGGGATCGTCCACCGCGACGAGCACCGCGTCGCCGGGGCGGGCCGCGGCGGGCGCGACGCGCAGCGAGGGGGAGGCGGCGAGCGCGAGAGCCAGCGCGAGCGAGGCGGTCATGGTCAGGGCTCGAGGCCGAGCTCGGCCTGGAGCGACTTCACGATCCGGAAGTACTCGCTCCGGGTGTATTTCACGTTCAGGATGTGGAAGTCCTTCTTGGAGAGGCCGACGCACCCGAAGCAGTAGCTGCACTCGGAGAGTCCGCGCGAGAGGACCACGTAGTTCGAGCGGGTGCAGTTCTCGGACTTCACACAGTAGGCGCAGTCGTGACAGCCGGTGCACTCGGCGCAGTGGGTGAGGTGCGAGGAGGCCCGGCAGCCGCGGCAGTGCGTGCAGCGGTAGCACTCCTCGCAGTCCACACAGAACATGCAGCTCTCGCAGCGGCGGCAGTCCTCGCAGGACACCGAGCCGGGGTTGGACGCGTCCTGCCCGACCTCACGGCTCAGCCTCTGCAGCTCGGCCCCGAACTGCCGCGCGCTCATGACCGGCGGCGGCGGCGCCCGCAGCTCCTGGAAGGTTCCCTTCGAGGTGTCGATGAACATCGGGCCGGTCACCTCGCGGACGCCGTCGCGGCGCGCCGGAGCGGGCGGGCGCGGCGGCGCTGCGGGCGGCGGGCGAGCCAGCCTGGGCGCGGGGCGTGCCATCGTCGGGGGTGGCGGAGGCCTCGACGCGGTGGAGGCCGCCGGGCGC
>DATIWK010000199.1:0-34242 GCA_035519395.1 Anaeromyxobacteraceae bacterium | reverse complement strand
GTTCCGCCCCCCAGACCCCCGGTCGCTCTGGGCCAGGCTCATCCGCCTGGCCCTGCGCTCGACTGAGGGCTGCATCGGGGCGTTCCGCCCCCCAGACCCCCGGCCGCTCTGCCAGGCCCATCCGCCTGGCCCTCGGCTCAGACGTCGCGCAGCACCAGGCCCTGGACCAGCCCGGCGCGGTCCAGCGCGTCGGCGCTGGCGTCCAGGTCTCCGGCGAGGACCCAGAACCCGGCGCCGCGCCGCGTGGCGCCGAGCGTGAACGCCGAGGCCGCGGAGAACGGCTCCACCTCGACCGCGTAGCGGAACCCCGCCGCGTCGAGGGCGCGCTCCACCTGCTGCGCCTCGGCGAGCGTGGCGGCCAGGTAGACGCGGACGATCTCCGCGCCCTCCTGGTACTCGTCCATGGGGATCCGGGCCATCGCGCCCGATGTTAGCCCGGCGCGGGCCGGCGCGCCCGAAACCCCCGTTCCCACCGGGCTGCGCTATCGTGCGCGGCATGGACCGCTCGCCCCGCGCTCGCCGAACGCCCGGTCTCGTCCTCCTGGCGCTCGCCGCACCGTGCGTCGCTGCCGCCGGCCTCGAGGATCGCCTGCCCGCGCCGCTGCTGCGCCCCGGGCCGCGCGGCCTCCTCTGGTGGCAGTGGATCGCGCTCCCCGCCGCGCTGGTGGTGGCGCTCGTCCTCGGCTGGCTCCTGGGATGGGCCACCCGCCTCCTGATGGCCCGCTTCGCCCGGCGGACCGCGACCAGCTGGGACGACCTCCTCGTCGAGCGCATCGCCGGTCCGCTCCGCGCCCTCTGGACGGTCGCGATCGCGACCATGCTCCAGCCCGCCCTGGCGCTCGAGGGCGACGCCGCCTCGGTCGTGCACCACCTGCTGCGCGCCGCGGCCTACCTCGCCCTGTTCTGGGGCGCCTTCCGGGCCATCAACGTCGCGTTCGTCGCCATGGCGGCGGCGCCCTGGACGCGCGCGAACCCGGGGCTCTCCGGCCTCCTGCCCCTGGGGCGCAAGATCGCGAAGATCGCGGTGCTGGCCGTCGGCCTCATCGCGGTCCTGAACGAGCTCGGGTTCCAGGTGGCGAGCCTCCTCGCCGGCCTCGGCATCGGCGGACTGGTCCTCGCCCTGGCCGCGCAGAAGACGGTCGAGAACCTGTTCGGCTCGGTCTCGATCGGAGTGGACCAGCCGTTCCGCGTGGGAGACTACGTGAGGGTCGAGGACGTCGTCGGGACCGTCGAGAGCATCGGCATCCGCTCGACCCGCTTCCGCACGCTCGACCGGACCATCGTCACCATCCCGAACGGGAAGCTCGCGGAGATGAAGGCGGAGACCTTCGCCGCCCGCGACCGCATCCGTCTCGTCGCGAACCTCGGGCTCGGGTACGACACGACGGCGGAGCAGATGCGCCAGGTCCTCTCCGCGGTGGAGTCGCTGCTGCGCGCGCACCCGCGGGTCTGGCCGGACGGCATCAGCGTGCGGTTCAACGAGCTCAGGGAGTCGACGCTCAACGTGGAGGTGATCGCCTGGTTCCGGACGCAGGACTGGAACGAGTTCACCGCGATCCGCCAGGACCTCTACCTCGCGTTCATGGACGCGGTGGCGAAGGCGGGGGCGCGTCTGGCCTTCCCGACCCGCGAGATCGTCTCGCGCCCGGCGAGAGACCGAGGCGGCCCGTAGAAAAAGGGCCCGGCAGCCTGCGCCGCCGGGCCCTCGAACTGGTGGAGCTGATCGGGATCGAACCGACGACCTCTAGAGTGCGATTCTAGCGCTCTCCCAGCTGAGCTACAGCCCCACGAAGCCGCCCCGAGGTCCAGGGGAGCGAATCTCTAACGGTTTCGGCCGGGGAGTGTCAAGCGCGACGCGCGGCCACCCCGCCCTGTCGGCGCGCCGGGTCGAGTGACGCCCGTGCGGGGCCCGACCGCTCCGGTGTGGGCTCGCCTACTTCATCCATCCGGCGGAAATTCAAGGGGAAACCGTTTGACTCACCCAGGTTCGGCTTGCTACACCGGACGAGCCCCATGCCCGCACCGAAGCCGCTCACCGCCACCGAGCTCGCCGCGCTGGAGCACGCATTCGCCGCCGACCCGACCTCCGTGGAGGCATGCCGCGCGCTGACGGAGGCGTACCTCTCGGTGGGCCGCTTCATGGAGGCGATGGTCGTCTGCAAGAAGGGCGTGAAGGCGCACCCCGGCGATCCCGCACAGCGCGTCCTCCTCGCGCGGGTCTACGCGGAGCAGGGCAAGGACCGCAAGGCGCTCGAGGAGCTCGCCGCGGTGCTCCAGGCCCATCCGCGCGACCTCGCCGGCAACAAGATGGCGGGCGCGCTCCACCTCCGGCTCGGCGAGCGGGAGCCGGGGACCGCGGCGCTGCGTCGCGCGGCCGAGGTGGCGCCCGCCGATCCCGAGGTCCAGGCGCTGCTCGCGAAGTACGGGATCGCCGCGCAGGCAGCCCCGGTGGCGCCGCGCGTCGCGTCCCCGGGCGGCCCCCCGGTCGCCCCCCGCGCGGCCCACGGCGCCGCCGCTCCCGCCGGACGTGGCCAGGCCGCGGCCGCGGTGGCCGGGCTACCCGAGTCGGTGGACGTCCCCATCCTCACCCCGGTCCCCGGCTCGTCGCGGCAGCAGGGGCTGGCCTACGCCAAGGAGTTGGCGGACAAGTACACGACGCAGGAGTTCACGCTCTCCAGCACCGGCGAGTTCCGGGCGCGGGCCAGGCAGCGCCACCGGGCCACGATCGTCACCACCGTCGGCCTCTTCGCCGTCCTGCTCCTAGCGCTGGGCGGCTGGGTGGTCTTCAACCAGGCGCGGAAGGCGCGCATCGAGACCATCGACAAGCTCCTCAAGGAGACGCGCGAGCTCGTCGATCGCGACGGCTACGCGTCCTACCAGGCGGCGGCGCAGCGCTGCGCGCGGATCCTGGACGCCGACCCGGACTCGCTCGCCGGCCACGCCTTCCTCGCCTACGTGGACGCGATCCTGTTCGCCGAGCACGGCGCCGGCGAGGTGGCAAAGGGCGAGGCCGTGAGGCAGGTCGAGGCCGCGCGGCGGCTGGGGCGCCACTCGCACCTCATCGCCGCCGAGGCCTACCTGCGCTTCTCGGGCGGGGATCCGGCCGGCGCGCTGAAGGACCTCAAGGCGTTCCTCGACGCCGACGAGTCGCAGAGCCCGCTGCTCACCGGCGTCCTCGGCGTGCTGCAGATGCAGGCGGGCGACCTCGACGCGGCGCGCGAGACGCTGTCCCGGGCGCAGAAGGCGAACCCGGGTGACGCGCGCATCGCGGCGATGCTGGGCGAGCAGTTCCGCCGCCGCGGCGAGGGATACGAGCTGCAGGCGTCGGGGCTCTACGACTACGCGCTGCGCATCCAGAAGGAGCACGTCCCCTCGCTGCTGGGCAAGGCGCAGCTCCTGCTGGATCGCGGGCAGTACGACCAGGCCGCGCAGCTGGTGCAGCTCGTCGCCTCGCCGCAGGCCGGCGCCTCGCCGCGCCAGCAGGCGGTGGCGCGCGTCCTGCGGGGCAGCCTGCTGTTCGCGCAGGGGAAGGGCGCCGAGGGGCAGGCCGAGGAGGACGCGGCCGCGAAGCTGGATCCCTCGAACGCGGACGTCCCCTACCTCGTCGGCCGGCGAAAGCTGCGCGAGGGCGACGCGGCGGGCGCCGTGGACGCCTTCCAGCGGGCGCTGGGCATGGATCCGCGCCGCATGGTCTTCTACATCGACCTCACCCGGGCGCTGCTCCAGAAGGAGGGTGGCGCCAAGCAGGCGGTCGACGTCCTCAAGAAGGCGGTGACCCGCCTCGGCGAGGGGCCGAGGCTGGCGCTCCTCCTCGGCGACGCGTTCCGGGCCCAGGGCGACGCCGACCTGGCGCGCGGGCAGTACGAGAAGGCGATCCAGCTCGGGCGTCCCTACCCCGATGCGCGGGTGGCGCTGGCGCGGCTGTTCCGGGCGCAGAACAACATCCCGGGGGCGCTGGTGGAGCTGAACCAGGCCGTGGACGAGTACGGCCAGGGCGGCACCGGGGGCGCGGCACAGGCGTTCGTGGAGATGGCGGAGACCGAGCGCGCCCGCGGGGCGCGCAAGGAGCTGCTCCTCGACCTCTACGAGAAGGCGCTGCAGCGGGATCCGGCGAGCTGCGACGCGCTGTGGGGCGCGGGGAAGCTGGGGATGGAGCTCCGGCGATCCACCGACCAGGCGCGGCAGCGGCTCGAGGGCTACGCCCGGGTCTGCCCGCGCGCCGGACACGCCGAGGAGGCGTCGCGGCTCGCCGCCGGGAAGTAGGGTTCGGGCCCCGCCGCCCGGTGCCTACGGCGCCTTCGCCCGCTTCCTCGCCTCGGCCGCGTCGCGCTCGCGGACCAGCTTCTCGATCTCCAGCATCGGATTGCCGGTGACGCGCTGGGGCCGCGTCTTCGCGGTGCGGGCATCGACCACGTGGACGGCGATCGGGGCGCTCCGCGCGCCCTCCACCTCCGCCGTGGCGGTGGTGTCGCCCGCGGCGACGGCCCACAGCTGCCCGCGGCCGTCTCCGCGGCAGACGTCCTCGCTCGCGCAGCGCGTGGTCGGGGCGCGCCCGGCCACCGCGGCGCCGGTGTCGTCGAAGGCCTGGACGTCCAGGGCGACCGGCGCCGCCTCGTCGAGGACCTTCAGCTCGACCCTGGCCGCCCGGATCTCGACGCGCGAGACGACGCGGACCGAGACCGGGACCTCCCCCGTGGCGCCGCCCTCGAGGGCGCAGCGGATCGTGGCGCCGCCGGGTCCCGCCGAGCTCACCGTGGCGTCGTTCCCCGGACCCGCGACCGTGGCCACCTTCGCGTCGGACGTGCTCCACCGGCAGGCCCGCTCCGGCATGGGCTTCCCGTTCTTCGCGAGCGGCGTGGCGTGGACCTTGAGCGACTGCCCGCGGCCGAAGAAGCGGAGCGAGCCGGGGGAGAGCTCCACGCGGGCGGGCGAGTCGCAGGCGAGGAGGGCGGCGGCGAGGGCGGCTGCGGAGAGGGCGCGCATCGCGCGATGGTATCGCGGACCGCGGGAGCGCGTCGCGCGCCGGCGGCGGGCAGCTGCCGGGCGCGCCCCACCCCGACGGCGACGAGCCGCCCCCGCGTCCCTGCGGCGGCCGTTCAGGGGAGCCGCGGCGCGAGCTGGTACAGCATGAGATAGACCACCACGCCGGTGATCGACACGTACGCCCAGATCGGGAGGGTCCAGCGCGCGAGCCGGCGGTGCTCGGGGAACCGCGCGCGGAGCGACAGGAAGGCGGTGCGGAGGACGAGGGGTGCGGCCAGCACCGCGAGGAGCGTGTGGCTTCCCAGGATGCCGAGGTACGCGGCGTGAAGGGCGCCGCCGCCCGGGAAGCGGTGCGTGCCGGTGAGCGCGATGCGCGTGAGGTAGCCGGCGAGGAAGAGCGTCGAGGCCGCGAGCGCCGCCAGCATGAGGTTCCGGTGGAGCCGCCGCCGCCTGGCCCGGATGGCGCGCCATCCTGCGAGGAGGAGCAGCGCGCTCGTCCCGTTGAGCGCGGCGTTCACGGAGGGGAGGGCGTCAGCGAGCGTCACGGCGGCGGGTGACGGCGATGGCGAGGGCGAGCGACGCGGCCGCGAAGGCGGCCACCACCGCGAGGTCGCGGGCGGCGCTCCCCGGCAGCGCGCCCGGCGCGTCCGGCCCGCCGAGCGCGCGGCGCGCCGCGGACACGGCGTAGGCGAGCGGGTCGGCCCGCATCACCGCGGCGAACCCGGGGCGATCCGGCGCCGGGGGGAACATGGCGCCCGAGACCACCCAGAGGGGAACGAGGAGCGTCATCTGGATGGCATGGTACCCCTGCACGTTGTCGACGGCCCAGGCCACCGCGAACCCGAGCGCCGCCAGGCCGACGGCGGTCAGGGCCAGGGCGGCGAGGAGCAGCGGCCAGTTCACGCCGAGGAGAGGGAACCCGGCGGCGGGGGCGAGCGCGAGGAAGAGCGCGGCCTGCGAGAGAGCCACGCTGGCGGACCCGAGCGCCTTGCCGATCACCAGCGCACCGCGCGAGCCGGGCCCGGCCTGGACCGCCTGGAGGAACCCGCGGTGGCGGTCCTCGATGACCGAGACGGTCGTGAAGATGGCGGCGAAGAGGACGACCATCAGCACGACGCCCGGGTAGAAGAACTGGAGGTAGCCCATCCCCGAGCCGGGCAGGCGGAAGGTGCCCGACATGCCCGAGCCGATGAGCAGCCAGAAGATGACGGGCTGCCCGAGCGCGCCGGCGAGGCGCGAGGGCTGCCGGAAGAAGCGGACCAGGTCGCGGCGCCAGAGGACCCGGATGGTGGCGAGGTCGTAGGCGAGGGCCGCGGTCTGGGTCTCCCTCGATCTCGCGCTCGCGGCGCGAGCGCCACGCTCGGGATGAGCGGACGCCGCGGTCGCGGCCGGGGGTGCGATCGCGCCCGGGCCGGCTCCGGCGACCCGCTCCGTCCGCGCGGTCACGCCTCGTCCTCCTCGAGCCGGGCGCCGGTGAGGGCGAGGTACGCGTCGGCCAGCGTGGGACGGCGGAGGGAGATCGAGCGGATCCGGCCCGCCGGGAACGCCTCGACGATCCTGGGGACCAGCTCGTGCCCACGCGCGCGGGCCACGTGCACGCCGTCGGCGCGGACCGCCGCCGCCAGTCCCAGCCGGGAGGAGATCCCGACCGCGATCGTCCCGGGGTCGTCGGCGTCCACCACCACGACGTCGCCCGGGACGCGCGCGCGGAGCGCCTCGGGCGTCTCGCAGGCCACGACGCGCCCCCCAAAGAGCACGGCGAGGCGGTCGCAGCGCTCGGCCTCGTCGGGCCGGTGCGTGGAGAGGATGGCGCTCACCCCCTCGGCGCGGCAGAGCGCGTCGATCCCGTCCCACACCGCCCGGAAGGCGACCGCGTCGAGGCCCGCGGTCGGCTCGTCCATGATCAGGATCGACGGCTGGTGAATCAGCGCACGCGCCAGCTCCAGTCGCCGGCGCATGCCCCCCGAGTACCGGTCCACCGGCTCGCGGGCGCGATCCGCCAGCCCGGCGGCGACGAGCAGCGACCGGGCGCGGGACCGCGCCTCGCGGCGCGGCACGCGGTGCAGCGCGGCCGCGAGGAGCAGGTTCTCCTCGGCGGTGAGCTTCCCGTCCAGGCTCGGCTCCTGGAAGACGACGCCGGTCCGCGCCCGCAGCGCCCGGGCGCCGAACGGCAGCGCGGCGCCGTCCACGGCGAGCCGTCCGGCCTGGGGCGCCCGCAGGCCGGTGAGGATCGCGAAGAGGGTGCTCTTCCCCGCGCCGTTGGGGCCGAGCAGGCCGAAGATCTCGCCCGCCCCGACCTCCAGGGAGACCCCACCCAGCACCTCGCGATCGCGGTACCGGAACTCGACGCCCTCGAGCGCGAGGCGAGGCGCGCCGGCGGGACCGGGGGGGCGGAGGGCGGCCTCGGGCACGCGGTCACCGCCCAGCGGCGAAGAGGACCGCGAAGAGCACCGTCAGGTGGAGGAGCGTCGCGAGGAAGAGGTTGCGCGCCCAGTGGCCCGCCGCGCCGCCCCGGACGGCGCCGGCCACCGCGTAGGCGGCGAGCGCGGCGCCCGCGGCGAGCGCGGCCACGGCGTAGGCGGCCCCGGCGAGGTGGAGCGGGACGGGCAGCAACGAGACCGGCACCAGGAGGACGGCGGTGGCGGCGATCCAGCGCTGGGTCACCGCGTCGCCGTGGACCAGCGCGAACACCCGCAGGCCCCCGCGCGCGTAGTCGTCCTTGAGGTAGATCGAGATGGCGAGGAAGTGCGGGAGCTGCCAGCAGAAGAGGAGGGCGAAGAGCGCCAGGCCGCCGGCGTCGGCGCGGCCGGTGACCGCCGTCCAGCCCATGAGCGGGGGGATGGCGCCCGGGACGGCTCCGACGAAGAGCGCCAGCGTGGAGCGCTGCTTCATCGGCGTGTAGACCGCGACGTAGGTGACGAGCGCCGCCAGCGCCAGCAGCGCCGTGAGCGGGCTCGCCACCAGCGCGAGCATCGGGATCGCGAACGCGGGGACGGCGAGCCCGAGCAGCAGCGCCACCACCGGCTCGACCCTCCCGGCGGGGAGCGGACGATCGCGGGTGCGGCGCATGCGGGCGTCCACCTCGCGCTCCAGGTAGTTGTTGAGCGCGTTGGCCGCGCCGACCACGGCGGCGGTGCCGGCGACCGAGAGGACGGCGCGCGCCGCGCCGATGCGGCCAGGGGCGAGGAACATCCCTCCGGCGGCGGTCGTGACCACGAGGCCGGAGAGGCGCGGCTTCGCCAGCAGGACGAGGTCGCGGGCGTAGGCGAGCGGGTGAGGTGCGGCGCGGGCGGCGATGGGCGCGGCCGTGACCATGCGCGAACGTATAGGGACGGCCCTGCCGGGGGTCAACGTCGCGGGTGGGGGGCCGTGGACCCGGTTGCGCCCTCTAGCCGTCCTCGTCCTCGGGCGCGTCCTCCTCGCCGGCCTCGTCTTCCTCGTCGGCGGGCTCGGCGTCCTCCGCGTCCACCTCGGCAGGCACCGGCGGCGGCGCCGGGACCGGGGCCGGCCGTGCGGGCGCGCGGCGCTTCTCGGACGCGGGCGGGGACTTGAGGGCGGGGCTCTCGCGCTGATCGGCGCCGCACTTCGGGCAGATCGGCTCGGACTTCTTCAGATCGTAGAACTTCGTCCCGCACTTGAAGCACAGGTACTTGGTGCCGAGGTCCTTCGCAGGCATGGCTCCCCTCGAATCCCGACGGAGACGGCGCCTTTATCGCAGGCGCCGCCGCGCCGTCAAACGAAATTCGGAGGCGAGGCCCTGGCCGGTGCGGTAGAACCGGGGCGTGCGGGACGCGGCGGATCGACTGGAGCGCAGGCTCCTCAGGGCGGCCTCCCGGGCCATCGAGGACTTCGAGCTGATCTCCGCCGGCGACCGGATCCTGGTCGCGGTCTCGGGTGGGAAGGACAGCTACACGCTGCTCCACGTGCTGATGAGGCTGCGGGAGCGCGCTCCCGTGGAGTTCGACCTCGTCGCCGTGAACCTCGACCAGGGCCAGCCGGGCTATCCGGCCCACGTGGTCGAGGCGCACCTGCGCGCCACCGGCGTCGCGTACCGCATGATCGCGCGCGACACCTACTCGGTCGTGAAGCGCCTCGTCCCGGAGGGCAAGACCACCTGCCCGGTCTGCTCGCGGCTGCGGCGCGGCGTGCTCTACGGCGTGGCCGTGGAGATGGGCTGCACCAAGATCGCGCTCGGCCACCACCGCGACGACCTGATCGAGACCCTGCTCCTCTCCGCGCTCTACTCGGGCGCGCTGAAGAGCATGCCTCCCCGGCTCCGCGCCCGCGACGGCCGGAACGTCGTCATCCGGCCCCTCTGCTACGCCGCCGAGGAGGACATCGCCGCGTTCGCCGCGGCCCGGCGCTTCCCGATCGTCCCGTGCGACCTGTGCGGCTCCCAGCCGAACCTGAGGCGCAAGCGGGTGAAGGCGCTCATCGCCGAGCTGGCCCGGGAACATCCCGCCGTGAAGGGCAACCTCCTCGCTTCCCTCGGCCACGTCGTCCCGTCGCACCTCCTCGACCGCGACCTGGCGCGCCGGGCCGCGGGGACGGCGGGAGCGGACGCCTGGCTGGACGCCGAGGAGGAGGAGCGCTGCGCGCCCGGCGTCGAGGAGGCGCTGGTGAAGCTCGCCGCCGGACGGTGACCCCGGACCGACGTGGGACACGCGCCCTCCTCGCTCGACAACGCGCCGGGGGGGCCGGTAGGATCGTCGGCCGTGAACTTCACGTGCGATCGGTGCGGGCGGCTCTACTCCATCGCCGACGAGAAAGTCCAGGGCCGCACGTTCCGCGTGAAGTGCCGCGCCTGCGAGCACACCATCGTCGTGCGCGCGGCCGCCGACACCGCGGAACCGCCCCCGGCTCCTGCACTCCGTCCTCCTCCCCCGCCTCCCTCGCCGTCCCCGCCACCCCCGGCGCGCCCGCCGACCCCGGCGATGTCGGACGCGGAGCTGGCCTGGCTCTCCGGCGGCGACGGCGCGACCGGAGGCACGCCCCCCGCGGCGGAACCGGCGCCGGCAGCCCCGGCGTCCGGGACCGCGCACCTCGAGGAAGGCTTCTTCACGGCCGAAGGCGGCACGGAGGGGCGCGCCGCCGCGCCCGCACCGTCCGCGAAGCCGGTGCCGCGCCGCCGGGCCATGATCCTCGCGGCGGCGGGCGTGCTCGCCGCCGGGGTCGTCGGGGCGGCGTTCTTCCTCGTGCCCCGGCGGCCGGCCACCCGTCTCACCGCCGTCGTGGTCCAGGCGCCGGTGCCGCCCCCACCGCTGGCGGCCGAGCCCGTCCCGGCGGCCGCGCCGCCGCCCGTCGCCACCCCGGAGCCGCCGGCGCCGCCCGCCACGGCGGCAGCAGCTCCGGCCCAGGCAGCGCTCCCGCCGGCGCGCGCCGCGTTCGAGCCGGTGGGCGCGAGCGGCGCGCCGGTCCACGATCGCCGCAAGCAGCTCCGGATCGCGACCAAGGACCGCAAGCTGCTCGACCTGCTGGAGCGCAAGCAGGACGTGTCCGTCGCCGCACCGGTCGAGCGGGAGTCGCTCGACACGGCCGGCGCCTCGCTCGACGCGCCGGCGGTGGAGCGCACCGTCGCCGAGAACCGGCGGGCGTTCGCCGCGTGCATCGAGAAGGCGGTGCACGCGAACCCGAACCTGCACGTCTCCGACCTGCGGGCCACGCTCATCGCCACCGTGCAGCCGGGCGGCACGGTGTCGAGCGCGTGGATCGCCGAGGAGGCGATGGACAAGTCCGACCTGGGCCGGTGTCTCGTCCGCGCCGCGCGGCGGATGGTCTTCCCGGCCTTCGGGGGCGAGCCCATCGACGTGGCGGTGCCGCTCGCGCTCTCGGCGGTGCACTGAGCCCCGCCGCCGGATACCATCGGCGCCATGCACCTCGTGCCTCCCGGGGCGATCCGGTCGCCGCGCGATCTCGCGCCGCTCATCGACCACACCCTGCTCGCGCCGGACGCGACGCGCGCCGACCTGGAGCGCGTCTGCGCCGAGGCCCGCGAGCACCGGTTCGCCGCGGTCTGCGTCCACGCCGCCTCGGTCGCGGAGGCGAGGCGCCTCCTCGCCGGTACTCCGGTGATGGCCATCGCGGTGGTCGACTTCCCGCGTGGCGAGGCGGCGACGCCGGAGCGCGTCGCCGGAGCGCTCGCGGCGGCGCGCGCCGGGGCGCAGGAGCTGGACGTCGTCGCGCCGCTCCCGGTGCTCTGCGCCGGCCGGCTCGAGGCCGCGCTCGACGACCTGCGCGCGGTGGTCCAGGCCTCGCCGGTCCCGGTCAAGGTGATCCTCGAGACGGCGCGGCTGTCGCGCGACCAGAAGGTGGCCGCGGCCGCGCTCTGCCGGTGCGCGGGCGCCGCCTACGTGAAGACCTCGACGGGCTTCGGCGGCGGCGGGGCGACCGTGGAAGACGTGGCGCTGCTCCGCGCGGTCGTGGGCGACGCGCTGGGGGTCAAGGCCTCCGGCGGGGTGCGGACCGCGGCCGCGGCGATCGCCCTGGTGCGCGCAGGAGCGAGCCGGATCGGATCGAGCCATTCGGTGGCGATCGTGAACGGCGCGTTCTAGCCGCCGCCGGCCTCGCCGCCTTTCCGGGAGCGGCAGGCGCGAGGCGGTTAGGATGGGTGCCATGGAGCGCAGACGCTTCGTCATCCTCGTCGCCGACAGCGCCGGCTGCGGCGCGCTCCCCGACGCGCGCGAGTACGGCGACGAGGGCTCGGACACCATCGGCAACACCAGCCGCGCGGTGAAGGGGCTGTCGGTGCCGACGCTCCGCGCCATGGGCCTCGGCCACCTCACCGCGGTCCAGGGCGTGCCGGCGGAACCCGCGCCCCGCGCCTTCTTCGGGCGGATGGCGGAGCGCTCCCACGGGAAGGACACCATCACCGGGCACTGGGAGATGATGGGCCTCGTCCTCACGGAGGGGCTGGCGCTCTTCCCGCGCGGCTTCCCGCCGGAGATCGTCGAGCCGTTCCTCCGCGAGACGGGCGCGCCCGGGGTCCTCGGCAACCGGGCCGCGAGCGGGACGGAGATCATCCGGGAGCTGGGCGAGGAGCACCAGCGCACCGGCAAGCCCATCGTCTACACCTCGGCCGACTCGGTCTTCCAGATCGCCGCGCACGAGGAGACGGTGCCGCTGGAGCGGCTCTACGCCTGGTGCGGGATCGCGCGCAGACAGCTCGATCCCTGGCGGGTGGCGCGCGTCATCGCGCGGCCGTTCGTGGGCAAGCCGGGCGCGTACGCCCGCACCTACCACCGGCGCGACTTCGCCATCGCCTTGCCCGGCGCCACGGTGCTCGACGGCCTCGTCGCCGCGGGCGTCCCCGTCTACGGCGTCGGCAAGATCCCCGACATCTTCGACCACCGGGGCTTCGCGGAGGAGATCCACACCGAGGGGAACGCCGACGGCCTGGCGCGCACCGAGGCGCTGCTCGATCGCGTCGATCACGGCCTGGTGTTCGTGAACCTCGTGGACTTCGACATGCTCTACGGCCACCGGAACGACCCGGTGGGCTACGCGCGGGCGCTCGAGGAGATGGACCGCGCCCTGCCGCGGATCCTGGGGAGGCTCCGGCCCGGCGAGGCGGCCGCGCTCACCGCGGACCACGGCTGCGACCCGACGACGCCGTCCACCGATCACAGCCGGGAGTACGTGCCGGTCCTCGTCCACGCGCCCGGCGCGGGCGGCGGCGCCCTCGGGACGCGAGGGTCGTTCGCGGACCTGGGCGCCACCGTGGCGGAGTTCTTCGGGGTGGAGGCGCGGGCGGGGACGAGCTTCCTGGGGGCGCTGAGGAGGTAGCGGTCGGGGTCCGCGCTATTTCTTCTTGGGCGCCGCCGCGGCCTCGGCCTTCTGAACGCGCCGCATGTCCTCGGCCTTCGCCTGGATCTCCACCAGGTCGCGGCGCATCTCGCTCCACCCGTACCAGTTCGCGTAGTCCGGGTTGGCGTGGTAGGCGCCCTGGAACGCGCGCATGCGGTGCTCGAGGAACATGATGAAGAGCGTCTGCTCGATCGGCGTGGGCGCGTCGTGGAAGGTGAGCAGGTCGGGGAAGGCGAAGGCGTAGTTGTCGGGCTTCTTGAGGACGCCCTCCTGGTAGAGCGCCGCCACCGTCCGGATCGCCTCTCCCATCAGGTGGTCGGCGTCCCGGATGAGCGAGTCGCCCTGGGCGAGCTGCTGCCTCGCGAAGTTGAGCGAGTGGCACTGGTTGCAGGTGGCGAGCATCTTGGTGCGCTCCACGTCGAACGCCTCCTGCGTCAGCCGCGCCACGTCGGCGCCCTTCACCGCGTCGAGCCGCGCGGTGGGCTTGCCCTGGGGGTCGAGGACGCCCAGGCCCTGGAGGATCGTCACCTGGTCCGCCTGCCAGGCCTTGTCCTCGGGGAGCGGCAGCCGCACGGCGAGGAAGCCCCACGCGGTCCGCACCTCGTGGTCGCCCTTCTGCATGTGGCAGGTCTGGCAGGTGGGCGCCGCCGCCGTCTTCGGGATGGTGCCGGTGTTCTTGAGCGCCGCCCGGACGCCGTGCTTCGAGCCGCTGTACATCTCCCACTGCGGGTGGTCGAAGCCCATGTGGCAGGTCTGGCAGGCCTCGGGCCGCAGCGCCTCCGCCTTCGAGAACAGGTGCCGCGTGTGGCAGGCGTCGCAGGAGGCGACGCCGAACCCGCCGCTCGCGGCGCGCAGGTCCTTCATCTCCGCCTCGCTCTTCAGCCCGAGCTTGTGGCACCCGCCGCAGCCCTTCAGCCCCTCGCGGATCGCGACCGGCTGGTAGTGGAAGGTGGGCATCGCCTTGGCCGCGGCCCAGGCGAAGGCGTGCTTCCCCTTCTTGAACTGCGCGAACTGCGCCTCGTGACAGCCGGCGCAGGTGTCGGGGGTGGGGAGCTTCACGTTCGCGACGTCGTCCCTGGTCTTGTGCTGATCTCCGTGGCAGGAGGTGCAGTCCACGTTGTTCGCGGCGTGGCGCGAGGCCCTCCAGTCCATGACGATCGCCGGCGTCGTCATCAGGTGGCACTCGATGCACGCCTCGCCCGGTCCGGCGACCTTCTTCGGCTGCGCGGCGGCGGGCTTCTTGGCGGGCTTGGGGGCGGCGGCCTGGGCGCGGGCGGCGGTGGGGGCGACGGCGAGGGCGAGGGCGGCGGCTGCTGCTGCGAGTGCTCGGTTCATGCGGCCTCCTGGAGAGTCGCGTCGGGTCGAGCGGGGCCCGGCCGTGCCGCGGGCGCACGGGAGGCCCTGCCGGGCATGTGTCACCGCCAGGGACGGCGGCGGCCACGCCCGGATGGGCCTCCCCGCGCGAGCTTCAACCTCGGTTTCAGTGCTTGGCCGGTGCGCCGAGGGCGGCCGGCACCACCGCGGGCGACCCCGCGGCCGGGGGCGGCGCCATCGGGATCGACACCACCGCCACGGTCGGCTTGTACCTGGCGTCGCGCAGCGCGATCTGCCCCTGGCGGGAGAAGTCGATGGAGGAGCCGAGCACGCGCGCGGACTCCTGCGGCGCGTGGAAGCCGGCGGAGTTCTCCGCCTCGACGAAGTCGAAGAGGAACTGGGCGCGGCGCTGGAGGTAGCGCGGCGTCTCGAGCTCGGCGTCGGTCCTGCCCGCGTCGCGCGCCGACTTGATCTCGCCGGTGAGCGCCACCAGCGCGTCGAACGCCTCGTTGCGGAGCTTCATGTGCCGGTCCTGGATCGTCTCGATCCGGTCCTTCAGCTCCTTCTCCGGCCACTTGTGGCAGCCCTGGCAGGCGCGGTTCAGGTTGAGCACCGGGCTGCGGACCTGGTGGTCGGAGACCTTGGTCCCGCCCACGCGCAGGTACGGCATGTGGCAGTCGGCGCAGGTCACGCCGGACCGGGCGTGGATGCCCTGGCTCCAGGTCTCGAACTCCGGGTGCTGCGCCTTGAGCACCGGCGCGCCCGACTCCTTGTGGATCCAGTCCTTGAAGCCGATCTCGTCGTAGTAGGAGACGATCTCGTCGGCCTTGAGCCCCTTCGCCCACGGGAAGGTGAGCCGCTTCTCCGGGCCCTTGAAGTAGTACTCGACGTGGCACTGGCCGCACACGTAGGCGCGCATCTCCTGGCGCGTGGCCATCGCGTTCACGTCGTAGTCGGGCACGCCCTGGGACGCCTTGTAGGCGCGGAGCCCCTCGATGAACGCCGGGCGCGTGACCCGCAGGTCCATCGTCGAAGGGTCGTGGCAGTCGATGCAGCTGACCGGGTGCTGGAAGTACTGCTTGGCCTCGGCGTAGGAGAGCGGGGCCATCCTGTCGAACCCCTTCATGACGTCGCCATCGCCGAGCTTCCTCATGGGGACGTACACCGACGCGTGGCACTGGCCGCAGGCGGCGGGCTGCTTCACGACCTTCTGGCGCTGCGTGTAGAACTGGTCGTCCAGCATGTAGGCGTGGCCGCGGTCCTCGCGGAAGTCCACGGCGAAGGCGTAGCCGGCCCACATGATCTTGAGGCGCGGGTCCTCGTCGATCTTCGACTGCGAGGTGACGGTGCGCGGGTCGTCCGGCGTCGGCGTGCGCGGCATCGCCTCGCTGCCGCCGTACTTGGTCCGGACCATGTCCACGGTCTTCCTGTAGAGGTCGTACTCCACCGGGTAGTCCTTCCCCCAGATCGCCGGGTCCTCGGTCTCGTCGGTCAGCGCCACCACCCGGACCACGGGGTTGCGGGCCTCCTGCTTCCGGGTGGCGACGTTCACCAGCAGGGCGGCGATGCCGACCGCGGCCAGGGCGAAGACGGCCGCGACGGCGGCGAGCAGGGCGTTGCGCCGGGGGCGGGGCGCGGCTTCGTTCGGGGCGTTCATGTGTTCCTCCGGGTGAAATCGGGGCGAGGGCTCACCGCAGGTGGCCGACGTCGTCGTGGCAGCGGATGCAGGAGTCTTCCGGGTCCATGGCCAGGGCGATGTCCTCGTGGCAGTGGCGGCACTGGCCCTCGACGACCTCGCGGCTCGCGGGGCGGGCGCGGATCACGTCCGGGAAGTCTCCCAGCGTGAACGCCATCGAGTGGTGGAAGCCGTTCTCCGCCTTGACGAGGTACTTCGAGATCGCGCCCGACGGCGTGTGGCAGTCGTTGCAGGTCGCGACGCCGTGGTGGGGCGCCTTCTGCCAGCCGTCGTAGTGGGCCTGCATCACGTGGCAGTTGGCGCAGGTCCGCGGGTCGTTGCCGAGGTAGGACGATCCCTTCGCGTAGACGAACGCGTAGCCGCCGACGCCGGCGGTGAGGCCCAGCGTGGCCGCGGCCAGCGCGGCGGAGAGAGACGGGACGGGGAATCCGACGGGCATGGGCGGGTCCTGGCGAGGGCGATGTCCCAGCGCTTCGCAAGGCGCTTGCCAGATCCCCCGGCTCCGCAACCCCGCGCCGCGGTTCGGGTCGGGACGGCACCACGCCGCACGCGGAGGCGGGCCGCGAGCGGAGATCGGATGGGGGCCGGTCCGGGATCGGATGCCGGCATCCGATCGTGCGGGGCTGCGCGTCGGGCCGCGCCCCGCGTTGCCTGCGGCGGAGGGGAGGGCATATCGTCGGCCCGGCGCGCCGGTTCACCGCCGGATCGGGACCGGAGCGGAGCGCGGTGGCACGCGGAGGAACGGCGATGCAGCTCTCCCTGACCCTGGTCGCGCAGCACATGCTCGCCGCGCTCGCCGCCGGCGCCGTCATCGGCACCGAGCGCAGCATCCACGGGCGCGCGGCGGGGTTCCGCACGCACACCCTGGTGTGCATGTCCTCCAGCGTCCTCATGCTGGTGACGCTCTTCGAGAGCCACTGGCTCCCGGTGGCGAGCGAGGCCATCCGCATGGACCCCACGCGCATGGCCCAGGGGATCATGACGGGCATCGGCTTCCTCGGCGCCGGCGTCATCTTCAAGGAGGGCCTGACCGTCCGCGGCCTCACCACCGCCGCCTCGATCTGGACGACCGCGGCGATCGGGATCCTGATGGGTGCGGGGCTCTACGCCGCCGGGGCCCTCGCGACGCTGCTGACGCTCGGCGTCCTCTCCATCTTCCGGCAGGTCGAGATGCGCTTCCCGACGCAGCTCTTCGCGCGCCACGTGGTGCGCTTCGAGCGTGGCACGGCGATGTCCGAGGCGAACCTCCGGTCGCTCCTCTCCAAGCACGGCTTCAAGGTGTCGGACCTCAGCTACGCCCTGGTGGACGCCGACCAGGTCTTCGAGTACCGGATGGCGATCCGGACGTACCGCAGCGAGAACCTGGCCCGCCTCGCGGAGACGCTCGGGCGCCTCCCGGCGGTGCGGGGGTTCACCATCCGGCCGTCCGGCGACTGACGCGCCGCCTCCGGCGCGGCGCCTGGGCCGCGGGGACGCCGCTACCGGTAGTCCTCGCGCGAGAGCCCGTAGGCCTTCATCTTCTCGTACAGGTTCCGCTCCGCGATCCCCGCCGCCCGCGCCACCTCGCCGATGCGCCCCCGGTGCTCGCGCAGGAGCCGCGTCAGGTACTCGCGCTCGAACCGCTCCACCAGCCGCTGCCGCGCCTCGAGCAGGGGGAGCGACAGGTCCACCAGCGCCGCGGCCGACGCCTCCGCGGCGGCGGTGCCACCGAGGATGGGCGCCACCGCCGCCCAGCCCATCAGCACCGCGCGCTCGCACAGGTTCCGCAGCTCGCGCACGTTCCCGGGCCACGGGTAGGCGCGCGCCGCGGCGAGCAGCTCGGGCGGCGGGACCGGCGCCGGGCGCCCGTAGCGCTCCGCGAACGAGCGGAGGAAGTGCTCGAGGAGCACCGGCAGGTCGCCGGGCCGCTCGCGGAGCGGTGGGAGGCGCAGCGGGATCACGTCGAGCCGGTAGTAGAGGTCGTCCCGGAAGCCGCCGTCCTTCACGCGCGCCTCCAGGTCGCGGTTGGTGGCGGCGACGATGCGGACGTCGACGGGGACGGCGCGCGCCCCGCCGACGCGGGTGATCTCGTGCTCCTGGAGCACGCGCAGGAGCTTCGCCTGGATGCCGAGATCCAGGTCGCCGACCTCGTCGAGGAACAGCGTCGAGCCGTGGGCCTGCTCGAACCGGCCCACGCGGCGCGCGGTGGCGCCGGTGAACGCGCCCTTCTCGTGCCCGAAGAACTCGCTCTCGATCAGCTCGCGCGGGATCGCCGAGCAGTTCACCGCCACGAAGGGCCTGTCGCGGCGGGGGGACCGGCGGTGGATGGCGCGCGCCACCAGCTCCTTCCCCGTCCCCGTCTCGCCGCGCAGGAGCACCGTGGCGTCCGCGGCGGCCACCTGTTCCACCAGGGCGAACACCTCGCGCATGGCGGGCGAGGTGCCGACCATCTCCTCGAACCCGACCGCCCGCTCCAGCTCGCCGCGGAGGCGCACCAGGTCGCGGCGGCCGCGCTCCTGGGCCACCGCGTGCTGCAGCACCAGGGCCAGCTCCTCGTAGCGGATGGGCTTGGTCAGGTAGTGGAGCGCGCCGCGGCGCATCGCCTGCACCGCGGTCTCCACCGTGGCGTGCGCGGTGACGAGGACCACCGGCAGCTGCGGGCGGACGGCGTGGATCCGCTCCATGAGCGCGATGCCGTCCATGTCGGGCATCTTGAGGTCCGAGACGACCGCCAGCGGGTCCGATTCGGCGAGGCGCGCGAGCGCCTCGGAGCCGGACGAGGCCGCCAGCACCTCGAACCCCTCCAGCGCCAGGTTGGCGCGCGCCACCTTGCGCGCACCGGGGTCGTCGTCCACCAGGAGCACGAGCGCGTCGGCCGCGCCGCGCCCGTCGCCGCCGGCAGGCGCGGTCACGCGACCTCCGCGGCCGGCTGGACCGCGGTGCGCCGCACCGGGAAGCGGAGGCGCGCCACCGTCCCGCCGCCCTCGCGCGGCGCCAGCTCGAACCGGGCGCGGTGCTGCTCCGCGGCGCGGGAGACGAGCACCAGGCCGAGGCCGGTGCCGGTCGGCTTGGTGGTGACGAAGGGGCGGAGCACCTCCTCGCGCTGTTCCGCCGGGATGCCGCAGCCCCGGTCGCGCACCTCCACCACGATCGCCCCCTCGCCGCCCCGCCCCTCGAAGCGGCTCGCGATCTCCGGCGGCCCGGCGCCGCCGGCCTCGAACGCGTTGGCGAGCAGGTTCACGAGCGCCTCGGTGACCATGGGCCCGTCCACGTCGAGGACCGGCAGGTCCGGGGCGAGGTCGAGCGCCACCGCGTCGGCGGCGAGGCCGCGCGCCACGGCCGCCTTCTGCGCGGCCTCGCGGAGGATCCGGTTCAGGCTGGCCGGAGCCAGGACGGGGTCGGCGGGGCGGGCCACCTGGAGCAGCTCGGCCACGAACCGGTTCACCCGCTGCACCTCCGCGCCGATGAGCCCGGAGTACTCGGCCACCTCGGCGTCCCCCTGGAACCGGCGGCGGAGGTATTGCGCGGCGCCGTCGATGGCGTTGAGCGGGTTGCGCAGCTCGTGCGCGATCTGCGCCGACATCTGGCCCAGCCCGGCGAGCCGCTCGGCGTCGAGGAGCCGGGTCTCGAGGCTGCGCCGCTCGGAGATGTCGCGGATCACCATGACGGTGCCGAGGTAGCCCCCGTCCCTGCCGCGGACCGGGGCGTAGGTGGTCTCGTAGCGGCCCTCGCGCTCCTTGATGATGGAGTGCGCCGGGCCGGTGTCGTCGCCCGACCGCAGGTAGCCGAGGACGCGGTCGAGGACCCCGTGGGCCGCCTTGGGGTGGCAGTCGCGGATGGCCCGACCCGGGCCCTCGGTGAGGTTCCGCAGGGCGCGCCCGGCCTGGTTCACCATGGCGACCCGGTCGTCGGCGTCGATGAAGATGAACCCGTCCGCCATCGAGTCGATGATGGCCTGCAGCCGGGCCAGGTCGGCGGCGCGGGCCTCGCGCGCCGCGTTCGCCTCCCGGAGCGCCGCGGCCAGCTCCGCCGTGCGCTCCGCGACGCGCGCCTCGAGGCGGTTCAGGGTGCCGCGCACCAGCAGCGCCACCGCGGCGGCCGCGGCCGCGAGCGCCGCCACCACCAGCAGCGCCATCCGCCAGGCGCCCGCCGCCAGCCGCACGCGCAGGGGCGCCGCGTCGAGCGAGACGTAGAGGGCGCCGCGTGGACCGGGGCCGTGGCAGGCGGTGCAGGCCTCGCCGCCCGCCACGGCGCGCGCCAGCGAGACGCGCGCCGGCGTCCAGGCCGCGGCCGGGGAGGCGTCCACCCGGGGCGGGAACTCGCCCGCGCCGTACCGCACCGCGCCGGTCGCGTCCGCGAGCGCCACGCCCGCGACCCCCTCCGTCCGCGCCACCGCGCCCAGGATGGCCCGCATGCTGGCGGGCCGGTGCTCGTCCATGGCCTCGGTGAGCGACCGCTCGATGGCCTCGGCGAGCACCGCGGCGCGCCCCTCCAGCGCGCGCCGCTCGGCGCGCTCCTGCTGCCAGATCAGCACCGCGCCGCCGAGCGCGGCGAGCGCGGCGGCCACGGAGACGAGCAGGGCGGCGGTGCGCCAGGCGATCCCGAGGCGGCGGGCCATGTCGGGCCAGCCTAGCGCGGCGGCGCCGGCGGTTGAAGGGGCCGCCGGGACGGCCGTGCCAACGCTACCTCGCCGCCGCGAACGCCTCCTCGAAGTCCTCCTTGATGTCCTCGATGTGCTCGATGCCCACCGAGACGCGAACCTGGTCGGGCGTCACGCCCGCCGACTTCTGCTCCGCGTCGCTGAGCTGCTGGTGGGTCGTCGACGCCGGGTGGATGACGAGCGTCTTCGCGTCGCCGACGTTGGCGAGGTGCGAGGCGAGCTTCACCCCGTTGATGAACCGCTTGCCGGCCTCGTAGCCGCCCTGGATGCCGAAGGTGAACACGCTCCCGAACCCGTTCCGGAGGTACTTGCGGGCGCGCGCGTGGTGCGGGTGCTCCTCGAGGCCGGTGTAGTTCACCCAGGCCACCGACCGGTGCCCCTTGAGCCACTTGGCGAGCGCGATGGCGTTCTCGCCGTGGCGCTGCACCCGGAGAGAGAGCGTCTCCAGCCCCTGCAGGAGCAGGAAGGCGTTGAAGGGCGAGAGCGCCGGCCCGATGTCGCGCAGCCCCTCGACGCGGGCCCGGATGATGAACTGGATGTTGCCGAAGGGGCCCTTGGGGCCGAACACGTCGTTGAAGACGAGGCCGTGGTAGCCGGGCGAGGGGTCGGTGAAGAACGGGAACTTGCCGCTCCCGCCCCAGTCGAACTTGCCGGAGTCCACGATCACGCCGCCGATGGAGGTCCCGTGCCCGCCGATCCACTTCGTCGCCGACTGGACCACGATGTCGGCGCCCCACTCGATGGGCCGGCACAGGTACCCGGCCGCGGCGAAGGTGTTGTCCACGATGAGCGGGATCTTGTTGTCGTGGGCGAGCTTCGCGAGCGCCTGGAAGTCCGGGACGTTCCCGGCCGGGTTGCCGATCGACTCGACGTAGAGCGCCTTGGTCTTCCCGTCGATGGCCCGGCCCAGCGCCCCGACGTCGTCACCGTCGACGAGCCGCACGCCGATCCCCAGGCGCGGCAGCGTCACCTTGAACTGGTTGTAGGTGCCGCCGTAGAGCAGGCTGGTCGAGACGATGTTGTCCCCCGCCTGCGCGATGTTGGTGATGGCGAGGAACTGGGCCGCCTGGCCCGACGAGGTGGCGAGCGCCGCGACGCCGCCCTCGAGCGCCGCGATCCGCTTCTCGAACACGTCGGTCGTCGGGTTCATGATGCGGGTGTAGATGTTCCCGAACTCCTGGAGCGCGAAGAGCCGCGCGCCGTGGTCGGCCGAGTCGAACGTGTAGGAAGTGGTCTGGTAGATGGGGACCGCCCGCGCGTTGGTGCCGGGCGCGGGCTCCTGGCCGGCGTGGACCTGGAGCGTCTCGAAGCGGGGCTTGCGGTTCGGGGGGAGGGCCATCCGGGAGGTCCTTTCGTCGCGCCGCGCGCGGGGGCGCGGCGATATTCCGTTAAATGAGACACGCATCCTATTAGGCGGAGATCCAGCATGTCAACACCGGCGTGCGTTCTCACGCCATCCCGGGCGGGTGTTGAGTGGTGACGGACGACATGCCGTTATCACGGACGACCGCGCAGCGCGCGGTGCGGCGGGGCGCCCGGCCCCTGCCTCTCCGGTCGCGCGGCGCGCGGGTTCTGCGTAGAGTCGCGTGGCATCTTCCTGGGGGCAGCAGGCCCCCAGACCCCCGGTCGCTTCGGGCCAGGCTCATCCGCCTGGCCCTGCGCTCCATGGTGGCCAGCGCCACCCCAACTTCGGAGGAGATGCTCACGTGACGATGCAGACGGCTCGCAGCGTCCCCGACCTGTTCCTCGAGCGCGTCGGGGAGACGCCGGACCGCGAGGCCTTCCGCCACCCGGCGGGCGCGGGGTGGAAGCGCCTCACCTGGGCGGACACCGAGGCGCGGGTGCGGGCCGTCGCCTCGGGCCTGCGCGCGCTCGGCGTCCAGTCCGAGCAGGTGTGCGCCATCCTCTCGTCCACCCGCATCGAATGGGTCCTCGCCGATCTCGGCGTCCTCTGCGCCGGCGCGGCGACCAGCACCATCTACCCCTCGTCGCTCCCCGAGGAGTGCGCCTTCATCCTCTCCGACTCGGGCACCGTGGTCGCGTTCGCGGAGGACGACGGCCAGGTCGCGAAGCTCGCCGCGCGGAGGGGCGAGCTGCCGGCGCTGCGCCACGTCATCACCTTCGACGGCCGCGCCACGCCCGACGGGTGGGTCCTCACCCTCGCGCAGCTGGAGGAGCGGGGCCGCGCCTTCGACGCGGCGCACCCGGGCGCCTTCGAGGAGACGGCCCAGTCCGTCCGCGGCGACGCGCTCGCCACCCTCATCTACACGTCGGGCACCACCGGCCAGCCCAAGGGCGTCGAGCTGACCCATTCCTGCTGGGTCTCCCAGTCGGCCTCGATCCAGCGGTCCGGCATCCTCGACCACGCCGGCGCGCTGCAGCTGTTCTGGCTCCCGCTCGCCCACTCCTTCGGCAAGATGATCGGCACCGCGCAGCTCCGCATCGGCTTCACCACCGCGGTGGACGGGCGGGTCGAGAAGCTGGTCGAGAACCTGGCCGCGGTGAAGCCCACCTTCGTCTGCGCCGTCCCCCGCATCTTCGAGAAGGTCCACAACAAGGTCATCGCCGGCGCGCGCGACGGCGGCCCGGCCAGGGCGGCCCTGTTCGGCTGGGCGCTCCGGGTCGGCCGCGAGGTCTCCCGGCTCCGGGAGGCGGGACGGCGCCCGGGCCCGGTGCTGGCCGCGCAGCACGCCCTGGCGGACCTCCTCGTCTTCCGCAAGGTCCGCGCCCTCTTCGGCGGCCGCCTGCACTTCTTCATCTCCGGGTCCGCGCCGCTCTCCCGCGACATCGCCGAGTTCTTCGACGCGATGGGCGTCCTGGTGCTCGAGGGCTACGGGCTCACCGAGTCGTCGGCCGCCACCCACTGCAACCTCCCCTGGTCGCGCCGGATCGGCACCGTCGGCCCGCCGTTCCCCGGCGTGGAGGTCCGCATCGCCCCGGACGGCGAGGTGCTCATGCGCGGCCCCTGGATCATGCGCGGCTACCACGGGCTGCCGGACCAGACCTCCGACGCGCTCGACGCCGCGGGCTGGCTGCACACCGGCGACGTCGGGGCGATCGACGCGCAGGGCTTTTTGTCCATCACCGACCGCAAGAAGGACCTCATCAAGACGTCCGGCGGGAAGTTCGTCGCGCCGGCCGAGCTGGAGGGGCGGCTCAAGGCCCTCTCGCCGCTCGTGTCGCAGGTGCTGGTGCACGGGGACCGGCGCAACTACATCACGGCGCTGGTGACGCTCGACGGCGAGGCCGTCCAGGCCTGGGCGGCCGCTCGGGGGCTCGGCCGCGTCGCGCGGGAGGACCCGGCGGCGCGCGCCGACGTGCGCCAGGCGGTGCAGGAGGCGGTGACGCGCCTCAACGCGTCCCTCCCCAGGTTCGCGACCGTGAAGCGGTTCGTCATCCTGCCGGCGGAGTTCACCGAGGCGGCCGGCGAGGTGACCGCGTCGCAGAAGCTCAAGCGGAAGGTGATCGAGGAGCGCCACCGCGCGGTGCTCGACTCGATGTACGGCGAGCCGGCCGCAGCCTGAGCGGTACGGCGCCCCGCGAGCTTTCTTCGGCAGGACGTGCCCACGCTTCGGACCGACCCGGTCGGGGCTGGTTGCGCGGTGCGGCAGCGCCCGCATAGGAAGGTGAGGGAGGTGTCCATGACGGGCCGCGCCATCGCCATCGCGGCGGTCGTCGCTCTGGGAGCGTGCGCCCACGCGCCGCCGCTTCACCCGGCGCTGCCCGACCAGGCGGTGGCGGGGGATCCGCATGCCGGCTTCGCGGTCGTCTCGGGTGTCCGCTTCCTGGTCCACCTCGATGCCTGGGCGGGATGGCCCGAGGACCTGGACTCCTACGCGACGCCGGTCGACGTCTCGATCGAGAACGGCGCCGGGGTCGCGCTCCGGGTGCGCCCGGGCCAGTTCACCCTCGCCGGTCCGGATGGTCACCGCTTCGCGCCCATGCCGCCGCGCGAGGTTCGCCAGCTGTTCGCGTCGTTCACGGCGCGCAGCGCGTACGGGGCGCCGTACGGGCCCTGGGGTCCGTGGTGGACCCCGTACGGTCCGGCCGGCGCCTACGCGGGACCGCCGCCGCGCGGCGCCGCGCGCTGGCCGCTGCCCTACGGCCGGCTCGAGCCGGACGATCGGATGTCCGCGGTGCTGTTCTTCCCGGTGGCGGCGACGAGCCTCCCCGGCGCGGCCGTCGAGATCGAGGTGACGAGCGAGGCCGGGCAGCCCCTCGGGCGCGTCCAGGTTCCGTTCACGCGCGGCGCGCCGAGCGCCGGGGCGCGTCCGCCGGCGAGCGCGCCTCCGGGGCCGCCGCCCGCGGCGCAGCCGCAGGAGCCGGGACCGGGCGTGCCGCCGCCTGCGCCGACCGACGAGTGGGACGACGCCGGCTGAGGCCCGGCTCAGCGCGCGAGGAACGCCGACCGCGCCACCTTCTTGCACGCCGCCTGCGCCTGCTGGGGCGTCATCGGCGCGTAGGAGCGCGTGAGGGTGCGGTCGTCGCTGCCGGTCGCGCGCTGGATGCAGGTGGCGACGCGCCCGTCGGCGGGGCAGCCCTGGTCGGCCCAGGTCCCCTTCGCCTTGGCGCAGGCGGCCTTCGGATCCCCGGCCAGGCTCGCGCCCTCGTACTCGGTGCAGGACTTCCTGTCCGCGGCGAGGCAGCTGCCGAGGACCTGGTGCGGCTGCTCCGGCACCTCCACCTTCGCCGGCTCCGGGTCGGGCTTCACCAGCGGCTTCGACTTCTCGCTGCCCGTGCCGGCGGTGAGGAGCGCGGCCGAGGCGAAGGCGACTGCGAAACGTCGGGAGCGGGTCATGGCGGTGTCTCCGGAGCGAGCGGAGACCGAGCGTACACGAGGGAACGGCCGCGTCGAGTCCCGTGACGCGGCGACGGGTGGTCGCAAGTGGGAGCGGCGGCGCTCCCCTGCGCCCGTCGCGCGGGAAGGCCTCAGCCGTCGGTGCGAGCGGCGGCGCTCGCGGGGGCGGCGCCCGGGTCGGGACCCGCGTCCGGCGGCAGCGCCGGTGCGGGCCCGGGCGGCGCCTCCCCCCCATCGAGGAGGGCGCGCTTCATCCGCTCCAGCGAGGCCTGGGTCCGGTCCACGAACTTGTTGTTCTCCACGCGCGCCCGCTCCGCGGTCGCGAGCGTCCGCTCGTAGATGGCGATCGCCTTGGTGACGAGGACCCGCACCTTCTTCCTGAGCTCGCTCCGGTAGGCGGCGGCGTGCTCCGGGTCGAGGCCGGGCGGGAGCGGCGCCTCGGTGAGCTCCCGGTACAGCTCGTCGTACAGCTCGCCGATGCGCGAGCCGGAGGCGACGGCCCAGTCGGCGTTGCCCATGCGGATGGCGCGGAGGTAGTGCCCCTGGGCGGAGAGCAGCATCTCCGCCTTCTCCTCGAGCTCCCTGCCGAGCTTCGCCTCGTCGCCGGCCGAGGGATCGAGGTGGAGCGCCTGGAAGGCCTCGCGGTAGACCTCGCCCAGGTAGAACTGCGCCTGCGCCGGGTAGTAGTCGTCGAGCCGCTCGCGCTCGGAGGCCTCCTGCCAGCGCGACAGCGCCAGCCGCAGGCTCTTCTCGGCGTCGTCGAGCTTGCCGTCCTCCAGCTCCACCACCCCGCGCTGCGTCAGGGCGCGGATCCGCTCCGCGTCGCCGAGCTCCTCGCGCGCGGCGAGGCGGTCGAGGACGGCGCGGGCGTCGCCCAGCGCGCGCAGGTGGTAGAGGCACTCCGCGGTCCGGAACGACGCCTCGACGGCGTCCGGCCCGACGTAGCGCCGCTCCAGCGCGCGGAACCGCTCCAGCGCCGGCCGCCACTCCTCGAGCCGCTCGTGCGCGAGGCCGGCGTCGTAGAGCGCGGCGGCCTCGTGGCGCGAGGTGGGGTGGAGGTCGGCGAGGCGCCCGAAGGCCGCCGCCGCGCGCCGGTAGTCGCCCGTGGAGAACGCCGCGGTGCCCACCGCGAACAGCTCCTCGTCGTTCTTCCCCTGGAGCTCGAGGTCGAGGGGCGAGACCTCCACCGGCTGCGGCTCGAACTCGAGCTTCGCGGCCGGAGGGGGCGGCTGCGGCGCGGGCCCGGGGGAGGGCGGCGCGGCGGTCCGGGCGGTGGCGCACGCGGCCGCCAGGACCAGGAGGGGCACGGCGCAGCGCACGCGGGCGGGGATCTCGAGCGAGCGAGGCGCCATGGGCGCCCATCTTAGAGCCGCACGGCGAGCCTGGCGAGGCCGGCCAGGTCGTGCACGTCGGTCTCGAGCCGGGGCACCACGGCGCGCGGCGTCGAGCCGAGCGCGAACAGGCGCTCCAGCGCCCGGCGGTCGGCGGCGGCCAGCGCCTGGTGCTCGCCCAGGGTCGCGGCGAGCCGGGCCGCCAGCGCGCCGTCTGGCTCCCCGCGCGCCAGGAGCGCCGCCTCGACGTCGGCGGCGTCGGGGAGCGGGGTGGGCGCGGGCCACAGCTCGGGCGTGACGCGGTTCGCGACCACGCCGGCGATGGGCATCGCCTCGGCGCGGAGCCGCTCGTGGAACGAGACCGCCTCCTCGATCGACGCCGCGGACGGGGAGGCGACGATCACGAACCCGACCTCCGGGCGCGACAGGAGCGCGCGCACCGCCGCGGCGCGCTCCCTGAACCCCTGGTACATGCCCTGGAAGCCCTGGAGGAAGTCGCCCAGGTCCGCGAGCGCGTCCTGGCCGGTGAAGCGCGCCAGCGTCCTGGCGATGTACCCGCCCCCGAGCTGCGCCAGGCGCAGCCCGAACTTCCCGGCGCCGAGCGCGGGGGCGAGCAGCCTGCGCGCCGTCTCGTTGCCGAGGAAGTCGAGGATGCGGTCCGGGACCTCGAGGAAGTCGAGGGCGTGGGCGGTGGGCGGGGTGTCGAGGACGATGACGTCGTAGTCGCGGTCGGTGGCGAGCTCGTAGAGCTTCTCCATCGCCGTGTACTCCTGCGAGCCGGCCAGCGCCGACGACATCTGCTGGTACAGCCGGTTGCTGAGGATCCGGTCGCGGCGGACGGGATCGGGCGCGTGGCGCGCGACCAGGTCGTCCCAGGTCCGCTTCACGTCGAGCATCATCGCCCACAGCTCGCCCCGGGGCTCCAGGCCCGCGGCGCGGAACTGGTGCTGGGGGACGCGCGACTCGACGTTCCCGAGCGAGGCGAGGCCCAGGGCGTTGGCGAGCCGGCGCGCGGGGTCGATGGTGCACACCAGGGCACGGCCGCCGGAGAGCGCGCGCGAGAGCGCCAGCGCCGCGGCGACGGTTGTCTTCCCCACGCCGCCCGACCCGACGCACACCGCGATGCGCCGCGGTGCCAGGCTCTCGATCACGTCGCTCATTCGTCCTCGGGGGGGCGTGCCGCCCCCCCGATCCCCCCGGTCGCTCCGAGCCAGGCTCCTCCGCCCGGCCCTGCGCTCCAGTCGAAGGTCGCTATCGCGGTCGCGATGCGCTCCACCTCGCTGCGGCCCCAGGCCGGCGTGGGCACCAGCGGCAGCACCGCGGTGGGCAGGTCGAGCGCGGCGCGGGCCCGGGCCAGGTCCCGCGCGGCGTGCTGGGCGCGCAGCGCCTGCAGGCGCGCGGCCTCGGCGGCAGGCCCGAGGGGCGGCGGGTCGTCCGCCCAGGCGGCCACGCGCGCGGCCTCCTCGGGCGTGAAGCGGGTCACCGGCATCGCGTTCACGAACAGCGCGACGCGGTGGATGCCGAGGACGGCGCGGACCTGCTGGTCGAGCTCGATCGCCTCGTTCACCGGCATCTCCTCGGGGAGGGTGACGATGGCGACCGCGGTCCGGGCCGGATCGACGAGGAAGGCGTGCATCCACTCCGCGTCGCGGCGGAGCGGTCCGGCCGGGACGGTCTGGAGCAGCGTCGCCGGCACGCGCAGGAGCTGGACGGCGTGCCCGGTGGAGGGGGCGTCGACGATGACGAGGTCCCAGCGCGGGCGTCCCTCCTCCTCGCTCCGCGCCTCGTACAGGATCTTGCCGAGCATCACCAGCTCGCCGAGGCCGGGGACGACGCGCAGGAAGTAGCGGACCAGCCGGTTCTCGAACACCGCGTCGTAGATGGCACGGAAGCGCAGGACCATGATCCCGTACTCGCGCATGGCGTCGTGCGGGGTCACGTTCACGGTGGAGATGCGCGGCGCCGCCTCGCGCGTGCGGGCGCCCGCCAGGGACGCCCCCAGCAGCGGCGCGACGCGCTCCTGCGCGTTCACCTCGCAGACGAGCACGCGCTTGCCCTCGCGCGCCGCGAGCAGCGCCAGGGCGGCGGACACCGTCGACTTCCCCACGCCGCCCTTGCCGGTCACGATCAGCAGGCGCCGGTCGAGGAGGGTCGGGGCGGCCACGAGGCTTGACAAGCTAGCGAGGGGAGGGTGACAAGTCCACCATGCTCTTCGACGACGTGCTGAAGAACCCGGCGGTGAAGAAGGCCATCGCGGAGGGCGAGGAAGCGGTCGGGAAGGCGGTGGCGCGGCTGCTCGCCGACGAGCGCTTCGCGACCGGCCTCCAGGCGCTCCTCTCCTCGGCCGTGCAGGCGCGGTCGGTGGTCGAGCGCGGCGTCCAGCAGGCGCTCCACGCCGCGAACCTCCCGTCGTCGGAGGACGTCCGGGCGCTCAAGAAGCGCCTCGACGACCTCGAGGAGATGCTCGACGGGCTCGCCGAGAAGGTCGGGCGCGGCGGCCGGAGCGAGTGAGCCGGTGCGCCGCGTCGCCTTCATCAACGAGAAGGGCGGCACCTGCAAGACGACGCTGTGCGTGAACGCGGCCGCCTGGCTCGCGGCGCGGCACGGCCTGCGCATCCTGGTCGCGGACCTGGACACGCAGGGGCACGCGGGCAAGTCGCTGGGCGTGGACGTGCGCGGGCTGCGCCCCACCGTCCACGACTGGCTCCTCGACGAGCGCCTGCCGCTCGACGCGGTGGTGGTGCGCACCGGCGTCCCGAACCTGGACCTCCTCCCGGCCAACAAGGACCTGGCGTCCTTCCCGGTGGCGGTCGCCGCCGCGCCGGACCGGGCCGAGCGGCTGGCGCTGCGGCTGGCGACCATCCCGGAGGGGCGCTGGGACCTGGTCTTCATCGACGCCCCGCCCTCGATCTCGCTCGTCACCGAGAACGTGCTGATCGCCGCGACGGAGATCGTCGTCCCCGTGGCGCTCACCTACCTCGCGCTCGACGGGTGCGCCGAGATCCTCCAGAGCCTCGACCGGCTGCGCGAGGAGCGCGGGCGCGCGCCGGAGCTGTCGATGGTGGTTCCGGCGCTGTACCGGAAGACGCGGCTCGCCGACGAGATCCTCGCGAAGCTGCGCGAGCGCTTCCCGGCGCACGTGTCGTCCACGGTGGTGGGCTGGTCGGTGAAGATCGACGAGGCGCAGAGCCACGGGAAGACCGTGTTCGAGCACGCGCCGCGGAGCAGCGGGGCGCGGGCGCTGGCCGACGTCGCCGAGGAGATCCTGGCGCGGGATCGGGCGCTGCGGCGGGCCGCGGGGTGAGGCCCGGGCTCAGGGCCCGCCGTAGGTCGCGGCGATCTCCGCCGCGCTCCGCGCCACGCCCGAGAGCCGCACCTCGTCCACCAGGCCGAACATGGAGTGGCCCGACGCCGGGAGCCCGCCGACCCAGTAGCCGGCCTGGGTGGCGATCGCCACGGTCGAGGGGGCCGCGAGCCGCAGCTCGCCGTCCAGGTAGATCCGCGCGGTCGCCCCGTCGTAGGTGCAGGCAAGGGCGTGCCACAGCTGGTTCGCGAGCAGGTCGTTCACGGCGGCGTCGGCGAGGGACACGTCCTGGTACGAGGCGCCGTCGCCCAGGCTGAAGGTGAGCTGGCCGTTCACCCACCGCACCGCCACGCTCGCGGTCCCGGCGGCGAAGACCGAGCCCTGCTTCTGGTCCGCGAAGCCGGCGCGGTACCAGAGCTCGACCGAGAGCGCCGTGGACGGGAAGGCGAGGGAGGCCGTGCCCGAGGAGTACGCGTCGTTCCACGTGTAGTAGTACTGGGCCGTTCCGAACATCCCGGTCTCGTTGGCGTAGGGGTCCACCGGCTCGGGTGCGGTGCTGGCGCCGAGGACCAGGCCCAGGCCGTGCCCCGACGCGTCGGACAGCGTCTGCCCGCTGTCGTCCATGTGCCAGAGGGCGAGCGTGGAGGCGTCCGAGGAGAAGGGCGTCGGGATGAAGGTCGGGAAGACCTGGCCCGCGTCCCAGGTGGCGGTGCCCGTCCGGTTCACGACGATGTCCGTCGCGCCTCCGCGGCTGGAGGTGGGCGGCGAGTGCGGCCACCGGTTGCCGACGGCCGTGACCAGGCCCGTCCCCATGTGGAGGAGGGCGGTGCCCGTCACGGCCGAGAAGTCGTTCTCGCCCGGATCCGCGGCCGTACCGAGGTCCGGCTGCGCGTCGTCCACCAGGACGCCCCTCGCGCAAGCGAAGACGTTGGCGCGGATCACGGGGCTCCCGTGCCAGGGGTGGATGGCGCCGTAGGTGTATCCGGTGGAGAGGTCGAACGTGTTCCCGCGGATCGTGGGCGCGCCGCCCTGGGTGCTGACGCCGATCTGGCCGTTGCCGGTGACCTGGTTCGCCTCGACCAGCACCCCGTCCCCGTTCGTCATCTCGACCGGGAAGCCCACCGTGAGGAAGCGGTTGGCGCGGATCACGGTGCCGGCCGAGGCACCGTACAGGTAGGTCCCGTAAGAGGACGTGTCGAAGACGTTGTCCTCCACGAGGACGGCGCCGCTCACGTAGACGCCGCCGTAGGTCGCCTGCGCGTCGGGGTCGAAGCCGTTGCGGCTCACGGTCTGCGTCCCGGGGCTGGCCAGCACGAGGAAGGTGAGGTTCGGGGGGCTGTCGGCGGTGAGGGCGAACCCGGAGACGCGGGACCCCGCCGCGCCGACGAGCGCGGCCTCGGCCGGGAACCCGCCCGCCTCCGGGACCGCGCCGTAGCCCTTGACCAGCGTCGCGGTCGAGCCGCTGCCGCGGGTCGCGGGGTCGCCCACCAGGATCTGCCCGCCGGAGAGGCGCAGCGGGAACATCTCGCCGTTCGCTGCGTCGTAGGTCCCCGGGCGCGCCTTGACGGCCTTGCCCGCGCCCGCCGCGGCGATCGCCGTCGTGAGCGTCTTGAACGGGTGGGCGGCGTCCCCGGGGCCGAGGTCGTCGGCCGCTGACGCGTCGGCGTAGACGTCGATCCCGAAGATCTCGAGGGCATAGGTCGCGGTGGCGACGCCGTCCTCGGCGGTGACCACCACGGTGACGACGTTCGACCCCGAGGCGATCGCGACCGCGTGCGCGGTCCCCGCCGCGGCCGGGGCGCCGTTCACCGTCGCCGTCGCGCCGGCGTGGAACGGGGTCACCGTCACGCCCACGGAGGAGGTGCTCGCGGCGGGGACGTCCGCGTAGTACTGCGCGGTGACGGTGGTGAACGGCGGGGCGAGCGTCCCGGCCGACAGCGTGATCGACGCTGCGCGCGCGTCGGAGGACTTCGCGCCGCTGCCTCCGCTGGAGCACGCCGCCGCGGCCAGCACGGCGGGGAACATCGCGACGAGCGACAAGCGACGGGTCATGGCCCCCTCCAGCCCGGCGGCGCCCTCTCGCGCGCCGGTCCGGGCGAACCGGTTCGTCACCGCGCCACGGCGGAACGGTCACGCGGACGCAGCGTTCGGGCAAGGCGCGAAGTGGCGCACGCCGGAGGGTGGCACCCCCGCCGGTGCGGGGCGCAGGCCGCCGGGCATCCGCCGGCCGGGGCCCGGCCGCGCCTACTTCTTCTGCAGCTCGTCGAGCTTCTTCTCCAGGCTCTCGATCCGCCCGGAGATCTCCTCGAGCTGCCGGCGGACCTCCGACAGGTTCGACATGCCCTCGACCGCGGAGCGGACCCGCTCGTCCACCTTCTTCTGCAACGCCACGACCGCCTCCTGGGAGGCCTGCACCAGCTCCCGGGCGCGGTCTCCCGTCGCCTGGCCCTTGTTGAGGAGCGTCTGCACCCGCTGCTCGGCGGCATGGCGCACCGCCTCCACGCGGCCGCGCAGCTCCGCCTGCGTGCCCTCCACGAGCTGCTGCGCGTACTCGCCGCCCTGGCGGATGAGGTCGCGGAGCGTCTTGAGGCTCATCCGCGAGGTCTTCTTCTCCTCCTCGAAGATGATCTGCGCCAGCGTGACGGAGGTGAGGTCCTCCTTCGTCCGGTTGTCGATGATCTTCACCTCGGCGCCGGCCTTGATCATCTCGGCGATCTCGTCGAGCGTGACGTACCGTGACTCCACCGTGTCGTAGAGCTTCCGGTTGGTGTAACGCTTGATGACCTTCGGCTCGCGCCCGCTCGCGGAGGGCTCGGTCGTGTTCTGCTCGTCGCCGTTCATTGGAAGGGCCCGGGTCCTGGGTGCGCGTAAGTGTGCGGACTTCGAGGGATTGTTTCGTTCATGGCGCTTGGTGTCAAGGGGGAAGCCGAAGTAAGATCTGCACCTGAGCGGGTCTCATGATCGTCGTCTGCACCAGCTGCCAGACCAAGTTCAGGGTGTCCGACGAGAAGGTCGGGCCCCGCGGTGCGCGAGTCCGCTGCTCCAGGTGCCAGTCGGTGTTCCTCGTCCACCGCGATCTGGGAGCGCTGGCGGTCGATCCAGCCGCTGGGATCCCGGTGGGGGCGGCGAATCCGCCGGCCGCCGCGACCCCACCGGCGGGCGCGCCGGGGAAGGTCGATCTCGACCTCGAGCCCGGCTCCAGGCCGGAGGCGTTCGCGTGGAACGGCTCGACGCCGGCCAGCGCGTCGCCGGGGTCGCCCCCCGCTCCGCCCGGCGCCGATCCGTTCGGGCTGGCCGCGCCGCCGGATCCGTTCACCGCCGCGTCGCCCCACCCAGCCTCCGACGCGAACCCGTTCGGCGCGCCGGATCGCGGACCGGTGCCGGACCCGTTCGCCGCTCCCCACGCCGCCCACGATCCGTTCGGCGCTTCCCCGGGGCGCGGGCCGGATCCGTTCTCCGCTCCCGCCGCGGCGCCGGCCGCTCCCGTGGACCCCTTCCGCGCCGCCGACGTCCGACCTCCGCCGGTCGATCCGTTCGCGCCTGCGCCGGCGCTCGCCGCGGCCGGGGCGGATCCGTTCGTGGCCGCGGTCGCGCCGCGCGCGCCGGCTCCGGGTGCCACGGGCGATCGGCCCGGGCTGCAGACGGACCTCGCCGACCTCCTCGTCGGACGCGAGAAGCCGCTCGCTGCGCCGCCGCCGATGGACGCGCCGGCCACCACGGCGTTCTCGTCCGCCGGCGGCGACGCGCTGGCGCTCGAGGATCGGACCACGCCGCCACCGGCGCCCGCCGCCGGGCCGGCACCCCTCCCGGCACCCGGCGGCGCAGGCTGGGCGGGCCACGATCCCTTCGACGCGGGGCCCGCCGCCGAGCCGGGGATGGTGGGCGAGGACGAGTTCGAGGAGGTCCCGCCGGAGCTCGCACCCGCGCCGGCCCGCGCGCCCGCCGTCGCGCGCGCGGCGGACTCCGGTGGTGCGCCTCGGTCCGCCCGCCCGGCCGCGGCGCCGTCCCCGCGTCCGGGCTCCGGCGCGGCCGGCGAGGCGGACGCCGCCGCCGCCGGCCTGCGGCAGGGAACGTCGCGCCTGCGGTCGATGTCGGTCAACCTGGCAGCGCTCGTCGCCCTGCTGATCGTCGCCCTCGCCTTCCTGGTGGTGTGGCGCGGCGGGGGGTCGCTCGACGCGGCCTCGCTTCGCCCCGCCGCCATCCTCGCCGCCCTGGGTCGCGGCGATCCCGGGATCTTCCCCACCCGCGACGTGACCAGCGGCTTCTACGACCGGGCGCGGGGGCCGCCGATCCTGTTCGTGCGGGGGTTCGTCACCTCGCGCAGCGCCGCGCCGGTGCGCGCCGTCCGCGTCACCGTCGAGGTGGTGCGCGGCC
>DATIWK010000198.1:0-3092 GCA_035519395.1 Anaeromyxobacteraceae bacterium | reverse complement strand
CCCGGAGCGGCTGGCCGAGATCGTCGAGCGGGCCATGGACCCCGCGCCGGCGCGCCGCTACCGCGGCGCCGGCGAGATGGCCGAGGAGCTGCGCCGGTTCCGGGAGCTCTACCCGACCCAGGCCGACCTCCGACGTCCGCTGCGGCGCGCGGCGCTGTTCGCCCGCCGGAACGCGAGCGTCCTCGGCACGCTGGCGCTGGCGCTCGCCGTCTCCTCCGCCCTCGCCTTCGCCGGGTACCGGGTGCTGGCCGCGGCGGCGGTGCGCGCGGAGGGGCGCGTGCGGGAGCTCGAGGCGCAGCGCGCCCAGCTCGCCGAGGACGGGAAGGCGCTCGAGGCCGCCAACGCCGATCTCGGGAAGCGGCGCGGCGAGCTGGAGGAGCAGGTCCGGGATCTCGAGAAGCGGATCCAGGCCTCGCGGGCGCAGCTGGAGGAGCTCCCCAAGCTGAGGGTCGAGGTGGCGTCGGCGCGGGGCGAGGCCGCCGCCCGGGGTCAGGCGGCCACGGACGCGGCCCAGGCCGCGGCGGACCTGCGGGCCCGGGTCGACGCGCTGGAGGCGGCCCGGCGCGCGGCGGACGAGCGCGCCGCGCGCCTCGACGGCGAGGTGGCCGCGGCCCAGAAGGCCACCGAGCGGCTGGCGGCGGACCTGGCCGCCGCCCGCGAGCGCGCCGACCGGCTCACCCGCGTCGAGGGCGAGCGGGATCAACTCCGGGAGCGGGCCGACGCGCTCCAGGCGAGGCTCGAGGCGCTGCAGCACGATCTCGGTGCCGCCTCGGAGAAGCTCGACGGCGCGACGCGCGTGGCGGAGGACCTCCGCGGCAGGCTGCGCGACGCCGAGAAGCGCGCGGCGGCAGCCTCGGCGGCAGCGGCCGTAGCCGGCGCCACGGCGGCGCGGAAGCCCGCGGCGGGGCCAGGGGCGCCGGTGGGCGGAGGGGCCACCGCAGGCGGAGGAACGGCCGCGAGCGCCGCCGGGGGGGCGGCGCCGCCCCCCACCTCGCCCGCGGCAGCCAAGGCGAAGCCGCCGGCCCCGTCACCTTGAGCGCGGCGAGAGGCCTCCTCGGCCGTGGCTCCCACCGGTCACGAGGGCGCAGACCACCTTCGCCAGGGCGAGCCGGATCCCGCGAAGCGCACGGCGCGCCGTGCGGCCTCCGGCCCGCCGCCGGGCGGCGCCGTCGATCCGGAGGAAGAGCGCGATCTCGTCCTCGGTGCAGCCGCCGGCGCGGAGCTCGGCGCGGATGCGGCGCGGGAACACGTGGCCTCCCCGGGGCGAGGAGGCGCTACCCCTGGGGCGCGGCGCTCTGGCCGTCGGAGAGCTTCTGGCCGGGCGTGCGGAACTCGGCGCGGCGGTTCTCCTTCCACGCCGACTCGGTCTCGCCGGCGGCGACGGGGTAGGCCTTCCCGAAGCTCACGACCCTGATCTGCGTGTGGATGCCGAGGTTCTCGAGGTAGGAGCGGACGGCGTCGGCGCGGCGCTGGCCCAGGGCCAGGTTGTAGGCCTCGGTGCCGCGATCGTCGCAGTGCCCCTCGACCGTGACGGCCACGAGCTTCTTGTCGCCGATGCACTTCGCGGCGGCGACCAGCGCCTCGCGCGCCTCGCCGTCGAGGGTGGCGCTGTCGAAGCCGAAGTGGACGCGGGCGAAGCCGCACGCGTCGTCGGCGGACGACGCCGCGGACGCGTCCTGGACGCCGGCGTCGGCCGGAGCAGCGGGTGTGGCGGCGGCGGACGGGGCGTCGGCCTTGGGAACCTCGGTGACCGTGTCGCGGCGCGCGGCGTTGCCGGCGCAGGCGGCCGCGGCGATGACGGCGAGTGGGAGCAGGCGGCGGTTCATGGCGTCTCCTTAGGGAATGGCCGTGGCTTCGCGGCGGATCACCCGTTCCTTCCCGGGGGAAGGGGATTCTCTCGCGAGCCCTCCGACCCCCCGGCCGTCGAGCGGTGACCATGCCGTGACGCGCCGGCGCTAGACCGGGAGGATGAGCGCGACCCGGACGGACAAGCCGATCCTCCGCGGCGTCTTCCACGAGGTGGCCGCGGCGGTGTCGCTCGCGGCCGGGATCCTGCTCGCCGCGGCAGCCGGCCCACACGCACGCAGCGCCGCGCTCGCTTACGCCGCGGGTCTCTTCGGGCTCTTCCTCACGAGCGCCCTCTACCACCGGCCGCAGTGGCCGCCCCGAGGGCGGCTCGTCATGCGCCGCCTCGATCACTCGGCCATCTACCTCCTGATCGCGGGGACCTACACCCCGTTCTGCATCCTCCTCGGCGGCACCACGGGCCGGGTGCTGCTCGCGATCGCGTGGACGGGTGCCGCGCTCGGCGTGGTGAAGTCGGTGGCCTGGCCGCGCGCCCCGCGGCAGCTCTCCGCCGCCGCATACGTCCTCCTCGGGTGGGTGGTGCTGCCGTGCCTTCCGGCCCTGTGGGCCGCGCTCGGCACCGGCGCGCTCGCGCTGCTCGGCGCCGGCGGCCTCCTCTACACCGTCGGTGCGCTGGTGTACGCCACCCGCAGGCCCGATCCGTTCCCGCGCGTCCTCGGCTACCACGAGGTGTTCCACGCGCTCGTGGTGGTCGCGGCGGCGCTCCACTTCGCCGTCGTCGCCCAGGCGGTTCGCGCGCTCGGTTGAGCAGCGCCACCTCGCCGCAGCGCGTCGGGCGCTCCGCCGGGTGCGTAGGGGCCGATGCGGTGCGTTCGACGGGACGCACCGGATCGAGTGGATCGAGCGCGTCCCGGAGGCCTGATTCTCCCAACTGTGCAAATCCGGAGCCCGGAAACCGCGTGGGCACGCGCCGTGCATCGAGGGGCGCGACCCGCCCGTCACCCGCGGGGCGGCGAGCACCAGAAGCGGTGCCGCCGCGGTCCGAGCAAGGAGAAGACACGTGCTGATGGTCTCGAGGATCACCCCGCGCCAGGTCGCGGCGCGAATGGCGCGCGGCGAGTCGGTCGCGTTCGTGGATGCGCGCAGCGACGAGGCGTGGCAGCAGGCGCGCTGGAAGGTGGCGGGCGCGGTGCACGCGTCGTCGCCGTCGCTCGTCCGCGACGCCTCGCAGGTCTCACGCGCCGAGGTGGTGGTGGTGTACGGCGACGACGGGCGCGAGGCGGAGG